>JBBQCV010000251.1:0-5328 GCA_038319115.1 Burkholderiales bacterium | reverse complement strand
GCTCGAAGTCCGCGGCCCCAACGGCAGCGGAAAAACCAGCTTGTTGAGAATGGTTTGCGGGTTCCTGCAACCGGCGGCCGGGCGTATCGAGTGGGACGGCCAGCCTGTCCGCGCGCTCGGCGAGGAATACCGCGCGCGCCTCGCCTATGTAGGCCACCTCAATGGCATCAAGGAGGAACTCTTCCCGGCAGAGAACCTGGCATTTGCCGCCCGCCTGGCCGGGTTGCCGGCCGACCCCGGCGAAATCGCGTCCGCCCTGAGCGCGTTTTCGCTTCCGGCCGCGTCGCGGCTGCCGTGCCGCTACCTTTCGCAGGGACAGAAGCGCAGGCTGGCACTGGCGCGGCTGGGGCTGAGCAAATCGCGCGATCTCTGGGTACTGGACGAACCGTTCGCGGCTCTCGACGCACAAGGCATCGATGTGGTGCGTTCGATGCTGGAGCAGCACCTGTCGGGCGGGGGCATGGTGATGCTCACCACCCACCAGGAAGTGCCGATTCGCGGCGCGGCGATCCAGCGCATCGAGTTCGGCGCGTGAGCCTGGCCCGCTCGCCGCTGGCAAGCGTCATTGCGCGCGACCTGCTCGCCGTGGTGCGCAACAAGGGCGACGCGGTCAACACGGTGCTGTTTTTCGTCATCGTGGTGAGCCTGTTCCCCCTCGCCATCGGCCCCGAAGCCGCCCTCCTGCGCAGCGTGGCGCCCGGCGTGATCTGGGTGGCTGCGCTGCTCGCTTCGCTGCTGGCATTGTCCCGCCTGTTCGCAGCCGATCACGCCGACGGGACGCTGGAGCAACTGGTTCTCGCGCCCTCGACGCTCGGAGTCCTGGTGGCCGGCAAGATCTGCGCGCACTGGCTGGCCACCGGATTTCCGTTGGTCCTGGTTTCTCCCTTCCTCGGGCTGCAATTCGGGTTGGGTCCCGAGGCCGCGCTCATGCTTGTAGTGACGCTCCTGCTCGGCACGCCAGTACTGAGCGTGCTGGGCGCGCTCGCAGCGGCCCTGACACTCGGCCTGCGCGCAAGCGCGGTGCTTGTCCCGCTGATCGTGCTCCCGCTGTGCGTGCCGGTCCTCATTTTCGGTGCCGGCGCGGTGGACGCCGCCGCCGCCGGCCTGAGCGCGACGCCTCACCTGTCGTTGCTGGGCGCCTGCCTCCTTCCCGCCCTGCTGTTCGGGCCTTGGGCTGCGGCCGCGGCGATTAAAATCGCATTCGAATAGCCCCCACGCGCAAGGCGATCCGGAAATGGGTTCGATAAACTGGTTCAAGTACGCATCGCCACTGGCGTTCTATCCGCTCGCCGGACGACTGGTGCCGTGGTTCCTCGGCGCCGCGGCCCTCCTGGCCCTGGCCGGGACTTACATCGGTTTTTTCATGGCGCCCACCGATGCGCAGCAGGGCGAGGCCTACCGCATCATCTATGTGCATGTCGCCACCGCGTGGATGTCGATGTTCCTGTACGTGGTGATGGCGTTCTGGGCCGGCTTCGGGCTGGCCTTCAATACGCGCCTGTCGTCGATGATGGCCTCCGCGATCGCCCCCACCGGCGCCCTGATGACTTTCATCGCGCTGTGGACAGGCGCGTTGTGGGGCAAGCCCACCTGGGGTACGTGGTGGGTCTGGGATGCGCGCCTCACCTCCGAACTCATCCTGTTGTTCCTGTACCTCGGCTTTATTTCCCTGCAGGGATCGATCGACGACCGGCGGCGTGCCGACAAGGCGGGCGCCCTACTCGCGCTGGTGGGCGTAGTGAACGTTCCGATCATCTATTTTTCGGTGCAGTGGTGGAACACCTTGCACCAGGGCGCCTCGGTCAGCCTGACCCGCAGCCCGAGCATGGCCAAGACGATGCTTGCCGGCATGCTGGTGTTCGCGCTGGCTTTCTGGATGTATTCGATCGCCGCGAGCCTCATGCGGGTGCGCTCGATCATCCTCGAGCGCGAACGCGAACGCGCGCCCGAGCGGGTCGGGTCGGCACCGGGAGCCGGGCGATGAACTGGGCGAGTGCAACGGAGTTCTTCGCCATGGGCGGCTACGCCCTGTACGTCTGGGGTTCGTACGCGGTGGCCGCCGCATCGGTCGCCATCGAGGTCGCCTTGCTGGTCTCGCGCCATCGCGCCGCGCAGGACGAGCGCGACGCCGCCTAGGGAACGACCGAATCGATCACCAGTGCGACCCCGCGTGCGCCGACTTTCACCGCCGCACTGGTGCCCTGGAAGTCGCCGGACTGCGCGATCGGATTGCCCGACCTGGAGATTCGCGCGACGACCACGACCTCGCTTGCCTGCGAAAGCCTGAGCTCCGGGCTCATTGCCAGCGCGTCATCGAGCGTGAACGTGAGCGGCAGGTCCCCGGCCCGCTTGCGCAGCACTGCCAGCGGCATGCGCGGCCCGTTCACCGCCCGCGCAATGATGAACAGCGTGCTCTGCGGATCGGCCTTGCCTGCGAGGGAGGGCGCAAGGCTGACGCTGCCGCTCACGCTGGCGGCGCCCGAGGAAGGTGCCGCGCCCGGCGCCGGGACGGCGGACCCCGTGCCCGCCGCCTTGGCCGCGGGCCCGGCGCTACCGCCGCCGACCGGCGCTTTTTGCCCGACCAGTTCGCGCGCTTCCTCGATTCCGCCGGCAACGGCCTGCGCCATTTCCGACTCCGGCGGCAGCAACGGCAGGAGACGCTGCCAGAAACCCATCGCCGCAGCGTAGTCCTTGCGCTGGAAGGCTTCGGTGCCGGCCATCGCGAGCGCCTTGGGTTGGGCGGGATTGAGCGCGAGCGCGCGCCTGACCAGCTCGAGGGGCTTGCCTTCGATACTGCGCCCCTGGGTCAAGGCGAGTGCGTCGGCATAGTCGGCAAACAGGTCCGCGTCGTCCTTGGTCAACGCTGCGGCCCTGGCGTAAGCGGCCGCCGCCTCCGGCATGCGCTGCATTACGTAGTAAGACTTCGCGAGCATCGCCCAGCCGCGCGCATCGCCCGGCTCTTTTTCCAACCGCGCTGCGAGCTTTGCGACCATCGCCTCGACCTCCGCCGGCGCGACCTGCTGCTCGGCGGCGGTCGTCCCGTCGCGCAGCACGCGCGGCTCGCCGATCCAAAAATAAGCCGGCAGCGCCACCAGCGGAAGCGCAATCACCAGCGCTAGGCCGGCGCGGCGGCCATGCTCCGCGCGGGTCGACTGCGCCCGCGCAGGCGAGGCGGGTTCCTCGAGCACCCGCCGCTCGATCTCGTTGCGCGCAACGGCAAACTGCGCGGCCGAGATCGTGCCGCGGGCGAGATCGGCGCGCAGCTCGTCGAGCTGGTCGCGCAGGATGTCGAGGTTGGCCTCCGAAGTGGCGGCTGCGCCGGCGCCGAAATCGCGGCGCAGGAGCGGCCACGCGAGGCAGACCATCGCCGCGGCGGTCATCGCCGCACCGACCAGGATGAAGGCGTTCACGCCGCCGGGTCCCTGCCTGCCCCGCGCTCGAGCAACTCGCTCGCCCGGGCGTGCTCTTCGTCGCTCAGCACGGCCGCCTCGCGCGGCCTGCGCAGCCGGAGATTGCGCAGCAGGATGCCGATCCCGGCCAGCAGCAGCAACGCCGGGCCGAACCACAGCATTACCGTGCTCGCCTTGAGGGGCGGCTTGTACAGGACGAAATCGCCATAGCGCTGCACCATGAACTCGACGATCTGTGCGTCGCTGCGTCCCCGCGCGATCTGCTCGCGCACCTGCCGCCGCAGGTCCTGCGCCAGCTCGGCGTTCGAGTCGGCGATGGTCTGGTTCTGGCAAACAAGGCAGCGCAGGTGCTCGGAAAGTTCGACCGCGCGCTTTTGCTGCACACGATCGAGTTCGGTAGGCACGGCCTCCGCGCCCCGCCCAAGCGCGGGCGCAAGCATCGCCACGGCCAGCAGGATCGCGGCGAGAACCTTCACGACTTCTGCAGCTCGCGTACCAGGGGCAGGATCTTCGCGTCGAGGGCTTCGCGGGTCACCGGGCCGATCTGCTTGTAGCGGATCACGCCGGCGCGATCGATCACGAACGTTTCCGGCACCCCGTAGACGCCGTAGTCGATCCCGACGCGACCGTCCTGGTCGGTGACGCTGAGCAGGTAGGGATCGCCGAACCTCGCCAGCCAGGCGCGCGCCTCGTCAGGCTTGTCCTTGTAATTGAGCCCCACGACCGGCACTACGCGATTGCGCGCAAGCTCGACCAGCACCGGGTGCTCGTCGCGGCACGACACGCACCACGACGCCCACACGTTCAGCAGCCACACCTGCCCGAGCATGTCTTTCTGGGTGAATTCCAGTTCGGGGCGCTGCAGTTGCGCCAGGCGGAACGGCGGCACCGGCTTGCCTACCAGCGGCGAGGGCACCTCGCGCGGATTGAGGGTGAGCCCGACGGCGAGGAAGCCGGCCAACACCACGAAGATCCCCAGCGGGAATGCGAAGCGGTTCAAGTCGGCGCCACGCGCGCGTCATCGCGCGGCAGGGTCGGTGGCTGTGCAGCAGCCACCGGGCGCTTCCCGCGCCGCGCCTGCATGCGGTAGCGCCGGTCGGACAGCGCGAGCAGGCCGCCCAGCGCCATGATCGCGCACCCGCCCCAGATCCACGCAATGAAAGGCTTGTGGTAGATGCGCACGCTCCAGGCCCCGTTCTCGACCGGTTCGCCGAGCGAGACATACAGGTCGCCGAAGAGGCCTGAATCGATGTCGGCCTCGGTCATGGGCGTGTTGGTGGCGTTGTAGATGCGCTTCTCGGGCTTGAGCACACTGACCTCCCGGCCCTCGCGCAACACTCGCACCGTGCCGCGCGCGGCACGGTAGTTGGGGCCGCGCACGCTCTGCGCCCCCTCGAAACGGAAGGTGTAACCGGCCACCGCAACGGTGTCGCCCACCGCCATGCGTACATCGCGCTCGACTTCGTAGGTCCTTACGAGCGTCACGCCGATGATGAAAACCGCCACCCCACAGTGCGCCAGGAGCATCCCGTAGTAGCCCCCCGGCTGGGAGGCGAGCTTGTCGGTCCACCGTCCCGGCAGCGAAGCAAGGCGTTCGCGCAGGTTCACGACGCCGGAAGCAAAGATCCAGAACGCCAGCGCCAGCCCGAAGCTGGTCATCGGGTGCCATTGCGACCATTTCCAGTCTGCGGCCGCGAGCGGCACAAGAAGCGCGCTGACCACGCTTACGCCTATCGCCCAGCGAAGGCGCCGTGCGAGCCCGGCCAGGCTGGCCTCCTTCCAGCGTGCCAGCGGCCCTACGCCCATGAGGAACAGCGCCGGGGTCATGAGCGGGACGAAGACCGCTTCGAAGTACGGCGGCCCCACCGATATCTTGCCGAGGTTGAGCGCGTCGAGGAACAGCGGGTAGAGCGTGCCG
>JBBQCV010000250.1:0-5424 GCA_038319115.1 Burkholderiales bacterium | reverse complement strand
GGCCGGGCTCGCCGTCCATCGGTGCGTCGCGCTCATCCATCGGAAAGCGCCCCGCGCAGCTTGGCAATCGCATACCGCAGCCGGCTCTTGGCCGCTTCGGCATCGGTGCCGGTCGCGGCCGCGATCTCGGCCACCGACAGTCCGCTTTCCTCGTGCAACAGGAACGCCTCACGCTGCAGGACCGGCAGTCCCTCGAGCGCAGTCATCAGCCGCCGTCCCGACTGGTTCAGCTCCGCACGCCGCTCCGGCTGGGTCGAGGCGGGTGCGGGCGGCTCGATCGCACCCTCCTCGTCGAGGGACACGAGTTCCATCCCCCTGCGCCGCCAATAATCGATCATGCGGTTGTGGGCGATGGTGTAAAGCCAGGTGGTGAATTTCGCCTGCGGCTCGTAACGGCCACGCGCATCGATGACTTTCATCCACACCTCCTGGAACAGTTCCTCGGCCGCCGCACGATCCTTGACCGAGCGCACCATGTACCGGAACAGGCCGCCCTTGTGGCGCGTGTACAGCGCGGTGAAGGCGTCGGCATCCCCGCCGCGATACGCGAGCATCAACTGTTCATCGGGCCTCGGTGCGTCGGCGTGCGGCATGCACCGCCAGTTTACGGGCTCGCATGCGGATAGGGGGCGAACCGGGCCTGGGGCCCCGGCGCGAAGCCGGACTGGGGATCGGGCACGAAGCCGGGGAAGGGGCGTGGGTTTGCGGGCGCCGCGGGCCGGATCACGCCACGCGCCACAAGGTTGCGGTAGCTGTCGTAGTAGATGGCCACCACTTCGGCAGGGGCCGGCGTGGCGCGCTCGAACGTCGTGTAGTTCACATGCGACACCTCTACCCGCCCGTGGCCCGTGCCGATTCGCTCCTCCGCCTGCTTGGCGAGCGCCGACTCGGCTGACGCGGCGGTGTCCCCGCGTGCGGGCGCTTCGCTGCGCGCCGCGGGCCCGTTGTAGGACTGCGCGCGATGGTCGCGCAGTGGCGCCGAAGGGGCCACGCTCACCGGCGGCTCGGGGGGCTTGCGGCGGAACAGGGCCACCCCGATTACGCCCACATCGTCGGGACGCCCGGTGCGCGCCGCATACGAATCGGGCAGCGAGGTGAAGTAGAACGCCGCGGTCTGCGATGTGCTCTTGCGCCAGCCGGCGATGTCGAAGCTCCTGTAGGGCGAGAGCACATAGCCTGTCTGGTCGGGCCGCGCGGTCTCGCCCGAGACGATGTTGATCCCATCGACCGACATCACCGCCATCACCGGCTCCGCGGCATGGTTGCGCACCGTGATCTGGTACTCGTTGCCGGGCTTGCCGACAACCCACGCGCGGCCTTCGTGCCAGTAGACCTGCAGACGGCGGTTGTCGGTCCGGTCGAGCACCGAGATGTCCGCGATCCGGCCGATCGCCATGGATTGCGAGGAAACTGCGAGCGCCAGCGCGGCGCCGAGGATTGCAGCCATTCTCATGAGTTTCTCCTTCATGTGTGGACCCGATCGCGCGGCACCGGGTGGCGCCGCGCTCGGTCGTCCTGCATGAGGATTGAACGCTGTGGCGGACAAAACGGGTTAAACTCGGCGCATGATTTTTCGCATCGGATCGGGCAGCACCCGGACGCTGAAATGACGACCAAAGCAATCATTCCCATCAAGAGCACGAAACCCAAGAACAAGTACGACTGCCTGAAGTGTCCCGGCTACTGCTGCAGCTACCCCCTGATCGAAGTCACCAAGCGAGACATCGAGCGCGTGGCCAAGCACTTCGACGTGTCGGTTGAAAAAGCGAAGAAGAAATTCTTCCGCTACGACCGCAGCGAAAAGAGCTGGGTGCTGCGCCAGCAGCAGGACGAGCATTTCAAGAAGATCTGCCGTTTCTTCGACACCGAGGAGCGGCGCTGCACGATCTACACCGCGCGCCCCGGCGTGTGTCGCGACTACCCGGGCGAGCCGCATTGCGGCTACTACAGCTTCCTTGAGTTCGAGAGGGAGCACCAGCAGGATCCTGGGTTTGTGGCCACAACTTAGTCGCGTTCGCGACTAAGTCAGGGCAACAAACCGGGGCAGGATCGGAACAGGGGACACCAAGGTTTCCCCCGTACCCCCTTCCTTGGTGCGCGACGTCATCTCCTTGGAGTTCGCGCTCGTGCCGCGCGAGGACGCGTTTCCCCCGTATCCCCGCCCTGAAAACCCGCTTTCTTCTTGAGAGCCCGAGGAACTAGGCTTTCTTTTGCGCCTGGGTGCGCAGGGCTGAGAGGGTGGTGGTGGGGGTGATGGCTTCGGGGTCGAGGCGAAGCTCGATCAGCGCGGGTTTGCCCGAGGCCATCGCGCGGGCAAGAGCCGGTGCGAAAGCTTCGGTCGTGTCGACCATCTCGCCGAAAGCGCCGTAGGCTCGCGCGAGCGCGGCGAAATCCGGGTTCTTCAGCTCGGTGCCCGAGACGCGCGCCGGGTATTCGCGCTCCTGGTGCATCCTGATCGTGCCGTACATGCCGTTGTTTACCACGATGACGATGACGTTCGCGCCGTACTGCATCGCGGTCGCGAGTTCCTGCCCGTTCATGAGGAAATCGCCGTCGCCGGCGAAAGCCACCACGGTGCGGCCGGGCTGCGCGATCTTGGCCGCAATCGCCGCCGGTACGCCGTAACCCATCGAACCGTTGGTCGGCGCAAGCTGGGTGCGGAACCCGCGGTAGTGGTAATACCGGTGCACCCACGTGGCGAAATTGCCCGCGCCGTTGCAGATCACGGCGTCCTCGGGCAGGGTTTCGCGCAAGCCCTTGACGATTTCGCCGTACTGCAGCTTGCCCGGCAGCGGCTTGGGCTCGCAGTACGCGAGGAAATTGTTGCGCGCCGCCTCGGTGCCTTTTTGCCACTTGGCGCCCTCAAGTTTCAGGCCGGCCAGCGCGTCAACGAACTGCGGGTAACCCGAGTTCACCAGCACTGCGCCCTGGTAGACGCGGCCCAACTCTTCGGCCCCCGCATGCACGTGGATGAGGGTCTGCCGCGGGACGGGCACGTCGAACAGTGTGTACGCGCTGCTGGTCATCTCGCCCAGGCGCGCGCCCACCACCAGCACGAGGTCGGCGTCCTTGATGCGTTGCGCCAGGTTAGGGTCGATGCCGATGCCGACATGGCCCGCATAGGAGGGCGAGCGGTTGTCGAGCAAGTCCTGGCAACGGAACGATGCCCCGGCGGTGAGGTGGTTCTTCTCGAGAAAGGCGCGCATCGCCTCGACCGATGCCTTGGTCCAGCCACTACCGCCGAGGATCACGAACGGCCGCTCGGCCGCCGAGAGGAGCTTGCCGATCTCGCGCATGTCGGCCGGGTCGGGCGCGGCGCGCACGGTCTTGAAGTGCGGCACGTCGGCGACCGCCGCGTGCGCGAACAGCATGTCCTCGGGCAGGGCCAGCACCACCGGCCCGGGCCTGCCGGCCATTGCGGTGTGGAAGGCGTGGCTCACATACTCGGGGATGCGCTCGGTGCGGTCGATCTGCGCCACCCATTTCGCCATCGGCCCGTACATGCGCCGGTAGTCCATCTCCTGGAACGCCTCGCGCTCGATCATCTCGTTGCCGACCTGCCCGATGAACATCACCAGCGGCGTGGAGTCCTGGAAAGCGGTGTGCACGCCGACTGCGCCGTTGGCCGCGCCCGGCCCGCGCGTCACGAACAGCACGCCCGGTTTGCCGGTGAGCTTGCCGTAGGCGTCGGCCATGTAGGATGCACCGCCCTCCTGCCGGCAGATGATGAAGCGCAGCTTTTCGCGCACGTCGTAGATGCCGTCGAGCACGGGCAGGAAGCTTTCGCCCGGCACGCCGAACGCCATCTCCACGCCGTGGCCCACCAGCGCATCGGCAAGGATCTTCCCGCCATGGCGGGTCTTGAGGTCGGGCTTCATGCGGGTGTCTCCGAGCTTGGGGATTGGGTACGGGGTGTCGATTGGGGGGCGTCGAATGCGCCGCGCAACGCGACGCAGCAGGCGGCGATGGCTTCGTTCGCCGTGTCGAGCACGCCGCCCATCAACAGGAAACCGTGGATCATGCCGGGATAGTCGCGGTACTGGGTGGGCACGCCTTCGGCGGCCAGGCGGTCGGCGTACGCGCGGCCTTCGTCGACCAGCGGGTCGTAGCCCGCAGTGAGAACATAGGCCGGCGGCAGGCCCGCGAGGCTGGCCGCCAGCAGCGGCGAGGCGCGCCAGTCGAGCCAGTCGGATTCGTCGGGCAGGTAGTGGCCGCGAAAATAATCCATGACCTTGCGTGTGAGCAGGTAGCCCTCCGCGTTGCGCTTGTGGGACTCGTGGCCGCTGCGCTGGTCGGTGGCTGGGTAGATAAGCAGTTGCAGGCACGGCAGCGGGCGCCGCGCGTCGCGCGCCTCGATGCATACCGCCGCCGCGAGATTGCCGCCCGCGCTGTCGCCGCCGACTGCGATGCGCTGCGGGTCGATGCCAAGCTTCGCTGCGTTCTGCGTGAGGTGGCGAGTCGCGGCGACGCAGTCGTCGAATGCCGCGGGAAAGCGCGCTTCCGGCGCGAGGCGGTATTCAACCGAATACACCAGGCAGCGCGCGCCTTCGGCCAGCTGCCGGCAGGCCACATCGTGGGTGTCGAGATCGCCGATGACCCAGCCGCCGCCGTGATAGAACACCAGCGCAGGGAGGATCTCGCCTTTTGCGCACTCCGCGGGCCGGTAGGCGCGCACCGGGATCGGCCCCGCCGGCCCGGGCACCAGCATGAGCGTGACGGCGGCCATTTCCGGCGGCCTGGGGGCGGTGGCCCCGCGCGTGTCGTGGTAGAGCCGGCGCGCGACCGCCGGCGGCAGCTCATGGTAGGCAGGAAGCTGCGAGCGCGCGACGCGCTCGAGCAGGACGACCACCTGCGGGTGCAGGCTCACGCGGTCTTCGCGGCCAGCATCTTCACCAGCCGCTCCTCGAAGAACGGCGCGGGCTTCATGACGCGCGTTTCCTGCGACACCAGCAGCGGCCGGATTTTCGCCACGTACGCCTGCCACGCGGGGTCGGCCTGCATCGCGGCGCGGCATTTGTCGCGCTGGTTGAGGTCGTCGTAGGCCCACATGTGGATGACCAGGTTCTGCATCCCCATCTCGGTCACGTAGTACCCGACCATGTGCGGCAGGTGCTTCAACTGGGTGGGCATGCCCTCGGATTCGTACAGCCGGAAATACTCCGGAACCTTGCCCGGTTGCAGCAGGTACATGCGCTCTTCGACGTACATCGGGGTGCTCCTCGGGCGCGGCGGCTCGCGGCAAAGCGGCCACGGCAATGGGAATGAACGGCTGGAATGCAATTCGGGGAAGGCGGACGATTATATAATCCGCCCCATGCACCCACCGGCTGTTTCAACATG
Organism: Burkholderiales bacterium; assembly: GCA_038319115.1. GTDB lineage: Bacteria > Pseudomonadota > Gammaproteobacteria > Burkholderiales > SG8-39 > SZAS-79. The sequence continues at coordinate 84 of JBBQCV010000250.1, read as the reverse complement.
CACGATACGGACATAGCGACCCTCAGGCGCATCCTCGCCCAGTCGCGCACCATCGCGGTGGTGGGGCTGTCGGCCAATTGGTAC
>JBBQCV010000249.1:0-5454 GCA_038319115.1 Burkholderiales bacterium | reverse complement strand
GGCCGCCTGCGCGCCGCCCATTTTGTGCGGCACGCCCGCGAGCGAGAGGCCCATCTCGACCCCGGCGAGCGTGCCCATGAGCGCAAGGTCGCTGAAATCGCCCAGGTGACCGATGCGGAACACCTTGCCCGCAAGTTTGCCCAGGCCCGTGCCGAGCGACATGTTGAAATTCTCGAGGATCACCCGGCGCACATGGTCGGCGTCGATCCCGGCCGGGACAAGGACGGTGGTGAGCGCGCCCGAGTACTCGGCCGGGTTCAGCGCGAGCACTTCCAGTCCCCACGCGCGCACGGCGCGGCGCGTGGCCTCGGCGTGGCGTTGGTGGCGCGCGAAGACGTTGTCCAGGCCTTCCTCGAACAGCATGGCGAGGGCTTCGCGCAGCCCGTATAGCAGGTTGGTGGCCGGCGTATAGGGGAAGTAGCCGGTCTTGCCGCTGGCGAGCATCTCGTCCCACGCCCAGTACGAACACGGTAGCTTGGCGGCTTTGGAGGCGGCCAGCGCCTTGTTGCTGATCGCGTTGAACGACAGCCCCGGCGGCAGCATGAGGCCTTTCTGCGAGCCCGCCACGGTCACGTCCACGCCCCATTCGTCGTGGCGGTAGTCGATCGAGGCGAGCGAGGAAATGGTGTCGACCATGTAGAGCGCCGGGTGGCGCGCCGCGTCGATGGCCTTGCGCACCTCGCCGATGCGCGAGGTCACGCCGGTGGAAGTTTCGTTATGCACCACGCACACGGCCTTGATGGTGTGCGCCGTATCTTCCGCGAGGCGCTGCCGGATCGCCGCCGGGTCGGCCCCGTGACGCCAGTCGCCGGGCAGGAACTCGGTCACCAGGCCGAGCTTGGTGGCGAGCTTCTGCCACAGCGCGGCGAACTGGCCTGTCTCGCTCATGAGCACCCGGTCGCCCGGGGACAACGTGTTGACCAGGGCCGCTTCCCACGCGCCGGTGCCCGACGCCGGGTAGATCACCACATGGGCCTCGGTTCGGAACACTTTTTTCATGCCATCAAGGCATGCCTTGCCGAGCGCGGCGAAGTCCGGCCCGCGGTGATCCATGGTGGGGAAGTCGATGGCGCGCAACACGCGGTCGGGCACGTTGGTCGGACCCGGAATCTGGAGGAAATGACGGCCGGCGTGATACGACATGGAAGGCTCCTCTTTTGCATTCAAAACCGGACCCAGGCTGCAGCAAAGGGGTGCAGCATTGCAAAAGCACGCGATTTTTTGTATTATGAATGCAAAATTCGCCCCGTGCAACAAAGTCGCTGCTGCAAAGACTGGGGCGGCCAAGCCACCGAGGACTGACACCAGTATGGGATCGATCGAGAACCTGCGGCCCGCCGCAGGCCCATCCAACAGGACTGCAGGGTCGACCACTGGCGCCGCCGGCACCCTGACTGGCGCCGCCGGCACCCTGACTGGCGCCGCCCCCCTCCCCGCCGCGGAGCGGCGCATCGAGCGGCGGCCGCTGCATGAGGAGGTCATCGACCATTTGCGCGATCGCATCGTGCACGGCGAGCTCACCCCGGGCGCCCGGCTCAACGAGCGCGTGCTGTGCGAGCAGCTCGGCATATCGCGCACTCCCTTGCGCGAGGCGATCAAGTTGCTCGCCACCGAGGGCCTGGTTGAACTGCTGCCCAACCGTGGCGCCATCGTCACGCCGCTTAAGGCGGCCAACATCGCCGACACGCTGGCGGTCATGGGGGCGCTCGAGAGCCTCGCTGGGGAACTGGCGTGCGCCAACGCGACCGAGGCCGACCTGGCCGAGGTCCGCGCGCTGCATTTCGACATGCTCGCCCACCATGCACGCGGCGACCTCGTCGGTTATTTCCGGTACAACCAGCACATCCACCTCAAAATCATCGAGGCTTCGGGCAACCCGGTGCTCACCAATACCTATCGCCAGCTCAACGCCAATGTGCGCCGCGCGCGCTACATGGCCAACCTGTCGCAGGAGCGCTGGGACGCGGCGGTGCGCGAGCACGAGGAGATCCTTGCCGCGCTGGCATTGCGCGATGCCGCGCGGCTCAAGCGCCTGCTGGCCGAGCACCTCGAGCACAAGGTCGCCAGCGTGATGGCCGCGCTCGGTGCCGGCGGCGCCGCCCTGGCCTGAGCCGATGAACGCCCCGCAAAGCGTCCTCCCACAGCCGGCCGCGCACCCGATCCGTGTTGTCAGGACAAAGCCGGGCGATTCCGCGCTCGCGGCGCGCCTGCGCCGGGAAGTCGACGGCGAGGTGCTCTTCGACGCCGCCTCGCGCGGTCGCTATTCCACCGACGCCTCGATCTACCAGATCGACCCGGTCGGGGTGGTGGTGCCGCGCACGCCCGAAGCCGCGCGCATCGCCATCCTCGTCGCAGTCGAAGCCGGGGTGCCGGTACTGCCGCGCGGTGCGGGTTCCTCGCAATGCGGCCAAACGGTGGGCGCGGCGCTCATCATCGACAATTCCAAGTACCTCAACCGCGTCCTCGAGGTCGATGCCGGGGCGGGCACGGCCCTCGTGCAGCCCGGGGTGGTGCTCGATCACCTCAACGCGCAACTCAAGGAACACAAGCTTTGGTACCCGGTGGACGTTTCCACCAGCGCGCAGGCCACGCTGGGCGGCATGGCCGGCAACAATTCGTGCGGCTCTCGCTCGATCGCCTACGGCAACATGGTGCACAACGTGCTCGCCATCGACGCCATGCTCTCCACCGGCGAGCGTTACCGCTTCGGCCGCATGGACGAGCGCAGCGGCCCGCCGGGCTACCTCGCCCTGCTCGACAAGCTGGCCGCGCTGTACGAGCGCGACCAGGCCGAAATCGGGTCGCGCTTTCCCAAATTGCTGCGCAAGGTCGCCGGCTACAACCTCGACCACCTCGGACCGCCGCACGCCAATGCCGCCCACCTGCTGGTGGGCTCCGAGGGCACGCTCGCCTATTCCGAGCGCCTGCTGCTCAAGCTTTCGTCGCTTCCGGCGCACAAGACGCTCGGCGTGGTGCACTTCCCCAGGTTCTATACGGCCATGGATTGCACCCAGCACATCGTCAAGCTGGGCCCGAGCGCGGTGGAACTCGTGGATCGCACCATGATCGGTCTGGCGCGCGACATCGGCGCGTTCAGGAAGACCGTGAATGCGGTCGTCAAAGGCGAGCCCGACGCCGTGCTGCTGGTCGAATTCTCGGGCGAGGACCACGCGGTGCAGGTGGCCAAGGTGCGCCAGCTGGTGGAGCTCATGGGAGAGCTCGGCCTGCCCGGCAGCGTGGTCGAGGTCCTCGACCCGAAACTGCAGAAGGATTTCTGGGAGGTGCGCAAGGCCGGCCTGAACATCATGATGTCGATGAAGGGCGACGGCAAACCGGTGTCCTTCATCGAGGACTGCGCGGTGCCGCTCGAGCACCTGGCCGAGTACACCGACCGCCTCACGCAGGTATTCGAAAAGCACGGCACGCGTGGCACGTGGTACGCGCATGCCTCGGTCGGTACGCTGCACGTGCGCCCCATTCTCGACATGCGCGCGTCCGGCCCAGGCGGAGGCGCCGCGCAGATGCGTGCCATCGCCGAGGAAGCCTGCGCCTTGGTGAAATCGTACAAGGGCGCCTATTCGGGCGAACACGGCGACGGCCTCGTGCGCTCCGAATGGATCGCGCCGTTCTTCGGTCCGCGCCTCACTGCCAGCCTGGCCGAAATCAAGGGATGGCTCGACCCGGCCGGGCTCATGAACCCGGGCAAGATCGTTGCACCCTCAAAGATGGACGAGCGCAGCCTGTTCCGATTCAAGCCCGGCTATGCCGCCGCCGTTCCCGCCACGGCGCTCGACTGGGGCGAATGGGGCGGCATGGATAAGGCAGTGGAGATGTGCAACAACAACGGCCACTGCCGCAAGTTCGACGCCGGCACCATGTGCCCGTCGTTCCGCGCCACCGGCGACGAGCAGCACCTCACGCGCGGCCGCGCCAACACCCTGCGCCTGGCGATGTCCGGGCAGCTCGCCGGGCTGCGCGCTGAAGACGCCCTCGCCTCCGCCGAGGTCAAGGCCGCGCTCGACCTGTGCGTGTCGTGCAAGGGATGCAAGCGCGAGTGCCCGACCGGCGTCGACATGGCGAGGATGAAGGTCGAGTTCCTGCACCATTACAAGCAGCGCCATGGCCTCACGCTGCGTGACCGGCTGGTGGCCTACCTCCCGCGCTATGCACGCTGGGCGGCCCGGCTCGCGCCGCTGGCCAATTTGCTCTCGTCCCTGCCCGGGCGCGAGGCGGTCACCGGGTTTTCCGCCCGGCGCGCGTTGCCCACATGGCACCGCCAAACCTTCTCCGACCGCCCGAGGGTGATGCGCGGCGGGCGCGAGGTGGTCCTGATCGTGGATACGTTCAGCCGCTATTTCGAGCCCGAGGTTGCGCGCGCCGCGATCACCGTGCTCGACGCGGCCAACTACCGCGTCCACATCGCGCGGCCGGTCGGCGCGCACGAACGGCCGCTGTGCTGCGGCCGCACCCTCCTCGCTGCGGGGCTCGTGGACCAGGCGCGCATGGAGGCGCAGCGGCTCATCGAGGCCACCCGTTCCTACGTGGCACGCGGGATGCCCATCCTTGGACTGGAGCCGTCCTGCCTGTTCACCCTGCGCGACGAGTTCGTCGCGATGTTGCCGGGCGAAGACAGCGCGGCCCTCGCCCGGCACGCCATGCTGTTCGAGGAGTTCCTCGCTGCCGAGTCCGATGCCGGGCGGCTCAAGCTCCCGCTCAAGCCCATCGCGGCGAGGGCTTTACTGCATGGCCACTGCCACCAGAAGGCGTTCGCGGCCATGGGCGCGGTGGAGAAGACCCTGCGCCTGGTGCCCGGGCTCGAAGTCAGCACGGTCGAGTCGAGCTGCTGCGGGATGGCCGGCAGCTTCGGCTACGAAGCCGAGCACTTCGAGGTGTCGATGAAGATGGCCGAGGCGAACTTGCTGCCTGCGGTGCGCGCCGCGGCGCCCGACACGCTGGTCGTCGCCGATGGCACCAGTTGCCGCCACCAGATCGCCGACGGGGCCGGCCGCGAGGCCCTGCATGTGGCCCGGGTGCTGGCCCGTGCGCTCGCCTGAAATGTACCGGTAGCGATACGCTGGCTGGCAGAAGAATGGCTCCCGGGGCCAATCCGGCAAAACGAATCTGCGAGATTGGTGGCCCGATTGTGCGTCTGGGGCGGGCCGGCTTCGAGAGCGCGATCGGTGCGCTGTGCCGCGCCGAGCCGCGTTTCGCCCGGGTCGTGGCGCGGCACGGGCCTCCGCCGTTGTGGCGGCGCAAGGCGGGCTTTGCCTGCCTCGTGCTGCTCATGCTCGAGCAACAGGTGTCCCTGGCGCAGGCACGCGCGATGTACGCGCGGATCGAGGCGGCCGGGGGCGTGACGCCGGGCAACATCCTGCATGTCGGCGAAGACGGCCTGCGCGCGCTCGGCGTCACGCGCCAGAAGTCGGCCTACCTCGCCCGCCTCGCCGCCCAGCT
>JBBQCV010000248.1:0-5477 GCA_038319115.1 Burkholderiales bacterium | reverse complement strand
AAGAACGCGACCACCGCCATGACGGCAATGGTCGCGAACAGGCGCCGGATTACATAGGCGAGCACCGCTTGGCGGGGTTCCCGGCCGGCTGCGCTATTTCTTCTCGATGTTCCAGAGGAAGGCGATCGGGGCGATGATCACACCGGAAATATTCGAGCGGAACGCCGTCGGCAGGATGAACTGCGCGGTGGGAATGAAAGGCACGAATTCGAACGCGCGCTTTTGCACCGCGTCGGCGGCTTTCTTGGAGGCGGCGGGATCGGCGGCGTTGAACCAGGCTTCGCGCAACTCCTCGATCTTGGTATCGGTCGGCCAGCCGAACCATGCCTTGTCGCCGGTGCCGCGGATCGGGAAATCGACCGCGGGGTTCACCATGTCCGGCCCCACCAGCCAGGTGTGGAAGATCGACCAGCCGCCTTTCTCGACGGGCTCCTTCACCGCGCGGCGCGTGATCAGCGTGCCCCAGTCGCCGGCCTGCACTTCGGCATTCAGTCCCAGCTTCTTCAGCATGTCGAGCGTGAGCAGTGACTGGGCGTGCACGATGGGCTGGTCGGTCGCGTCGATGATGACGATCTTCTCGCCCTTGTAGCCGGATTCCTTGATGAGCTGCTTCGCCTTGGCCATGTCGCGCTTGCCCTTCATGGGCTCGGCGCCGACTTCGGAGGCGAGCGGCGTGCCGCAGGTGAAGTACGAGTAGCAGGTGTTGCCGTTCTTGGGGTCCCCGGCGATACCCACCACGTAATCGGGCTGGTTGATCGCATACAGGAGCGCCTGGCGCATCTTCACGTTGTTGAACGGGGGATGCAGGAAGTTGAAGCGGATCATGCCGGTCGAGCCGAGCGGGTCGATGTTCTTGACCGTCACGTCCTTGTTTTTCGACAGCAGCGGGATCAGGTCGGGCGGCATCTGCTCCCACCAGTCGGCTTCGCCGGCGTTGAGGGCGGCTGCGGCGGTGGCCGAATCCGGGATGTAGATCCATTCGACGCGGTCGACCTTGACGACCTTGCCACCAGAGGCCCACGAAGCCGGCTCCTTGCGCGGCACGTAATCGGTGTTCTTCAGGTACACGACCTTGTTGCCCGGCACCCATTCGGCCTTCACCATCTTGAACGGCCCGGAACCGGTGGGGTCCTCGATGTTCTTGAAAGGGTCGGTCTTGGCGATCCGCTCGGGCATGATGAAAGGCACGTTCGAGGATGGTTTTGCGAGCGCTTCTAGCGTGAGCGGGAAGGGCTTCTTCAGCTTGAGCACGAAAGTCTTGTCGTTGGTCGCGGTCCATCCTTGCGTGGCCTCGGCCAGCTTCTGCCCGAGGGCGTCGCGCTTGCCCCAGCGCTCGATCGAGGCGATGCAGTCGGCCGAGCGCACCGGGGCGCCGTCGTGGAACTTGAGACCGTCACGCAGCGTGAAGGTGTAGCTGAGCTTGTCCTTGCTCATCTCGTACTTGTCGATCATCTGAGGCTTGACCTGGAACTTCTCGTCCATGGCGAACAGCGTGTCGTACACCATGTAGCCGTGGTTGCGCGTGATGTAGGCGGTGGTGGCGATGGGGTCGAGGATGCGCAGGTCGGCCTGCGGGATGAACTTGAGGACCTTCTGCTGCGCCTGCGCGGGCGCCAGGGGCGCGAGCAGGGCGGCCGTCGCGGCACAGGCCGCAGCGAAATTGAGCAAACGCTGATTCATCGAAACTCCCCTTGGTGGTGACAGTGCGGACGCCCGTCGTCGGCTTCATGCCGTAAAGCAGAAAGCATGCCTATTCAAACACGAAGGGCGGGGCCATACAACAGCGCTCCGGGCAGGCTCCCCGGACCCTTCAGGCGGCAGCCACCCGTTTCTTCGGCACCGGTGGGGCAAGCACGTCGCGCAAATAGCGGCCGGTGAAACTCTCCGGCGTCGCAGCCACCGCCTCGGGCGTGCCCTCCACGAGGATGCGCCCGCCCCCATCGCCGCCTTCGGGCCCGAGGTCGACGATCCAGTCGGCGGTCTTGATGACGTCGAGGTTGTGCTCGATCACCACCACCGTATTACCCGCGTCACGCAGGCGGTGCAGGACCTCCAGCAGCAGCTTGATGTCGTGGAAATGCAGCCCGGTCGTGGGCTCGTCGAGGATATACAGCGTGCGCCCGGTGTCGCGCTTGGACAGTTCGAGCGAAAGCTTGACGCGCTGCGCCTCGCCGCCGGACAAGGTGGTGGCCGACTGGCCGAGCCTGAGGTACCCGAGGCCCACGTCGAGCAGGGTGTGCAGTTTGCGCGCCACCACCGGAACGGCGGAGAAGAACTCGCGCCCTTCGGTCACGGTCATCTGCAGCACCTGCTCGATGGAGCGGCCCTTGTAGAGGATCTCGAGCGTCTCGCGGTTGTAGCGCTTGCCGTGGCAAACGTCGCAGGGGACATAGATGTCCGGCAGGAAGTGCATCTCCACCTTGATCACCCCGTCGCCCTGGCAGGCTTCGCAGCGCCCCCCCTTGACGTTAAAGGAGAACCGGCCCGCGTCGTAGCCGCGCGAGCGTGCCTCCGGCACGCCGGCAAACAGGTCGCGGATCGGCGTGAACAGGCCGGTGTAGGTCGCCGGGTTGGAGCGCGGCGTGCGGCCAATCGGGCTTTGGTCGACGCTGATCACCTTGTCGAACTGGTCGATGCCCGAAATTGAGGCGAACGGCGCGGGCTCGAGGGCACTGCCGTACAAGGCACGCGCCACCGCCGCGTACAGCGTGTCGTTAATGAGGGTTGACTTCCCCGATCCCGATACCCCGGTCACGCACACGAAAAGCCCCACCGGCAGCGACAGGTCGGCGTTCTTGAGGTTGTTGCCGCTCGCGCCGCGGATGCGCAGCATCTTCTTGCCGGGCCGGTGGCGCAGGGCAGGGACCTCGATCCTGAGCGTGCGGCCGAGATACTTGCCGGTGAGCGATTCGGGATTGGCGAGGATGTCGCGCGGGGTTCCCTCGGCGACGATCCGGCCGCCTGCTTCCCCCGCGCCGGGGCCCATGTCGACGACGTAGTCCGCGACCATGATCGCCTCTTCGTCGTGCTCGACGACGATGACCGTATTGCCGAGGTCGCGCAGGCGCTTGAGGGTTTCGAGCAGGCGAGCATTGTCGCGCTGGTGCAGCCCGATCGACGGCTCGTCGAGCACGTACATGACGCCCGTGAGCCCGGAGCCGATCTGGGATGCCAGGCGGATGCGCTGCGCCTCGCCGCCCGAAAGGGTTTCGGCCGAGCGGTCGAGCGAAAGGTAGTCCAGGCCGACGTCGTTGAGGAATTCAAGGCGGTTGGCGATCTCGCGGATGATGCGTTCGGCGATCTGCTGCCGGGCGCCGTCCAGGTGCAGCTGCGAGAAAAAGCTGTGCGCGCTCTTGAGCGGCCAATGGGAGATCTCGTAAATCGGGTGGTCGCCGATGCGCACGTGACGCGCTTCGCGCCGCAGGCGAGTGCCGTTGCAATCGGGGCAAACCCGGGTGTTGCGGTATTTCGCCAGCTCCTCCTTGACGACAGTGGAGTCGGTTTCCTTGTAGCGGCGCTCGAGGCTTGGCAGAACGCCCTCGAAGGGGTGTTCACGAATAGAGTTCCGGCCGCGCTCCGTCATGTAAGTGAACGCTACCTTTTCTTTGCCCGAGCCATGCAGGATCAGTTCCTGGACGGTGTCGTCGAGCATTTCCCAAGGCGCCTCGATGTCGAACTTGAAATGCTTCGCCAGCGAGCCGAGCAGGGCGAAGTAAAAGCCGTTACGGCGGTCCCACCCCTTGATCGCCCCGGAGGCGAGGCTGAGGTTGGGATGCGCAACGACGCGTTTGGGATCGAAAAAATCCACTGATCCGAGGCCGTCGCAGGAGGCGCAGGCCCCCAGGGGGTTATTGAACGAGAACAGTCGTGGCTCGAGTTCGGCGAGCGAGTAGCTGCACACGGGGCAGGCGAAGCGGGCCGAAAAGAGGTGCTCCTTGCCGCCGTCCATTTCGACCGCCAATGCACGGCCGTCGGCGTGGCGCAACGCCGTCTCGAAGGATTCGGCCAGGCGCTGCTTCACGTCCGCTCGCACCTTGAGACGGTCGATGACGACATCGATCGTGTGCTTCACGTTGCGCGCGAGCTTTGGTGCGGCATCGAGTTCGTGCACCTTGCCGTCGATGCGCACGCGCGTGAACCCCTGCGCGCGCAATTCCTCCAGCAGGTCCTGCTGCTCGCCTTTGCGGCCGGCGATCACCGGCGCCACGATCATCAGCCGGGTGTCCTCCGGAAGCGACAGCGCGTGGTCGACCATCTGCGCGACGGATTGCGCTTCCAGCGGTAGGTTATGGTCCGGGCAGTACGGCGTGCCTACGCGGGCGTACAGGAGGCGCAGGTAGTCGTGGATCTCGGTCACCGTGCCCACCGTGGAGCGCGGATTGTGGCTGGTGGCTTTCTGCTCGATCGAGATCGCCGGCGAAAGGCCTTCGATCAGGTCGACATCGGGCTTTTCCATGAGCTGCAGGAACTGGCGCGCATAGGCCGACAGGGACTCGACGTAACGGCGCTGGCCCTCTGCATAGAGCGTGTCGAACGCGAGCGAAGATTTGCCCGAACCGGACAGCCCCGTGATGACCACCAGCCGGTTGCGTGGCAGGTCCAGGCTGATGTTCTTGAGGTTGTGGGTACGTGCTCCGCGGATGCGGATGGTGCTGGTGTCTACTGGGCTCATCAAAGCGATTCGGCCCCCGGGTTATTGCACCGGCGGCCGCGAAAGTTAACCTGCTACTATAACGGCTTTCCCGCACCGCAATAAACCCTTTCTTTCGCCTAACCGATGCCGCCTGCGTCAACGGTGGACTCCGTGCCATCCCACGCCCCCTCCCGCATGTCGCCCATGGAATTGCGGGCAGGTTTCAGCCTCGCCTCGCTTTTCGGCCTGCGCATGCTGGGCCTGTTCTTGATCCTGCCGGTCTTCGCCGTGCACGCGCCGCAGCTCCGCGGTGGCGACAACCTGACGCTGGTGGGAATCGCACTGGGGGCCTACGGGCTTTCCCAGGCGATCCTGCAGATCCCGTTCGGCATGGCGTCCGATCGGTATGGCAGGAAGCCGGTGATCGCCATCGGGCTGATCGTGTTTGCCCTGGGAAGCTTTCTTGCGGCTTCGGCCACCGACATCTATGTTGCGATTGCCGGGCGCGCAATGCAGGGTGCGGGTGCGATTTCGTCGGTCGTCGTGGCCCTGGCGGCCGACCTCACGCGCGAGGAGCATCGCACCAAGACGATGGGCATGATCGGCGCGATGATCGGGTTCACCTTCGCCGTTTCGCTGGTCGTGGCCCCGGTGCTGTACGAGCACATCGGATTGGGCGGCCTGTTCGTCCTGACGGGCGTCCTGGCGCTGGCGGGCCTGGGCGTAGTCTTTGGTGCGATTCCGGATGTGCCCCACGCACACGCCCGCGACACCAGTCCTGCGCCGTCGATCTTCAAAGTACTGGCCGACCCGGAGCTTGCGCGCCTGAACTTCGGCATCTTTG
>JBBQCV010000247.1:0-5498 GCA_038319115.1 Burkholderiales bacterium | reverse complement strand
CACACCGACAAGGTGGGCAAGATCACCAAGCAGCAGGTCGAGGACATCGCCAAGGTAAAGATGCCCGACCTCAATGCCGCCAATCTCGACGCCGCGATGCGTACCGTCGCCGGCAGCGCCCGCTCGATGGGCGTCATCGTGGAGGGAATGTAGCCATGGCCAGCATCTCCAAGCGTCGCCAGTCACTCGATGGCAAGGGCGATCGCGCCAAAACCTATCCGCTCATCGACGCGATGAAGCTGGTGAAGGACACCGCCACGGCCAAGTTCGACGAATCCGTCGACGTCGCCGTCAACCTGGGCATTGACGCAAAGAAATCCGACCAGACGGTGCGCGGCGCGGTCGTGCTGCCCGCCGGCACCGGCAAGAAAGTGCGCGTGGCCGTGTTCGCCCAGGGCGACAAGGCCGCCGCTGCGACGGCGGCCGGCGCGGACATCGTGGGATTCGAGGACCTTGCCGAGCAGATCAAGGCCGGCAAACTCGATTTCGACGTGGTCATAGCCTCGCCCGATACGATGCGCATCGTCGGCCAGCTGGGCCAGATCCTCGGCCCCCGCGGCCTGATGCCGAACCCCAAGGTCGGCACCGTCACCCCTGACGTTGCCGGCGCGGTCAAGAACGCCAAGGCCGGTCAGGTGCAGTTCCGCGCCGACAAGGCGGGCATCGTCCAGTGCACGATCGGGCGCGCTTCGTTCTCTCCCGAGCAGCTCGGTGAGAACCTCACCGCCCTGGTCGAGGCGCTCAACCGTGCCAAGCCCGGCAGCACCAAAGGTGTGTACCTGCGCAAGGTCTCGGTGTCGAGCACGATGGGCGTGGGCGTCAAGGTCGACGTCGCAACCGTCTCCTCGCAGCAGCAACAGCAGCAATAACGATTTGGGCAGCCGCCGGTCCCCTGGGACGGGCGGTCGTCTAAGACCGTAGGGGCCTCGAGAGAACGCGTCGAGGGGCTTAAAAGCAGCATCACCCTACGCAGACGGTGTACCCCATGCAGGATGCATAAGTCCTGAAGAACGGTCGCCGAAGGATGCGGGAAGAGGTTTCCCCGGATCCGCAATGGTGGGTCGGACGCGCAGCTCTCCGCAGTCGGGTGCTGCGGCCGGCCTGAATGCAACAGTTAGACCAGGAGGTAGACCTTTGGGCATGAGTCTGGAACAGAAGCAGACCGTCGTGTCGGAAATCGCCGCGCAGCTGGGCAATGCCCAGGCGGTGATCGTCGCGGAATATCGCGGCCTCGACGTCGGTCGCATCACCGCCCTGCGGGCCAAGGCGCGCACTTCCGGTGTTTACCTGCGGGTGCTGAAGAACACCCTTGCGCGGCGCGCCGTCACCGGCACGCCGTTCGAGAAGCTGGCCGACCAGATGGTCGGGCCGCTGATGTACGGCATCGCGCAGGACCCAGTGGCTGGCGCCAAGACGCTGTCCGAGTTCGCCAAGGACAATGAGAAGTTCGTGATCAAGGGCGGTTCGATGCCCAATTCCCTGCTGTCCGCCAAGGACATCAAGGCGTTGGCCACCATGCCGAGCCGCGACGAGCTCATTGCCATGCTGCTCGGCACGATGCAGGCGCCGGTGGTCAAGTTCGTGCGCACCTTGAACGAGGTGCCGACCGGATTTGTACGCGCGCTTGCCGCGGTCCGCGACCAGAAAGAGAACCAGGCGGCCTAGCCGCTTTATTACCCAAACCATTCTTCAGGCATCAATTTTTCGGAGTCGAACATGGAACGTGCACAGATCCTCGAAGCAGTATCGAACATGACCGTCCTCGAGCTTTCCCAGCTCATCAAGGACATGGAAGAGAAGTTCGGCGTGTCCGCCGCCGCCGCCGTCGCGGTTGCGGGACCTGCCGCGGGCCCGGCTGCCGCTGCGGTCGAAGAGAAGACCGAGTTCACCGTCGTGCTGACCGCAGCCGGCGAGAACAAGGTCAACGTCATCAAGGCCGTGCGCGAGATCACGGGCCTGGGCCTCAAGGAAGCCAAGGACCTGGTCGATGGCGCGCCGAAGCCCGTCAAGGAAGGCATCAACAAGGCCGATTCCGACGCCATCGTGAAGAAGATCACGGATGCCGGCGGCAAGGTCGAAGTCAAGTAACAGGGCATTGAAGGCGGGCGGCCCGGGAACCTTTCCGGGCCGCGAGCCTCTTTCATACATACATCCCAGAGTGCAAAACAAAGACGCCCCCAGGCCCGCTGCCAAGCCGGGCCGCGTCTTCGTTTTGCCCTCTGCCGCATCAAGGGAGCCCGGGGTGTCGCCCCGCCGCCCCCGCGGGCACCGGGGGGAGATTCCCCCCGTCCCTTTCACTGAACGGGAGCATTCATGAGCTATTCCCTCACCGAGCGCAAGCGCATCCGCAAGAGCTTTGCCAAGCGGGCTGCGGTGCTGAACGTGCCGTTCCTGCTGGCCACGCAGCTGGAGTCGTTTACCGCCTTCCTGCAGGCCGAGGTTCCCGGCGAGGCGCGCCGCAACGAAGGCCTGCAGGCGGCCTTCACGTCGATCTTCCCGATCAGCAGCCACTCGGGCAACGCGCGGCTGGAATTCGTGAGCTACGCGCTCGGCGAGCCCCCGTTCGATGTCAAGGAATGCCAGCAGCGCGGCCTGACGTTCGCAAGTCCCCTGCGCGCCAAGGTGCGCCTCACCATCCTCGACAAGGAAGCGGCCAAGCCGACCATCAAGGAGGTGAAGGAGCAGGAGGTCTACATGGGCGAGATCCCGCTCATGACCACCACCGGCTCGTTCGTGATCAACGGCACCGAGCGCGTCATCGTCTCGCAGCTGCACCGCTCCCCCGGGGTGTTCTTCGAGCATGACCGCGGCAAGACCCACAGCTCGGGCAAGCTGCTGTTCTCGGCGCGCGTGATTCCCTACCGCGGCTCGTGGCTCGATTTCGAGTTCGACCCGAAGGATTTCGTCTACTTCCGCGTCGACCGCCGCCGCAAGATGCCGGTGACGATCCTCCTGAAGGCGCTGGGCTACACGCCCGAGCGCATCCTCAAGGAATTCTTCGCCTTCGACACTTTCCACATCGACGCCACGCATGTGCGCTTCGACCTCGTGCCCGAGCGCCTGCGCGGCGAAGTGGCGCGCTTCGAGATCCTCGACAAGTCGGGCAAGGCGATCGTCGCCAAGGACAAGCGCATCACGGTCAAGCACATCCGCGACATGGATGCGGCCGGCATCAAGAAGATCGACGCCCCCGACGAGTACCTGCTCGGCCGGACGCTGTCGCATAACGTGGTGAGCGAAGACGGCGAGATCATCGCCAACGCCAACGACGAGATCACCGAGACCCTGCTCGCCCAGCTGCGCGAGTCGAAGGTCAGCAAGATCCAGACCCTGTTCACCAACGACCTCGACCAGGGCGCCTACATCTCGCAGACCCTGCGCATCGACGAGACCGCGGATCTCAATGCCGCGCGCATCGCCATCTACCGCATGATGCGCCCCGGCGAGCCGCCCACGGAAGACGCCGTCGAAGCGCTCTTCAATGGTCTCTTCTTCGCCGAGGAACGCTACGACCTGTCGTCGGTCGGACGCATGAAATTCAACCGCCGTGTCGACGCGCCGAGCGAGTACAGCTGGCAGATCCGCCTCAAGAACCTCGCCCTGCCCAAGGACGCGGAAGAGGCGGTGCGCGACTACTTCGGCAACGTGCCCGAATTGCACCTCCACAAGGTCAGCCTCGAGGGCATCGACAGCCAGGAAACCGCCCAGGCCGTGGTCGACAAGATGTTCGCGGACCTGAAATCCAAGGGCGTGGACAAGCAAAAGCTCGACGTCAAGCTCGAGCAGCGCCTCACGCTGTCGCCCAAGGACATCGTCGAAGTCATCCGCATCCTCGTCGAGCTGCGCAACGGCCGCGGCGAGATCGACGACATCGACCACCTGGGCAACCGCCGCGTGCGCTCGGTCGGCGAGCTGGCCGAGAACCAGTTCCGCGCCGGCCTCGTGCGAGTGGAGCGTGCCGTCAAGGAGCGCCTGTCGCAGGCCGAGTCGGACAACCTCATGCCGCACGACCTGATCAACGCCAAGCCGATTTCGGCCGCGATCAAGGAATTCTTCGGCTCGAGCCAGCTGTCGCAGTTCATGGACCAGACCAACCCGCTCTCGGAGATCACCCACAAGCGCCGCGTCTCGGCCCTTGGACCGGGCGGCCTCACGCGCGAGCGCGCCGGCTTCGAGGTGCGCGACGTGCACCCGACCCACTACGGTCGCGTCTGCCCGATCGAGACGCCGGAAGGCCCGAACATCGGCCTCATCAACTCCCTCGCGCTGTATGCCCGCACCAACAAGTACGGCTTCCTCGAGACGCCGTACCGCAAGGTCACCAACAGCAAGGTCACCGACCAGATCGATTTCCTGTCGGCGATCGAGGAAGGCAACTTCGTGATCGCGCAGGCCAACGCGCAGATCGACAAGAACGGCAAGCTGGTCGACACGCTCGTGTCCTGCCGCAACAAGAACGAGTTCTCGCTCTCGACGCCCGACCGGGTCGAGTACATGGACATCGCGCCGGCGCAGATCGTGTCGGTAGCCGCGTCGCTGATCCCGTTCCTCGAGCACGACGACGCCAACCGCGCCCTCATGGGCTCGAACATGCAGCGCCAGGCCGTGCCCTGCCTGCGCCCGGAAAAGCCGCTGGTCGGCACCGGGGTTGAGCGCACTGCCGCGGTCGACTCGGGCACCTGTGTCATCGCGCTGCGCGGCGGCCTGGTCGATTATGTCGATGCCACCCGTATCGTGGTGCGCGTGAACGACGACGAGACGGTGCAGGGCGACGTGGGCGTGGACATCTACAAGCTCACCAAGTACACCCGCTCCAACCAGAACACCAACATCAACCAGCGCCCGATCGTGAAGATCGGCGAGCGCATCGCCAGGGGCGACGTGGTGGCCGACGGCGCCTCGACGGACCTTGGCGAGCTCGCTCTGGGCCAGAACATGCTGGTCGCGTTCATGCCCTGGAACGGCTACAACTTCGAGGACTCGATCCTCATCTCCGAGCGCGTGGTCGCCGAAGACCGCTTCACCTCGATCCACATCGAGGAACTCACGGTGGTGGCGCGCGACACCAAGCTGGGCGCCGAGGAAATCACCCGCGACATCTCGAACCTTTCGGAAGGCCAGCTGGCCCGCCTGGACGAGTCGGGCATCGTCTACATCGGGGCCGAAGTCGAGGCCGGCGACGTGCTGGTCGGCAAGGTCACGCCCAAGGGTGAGACCCAGCTCACGCCGGAAGAAAAGCTCCTGCGCGCGATCTTCGGCGAGAAGGCCTCCGACGTTAAGGACACCAGCCTGCGCGTGCCTTCGGGCATCTCGGGCACGGTGATCGACGTGCAGGTCTTCACGCGCGAGGGCATCGAGCGCGACAAGCGCTCGCAGCAGATCATCGAGGACGAGCTGCGCCGCTACAAGACCGACCTCGCCGACCAGATGCGCATCGTCGAGACCGACACGTTCGAGCGCCTCGAGCGCCTGCTCAACGGCAAGGTCGCCAATGGCGG
>JBBQCV010000246.1:0-5526 GCA_038319115.1 Burkholderiales bacterium | reverse complement strand
AGGATCACCGCGCGCGCGGTCTCGTCGGCGCGGGCGCGGTCGTAGGCGTCGATGACCTCGCGCGCGAGCTGGTGGTCGATCGCATTGACCGGCGCGCGGTTCATGCTGATCTCGGCGACGTTCTCGATGACGCGGTACTCGACTAGCTGGGGCATGCGGAGCTCTCCTTGGCAGGGACAGGGTCGGAAAAGAGGCCCATTATCGGCCACGCCGCAAGGTGTAACCGCGCTGTTACCAAAGCGTTTCGCGCCGCAGGAATTTTTTCGCGCCTTGCCCGTCCAACCCTTACGCGATCACGCATCGATAAAGGACAGGCAATGAAGCTGCGTTCCCTGGCTATTGTTTCCATGGCGCTGGCGGTAGCTGCGGCGCCCGCCCTGGCGGCAGCCGCCGGCCCGGCCGGGCATGGCGGGCACCGCCATTCGGCCCCGCGCGTGAGCATCGGGATTGGCGTCGGGGTGGGCGTGGGCGGGATGTGGAATCCCTACTACGACCCGTTTTACGATCCGTTCTGGGACTACGGCTACCCGCCCTACGCGGCCTACGGCTACGTGGCGCCGCCGCCAGTGCCTTGCACACCGGCGAATGTGCCGACGAAGGAACCAACCAACGACATCTTCAGTGCCGATTACGCCTACGACCGCATCGACGCGGCGCGTTGCGCGCCGCAGGTTGCCGGGCAGGACCCCGTCCCGGCGACGGCACCCGCCCCAGCGGCGGTGCAGCCACCGGCCGCGTATTACTTCTGCCGCAGCGCCAACGCCTACTACCCGCAGGTGGCGCGATGCGCCGAAGGCTGGCAGCAGGTGGCGCCCAAGCCGCCGGGAATGTAGCCGCGCACCCCATTGCGCGGATTTGTGGGGCAAACTCGGTGATGCGTGCAAACGCGTTCAACGGGAGAAAGTGATGGTCATCGGCATGCTGATCTTCAAGGACATGACGCAGCTCGATTTCACCGGGCCTTACGAGGTTTTCTCGCAAATGCCGGGCTGCGAGGTCAAGGTCATCGCGGCCACGCTGGAACCCGTCGCTGCCAACGGCGGACTGCGATTCCTCCCGGACACGACGCTGGAGAACGCCCCGGCACTCGATCTCGTCTTCGTGCCGGGCGGCCCCGGCGTAGGCGCATTGATGGAGGACCGCAAGGTGCTCGAATTCCTGCGCCGCCAGTCGGCCGAAGCGCGCTATGTGACCTCGGTTTGCACAGGCGCGCTGGTGCTCGGCGCGGCCGGGCTGCTCAAAGGCTACCGTGCCACCACCCACTGGCTGTCGCTCGACCTGCTGGGCGAATTCGGCATCACCGCCGCCGCCGAGCGCGTGGTGATCGACCGCAACCGCATCACCGGCGGAGGGGTGACCTCGGGCATCGACTTCGCCCTGGTGGTGGCCGCGGAAGTCTGCGGCGCCGACGCGGCGAAGCAAATCCAGTTGCTGATCGAGTACAACCCGGCACCGCCGTTTGCCTGCGGGCATCCCTCGACGGCCGATGCAGCCGTGGTCGAGCGCGTGCGCAGCGCCCGTGCGGGCATGCAGGCCGCGCGCCTGGAAAAGGCGAAGAAGGCGGCGGCGCTGTATTGCTGAGGGGGAGGATGGTTTTTGACGTCACCCTTGGCAGGTCAACCGCCTAAAGCACAACTCCCGCTGCGGCGAGGATGCCGCGCACCCTTGCTCTCTGCTCATCCGAGATCGTGAGGCGTTCGGCGAAGTCCTTTCCGAGCGGCCGCGTTGCGTCGATGCCCATCTTGGTCACGGTGAATTCTTCCGGGTCGGAGGTCGGGTCCAGGATCGCGCCCTTGCTGCCAGGGATGAACACGATGTCCTTCTCGGCGCGCACGCGCGTGCATACGGCCCACATGACGTCGTTCATGTCGAAGATGTCGACATCCTCGTCCACCACGATGACGTACTTGGTGTAGAACTCCGTGCCGAGCGCCGCCATGATCGCCTGTTGCGGCTCACCCTGGGAGGACTTCTTCATCTTGACGATCGCGAGGAAGGCGCCGCAGGTGCGGTGCGGGACGTGCACCGCGATCACGTTGGGCAGGTTGCGGCGCAGGGTGTTGAGGATCTCTCCTTCGCGCGTGACGCACGACACCAGGATGTGGTCCTGCGACATCCCCGAGGCCACCGAGTGGAACATGGCGTCCTTGCGCATGCGCACGCGATTGGCGACGAAGACGTTCTGCGTGCTGCGGTAGGAGGCGTAGCCGGTGAACTCGCTGAACGGTCCCTCGGGCTCGTGCACGCCGGCGAGGATCTCGCCCTCGATGATGATCTCCGCGCCGGCCGGCACTTCGAGGTCCTGCACGCCGGTGCGCGCGAGGCGGTACGGCTCGCCGAACAGGCCGCCGATGATCTCGAACTTGCGCACGTGCGGCGGGTAGGCGAACGCCATCGAGCCCATGTAATGCAGCGGGTGGATGCCGAGCGTGATCGCGGCGGGCAGCGGCTGGCCGTTGTCCTCGGCGCGTTTGTGGAACTCGTACATCCGGCGGCGCGAATGCAGCGACACACCCAGGCGGTTTTTGCCGCTGAGCATGAAGCGGTGAAAGCCGGTGGTGTCCACGCCGGTGAGCGGGTCGCGCGCGGTAAGCTGGCCGGCGGTCAGGTAGGGCGCGGCATCGACCGAAAAGTGGGTCGGGATCGGCAGCCTGGTGAGGTCCACCTGGTCGCCTTCGAGGGTGACCTGCTGCCAGGCCGCCTCCTTCACCGTTTCGCACGGGATGTAGTTCTGCACCCGGTCGCGGAACGCGCTCGGCAGGTCCGCCGGCGCCACGCCCAGGCACGCGGCCAGCAGCTTGCGGCTGCCGGCGATGTTGGTGACCACCGGCATCGAGTGGCCTTCGACGTTCTCATAGACGATGACCGGGCTCTTGCCGGCATTGTCGAGCTCGAACACGATCGAGGTCATGTCGAGGTGGGTCCTGACCGGCTCGCGGATGCGCAGGATCTCACCCGGGTAGTCGCGCTCGACCATCGCGAGAAACCCTCGCAGGGTCTGGCTTTCGTTCATGCTGTCTCCAAAGTAAGTGCTAAGAAAGTGGGGGCGACTTTGCTGACCCCACTTTTAGTCGACCTTGATGCCGGCCTCTTTGATGATGCGCGACCAGCGTTGCAGGTCGCTTGCGATGGTTGCGCGGAAATGCTCGGGCGAGTCGCCGATCGGTTCGGAGCCGATCTCGAACATTTTGTCGCGGAAGTCTTTCTCGCGCACGATGCGCTGGATGGTGTCGGAGAGTTTGTTGACGATCTCGGGCGGCGTCTTGCCCGGCGCCACGATGCCGTTCCACGGCGCGACGTCAAAGCCTGGCAGGCCGGCCTCGGCCACGGTGGGCATGTCGGGCACCTGCGCCACGCGCTTGGCGGTGGTCACGGCCAGCGCCCGCAGCTTGCCGCTCTTCGACTGCGGCAGCGCATCCGACAGGTTCGAGAACATGAACTGGGTGTCGTTCGCGAGCAGCGCGGCCAGTGCCGGCGGTCCGCCCTTGTACGCCACATGCACGAGCTTGATGCGGGCCATGCTGGCAAGCACCTCGCCCGACAGGTGGGTGGTCGAGCCCACGCCGGAGGAGCCGTAATTGAGCTTGCCCGGATTGGCCTTGGCGTAGGCGATGAACTCGGGCACCGTCTTGGCCTGGATCGACGGGCTCACCAGCATCATCAGCGCATTGACCGAAACGTTGCTGACCGGGGCAAGGTCGTTGACCGGGTCGTAGCTGGCCGCCTTCACGAGAAAGGGCGAGATCGTGTGCGGCCCGAGCGAGGACATCAGCAACGTGTAGCCGTCCGCGGGTGTCTTGGCGAGGATGTCGGTGGCCACCACGCCGCCGGCACCCGGTTTGTTCTCGACGATTACCGCCTGCCCGAGGATCTCCTGCATGCGCACGGCCACCAGGCGCGTGACTACGTCGGTGTTGCCGCCGGGCGCGAAGCCCACGAGGATCTTGATCGGTTTGGTGGGAAAGGCCTGGGCGGATGCGTATAGCGGTAGCGCGAGCGCAAGCGGCAGCAGGGCTGAGGCGATGAATCGTTTCATTATGTGTTCCCTCCGTGAATGTGTATGCACTGTACTAGCAAGCGCCATGCCCGTGTCAGGCGGGTACCTGCGTGCGGTACCAGGCGAGGATCTGCTCGCCGTTCCAGTGCAGCACGCCGGGCATCTTGGCGATGCGCGCGTAGACCTCCTCGAGGTACTTGATGCGGAAGGGCTGCCCGCTGATGTAGGGGTGGATGGCGATGGCGAGGATCTTGGGGCGCTCGGCGCCCTCCTCGTAGTAGCGCTCGAAGGTGTCGGTGACCTTGCGGGTGAAATAACCCGCCTCGTGGTGCTGCACGGCCATCACCGGGATGTCGTTGTTCTCAACCGAGTAAGGCAGCGTCACCAGGGGGCCGCTGGCGGTCTGGATGGTGGTGGGCTCGTCGTCGTAGACCCAGTCGCCGATGTACTTGATGCCCGCGGCCGCGAGCAGGTCGGGCGTTTCGTAGGTCTCGGTCAGGCCCGGCCCGAGCCAGCCCACCGGACGCTTGCCGGTGAATTTCTCCAGGATGTCGAGCGAGCGGGCGATCATCTCTTTCTGGTTTTCTTCCTTGTGGATGGGGCCCTGCTCGAAGCTGTGGCCCATGAACTCCCAGCCCGCGTCGTGGCAGGCCTGCGCCACGCGTGGGTAGTCGATGCACACGCGCGCATTGATGGAAAGCGTCGGGCGCATGCCAAGGCGGTCGAACAGCGCCTTGAAGCGCCAGAACCCCACGCGCATGCCGTACTCGTGCCAGCTCCAGTTGGGCACGTCGGGCAGCAGCACCGCGCCGGTGGGCGCCGGGAGCACCTGGCGCGCCATCGGCTTGGCGATGTCCCACACCTCGAGGTTGACGATGGTCCACACGACGACGCGCGCGCCGCCCGGAAGCTGCATCGGGGGCCGGTCGACGATGGCCGAATACGGAACCCGCTCGCGTGGCTGCATGGGCACTCCTCCCGGGGTCAATTCTTCAACAATCGATTATGCGGATTCAATGCCGGCGCGACTCTTCGGAGAGTTTTGTATCGGTACCGGTACATTTCATGGGGCGGGAGCGGCCCCGGCGGCGGCGAGGTTCCGAGTCACGCGTGCCGCCCCGATCGCGCGCCAGACGCGCTCGCTGGTCGCGGGCATCTCCAGTTCGGTGACACCCAACGGCTTGAGCGCGTCGAGGATCGCATTCATCACCGCCGCCAGCGCGCCTACCGTGCCGGCCTCGCCCGCGCCCGTGACGCCGAGCAGGTTGCGCTGGGTGGGGACGGGATTGCTGCCCACCGAGAAGTTGCACACGTTGCTTGCGCGCGGCATGGCGTAGTCCATGAACGAGCCAGTGATGAGCTGGCCTGATTCCGGGTCGTAGACCACCTCTTCCATGAGCACCTGGCCGATGCCCTGCACGAGGCCGCCGTGCACCTGGCCCTTGAGCGTGAGCGGGTTGATCACCACGCCCACGTCGTCCACTACCGCGTAGGCGGCCAGCTCCACCACGCCGGTGTCGGGGTCGACC
>JBBQCV010000245.1:0-5541 GCA_038319115.1 Burkholderiales bacterium | reverse complement strand
CGTGCTGGCGTCGCGCCTGAAGGTCAAGCGTGACCAGTTCGCCGACCTCATGCCGATGTGCGAGTTCGACCCCGTCATGGTCGCGCCCGCGTTCCGCGACGGATTCCGGTTCGAGGTCAAGGCCGTGTTCGACCAACTGGTCGCCGCCCATCCCGACGACTTTCCCGCCTGGGAGGACGTGGCGCCTGCGGCAGGCCTCGAGCCCTGGGCCAGCTCGCTCGCGCAGCACGCCCTGGCGAGTCCCGGCGGCGAGCGTTTCATGCTCATCGCAGCGGGCCTTGAATACATCTCGTCGGTGCCCGGCGCCGGGAACCAGGTGGAGGCCGAACCCGCACGGGAATCCGAGGAGCGCCGCGAGGCCGGGGACGACGACTCCGGCGACAGCCCGGACCTGGCCGAAGCCGGCGAGGACTATTTGAGCGAGCAGGGCTTCGATCGCCGCAGCTAGCCACGCATTCAGCAAAGACGATTTCAAGGTAAACCCATGGCACATCCTGTAGTCCTCAAAGCTTCCGCGCTCATCCATGCCGGCGATATCGTCGCCGCGGAGTCGGCGCTGGTCGACCTGGTCGAAAGCGAAGGCGATACCGCGCTGGTCACGGTGCTCGACCAGCTCGCGCCGAAGGACCTGCTGGCCATCATGCGCGAGTACGACTCGGCCAAGCCCTCGCTCATCAACCTGCTCGTGACGCCCAGGCAGTTCGCCGATGCGGTGATCATGGAAAGGCTGTATGCCGAACGCAACCGGGACCGCCTGCGCTCGATGATCAACTCGGTGGTCTTTCGCGAGGACGTCGCGCCGGACGACTTCATCGAGGCCCTGGCCCAGAAGGACCTCGGGCTGGAGGTGCTTGCCGACTACCTCGACGAGCGCTTCGACGAGCTGGCGGTTTTCAAGGCCACCGGCAGCTTCGCGCTCATCGAAGAAGAGCGCACGCCGAAGGACGAGGAGGACGACTCCGTGCGCGAAGACCACTTCGAGATGCCCAAGGGCGGGGTGGGGCTGGACGAGGTCAGCGACGGGGACTGGATGGAACTCACCTGGCGCCTGGCCCACCACTTCCCTGACGAATTCTTCCATGTGTTCCAGATCCTCTCTGCGCGCAGCCGCGCCGCCGAGGAAGCCGCCGCGCCCGCAGTCGAGACCGGGCAAGGCGCCGAGGGCTCGGCGGATGCGCCCAGGGCCCCGGGACGCTCGCCCGTGGAAGAGTCCGCGCTTTGAGCGACGCAATGACCGTGCCCGCCTCGCCGCAGTCGCTGGCCTCCTACGACGACCGCCCGTACTTCGCCCGCGCGCTGGACCACGGGCTCAAGAACGGCCTCATCGACTCGGACAAACTCGACGCCATGCGCTCCGAAGGCGCCAAGGGCATCGTCCAGATCGCCGACTTCTTCGGCACGGCCCACCTGCGCACCGATCTGGACGAGGCGCTCGAGCGCATGGTCTACCTTGCAAGCCTTTACCTGGAGCACTTGTCGAACGGCAGCCTCAACCGCGCGGCCCGCTCCCTGCAGGAGAACTCGTTCCTGTCGCACTCACGCGGCGGCTCGCAGATGCTGAAGGCGCTTTACGCGATGCCCACCGATTCGACCATCCACGAGCCTGCGGAACCGCACGACGTGCGCGAATTCCTGCGCGATCGCACACTGGGGGAGCAGTGGAGCGTGGTGGAGTACCGGGCCCGCCTCGCCGAGCGCCAGACCTGCGGGGACGAAATCGAGGCGGCGCTCTGGTTTGCCGACGTGATGGAGCTTTCGCGCGAGGCCCTGTTTGGCGAATCCGCCGAAAGCGTGCTGGATGCGTGCCTGCTCACGCGCATCGCCAGGCGCGAGGAAGGCGGCCTGCTCGGCGCCGAGGAGATCAAGGCCTTCTTCAAGGCCATGCGCCGCTCGAAGAAAAAACGCGCGCTTCCCGAAACCCTGCTCGCTGACGTCCCCGAGGCGCATCGCGCCGTGGCCGAGAGGCACCTCAATCGCATCGTGGCCAAGGACCTGCCGCGCATCTGCGACACCAGCATTGCGTTCGATGAGCTGGTGCGCGAATACCACGATCGCTTCCACCATTTCTCGCTCTCGTACGGTGTCGGGGAGTACGACACGCTGGTCACCGACGAGTGGCGCAAGGTCACCAAGGGCAAGACCGATACCGACTCGATGAACACCGTCTTCCTGTGCCTGGCCGCGGGCAAGCCGCCCAAGCCCGCCATCTCAGCGGCCGAAGCGCGTGCGGCGATCCGCGCCATCCGGGCAGCCGGCCCGGCCGTGGACGCAGCCCCTGCATTCATCCTGGCCTGCGCGCCGCACCAGATGGTCGACGGGCTGATCTCGCTGTGGGAGGACGAGTTCTACCCGGAGATGATCGAGCAGTTGATCCTGCAGGATCCGGAAGGCGCGCTCGAGCCCGTAGTGAGGATTCTCGCCGAGCACTGCCATATCAAGATTCCCGCCCGAAAAAGCTGAAGGCTGCCCCTTTCCCAACCGTCCGGGACACCCCGATGCCCACCGAAAGCTTCATCCCAGGCAAAGACGCCTCGCTCGAATCGACCATCGCGACGATGCAGGCCAAGCTCGCCGCGCGTGGCTTCCACATGGACGAATCGTCGTGGCTGAACCCGGTCGAATCGATCTGGTCGGTGCACGTCCGCGACCGAGAGTGCCCGATGCTGTTTTCCAACGGCAAGGGCGCCACCAAGCTGGCGGCCCGCGCGAGCGCGCTTGGCGAATTCTTCGAGCGCCTGAACACGCATTATTTCTGGACCCACTTCTACCTCGGTGCAACCCGCGCCGGCGGGGACTTCGTGCATTACCCGCAGGAGCGCTGGTTCGCGCCCACCGGCGAGCCGGACTGGCCGGCGGAACTGCTCAATCCCGAACTGCATGCTTTCTACAATCCCGGCAACGAGATCGATCGCGAGGTGCTGGTCGACCTCAATTCAGGCAACGTGGCGCGCGGGATCTGCGCCCTGCCCTACACGCGCCTGCGCGACGGCGCCCAGACCTGGTTCCCGGTCAACATCATCGGCAACCTGTATGTAAGCAACGGCATGGCGGCCGGCAACACCCTCATGGAAGCGCGCAGCCAGGCGTTGTCGGAGATCTTCGAACGCCACATCAAGTCCCGTATCATCAGCCAGGGGCTGTGCCTGCCCGAGGTGCCGGATCACGTAATCGCCCGCTATCCCGGCATCCAGGCCGGTATCAAGGGGCTGCGCGAGGCGGGATTCGGCATCCTCGTACGCGACGCGTCGCTCGGCGGCCGCTACCCGGTGATGAACGTGACTCTTCTCCACCCGAAAGACCAGGGGTGCTTTGCGAGCTTCGGCGCCCACCCGCGCTTCGAGGTCGCGCTCGAGCGCGCGCTGACCGAACTGCTGCAGGGACGGGCTCTCGATGCCCTCGAGGGCTTCCCGGAACCCGGCTTCGACATGGAAGAGATCACGCTCCCGTCCAACCTGGAGATCCATTTCGTCGACTCCAGCGGCGTGATCAGCTGGAATTTCCTCGGCGACAAGCCCGACTTCCCGTTCACCGACTGGAACTTCAGCACCACCACGGCAGAAGACTACGCGTGGCTATGCGAATGCGTGGCCTCGGAAGGCAAGGACATCTACGTCGCCGACTTCAGCGAACAAGGCGCGTACAGCTGCCGCATCCTCGTGCCGGGAATGTCGGAGATCTACCCGGTCGAGGACCTCGAGTGGGAAAACAACAGCGTCGGCAACAGGATCCGGCCCGCGCTGGTCCGGCTGCACGACCTGGAAGAGGCTGAAATGGCTGGGTTGCTCGCCGAATTGCAGACCCTGAACCTGAACGACGAACGGCCGCTATGGGAAATCCTCGGCCTCGCGATCCCGCTCGGGACGGTGTGGAAACAACTGCGCATCGGCGAACTCAAGACCCTGCTGGCGCTCGCCATCGGCGACGAGGAAGCGACCCGCGAAGGCTGCGACTGGATCCATCACTACGCGCAGATGGAGCCGGCCCGCCGGCTCGTGTACCGCTGCATCGAAAGCCTGATGAACCTCGGGGATATCACCGGGCACCGCCGCGCGCTCGACCTGATGTACGGCGCCGGGACCGTAACCCAGGCGCAGCGGCTGCTCGAGCGCAGCGAGAAGTTTTTCGGGCTGGACACGCTCGGCGGGGACATGCAGGGCAGCGCGATGCACCAGACGCTGCTGGCGGCCTACGACAAGTTGTTTGCCTAGCCCGGCGGCTTGACGCGCTTCGCGGCGCGCTTTGACGAAGACTTTTTCGCCAACGCACGTTTCTGCGCTGCGGTGAGTTGCTTCATCGCGTACTCGGCTTTCGATGCGGAAGCGCGATCCGGGTATTCGATGCTCGCCAGCAAGCGTGCCGGAGGATGCGAGCGCGTATAGCGCGCGCCGCGGCCCGTTGCGTGCGCCGCATAGCGCGCCTCCACGTCGACCGTGATGCCGGTATAGATGCTGCCGTCGGCGCATTCGAGCAGGTAGAGATACCACGCCTTCATGCGGGTTCGCCTCTTTGGCGATCCAGCCAGGCAAGCGCCCCGTTCCCTGCGGCGCGACCGGTGGCGAAACACGCCGTGAGCAGGTAACCGCCCGTCGGCGCTTCCCAGTCCAGCATCTCGCCGGCACAGAACACCCCGGGCAGCGCGCGAATCATCAGGTCCTTGTCGAGCGCTTCGAACGGCACTCCGCCGGCGGTGCTGATCGCTTCGCCGACCGGTCGCGGCGCTATCAGGCTGAGGGGCAACGCCTTGATCGCTGCGCCAAGGCGCCTGGGATCGGCAAAGTCCGCTGCCGGCACGATCTCGCGCAACAGGGCCATCTTCACGCCCTTGATGCCGGTGCGGCTTTGCAAGTGCGAAGACATCGACCGGGCGCCGCGCGGATGCGCAACTTCGCGCGTGACACGTTCGAGTTCCCGGTCTGGCAGCAAGTCGAGATGGATGGTTGCTGCGCCGGCAGTTTCGATCTCATCGCGAATGCCCGCGGACGCCGCGTAGACGAGACTGCCTTCCACGCCGGACTCGGTGACCACGAACTCGCCCTGCCTGCGAAATACCGTGCCGTTGCAATCCGCAAAAGTGAGCACCACCGGCTTCAGCGGTTGGCCCGCGAAGCGCGTGCGAAAGTGTTCGCTCCAGCCGTTCGTCACATCGAAGCCGCAGTTGGCAGGCCGCAGCGGCATCACTGGGACGTCGCGCTTCAACAACAGCGGTACCCACGCCCCATCGGACCCAAGCTTCGGCCAGCTTGCGCCACCATTCGCGAGGACCGTGGCATCGGCCCGCACTACGGCCTCGCCCTCAGGCGCATCAAAGCGCAGGAAACCTTCGTCGCTCCAGCCGCGCCAGCGGTGCCGCGGGTGGAATCGCACGCCTGCCTGGCGCAACCGATGCAGCCAGGTGCGCAGCAGCGGCGCAGCCTTCATGCCTTGCGGAAACACACGGCCCGAGGTGCCCGTAAACACCTGGAAGCCCAAGTCGCGTACCCACGCCACCAGTTGCCCGGGGCCAAAGGTTTGCAGCAACGGCGCGATCGATTCGCGTCGCGC
>JBBQCV010000244.1:0-5547 GCA_038319115.1 Burkholderiales bacterium | reverse complement strand
TGGGTCACTCCGGCTCGAAGGCGGGATAGTTGATGTCCTCGGACAACTTTTCCCAGCACAGCTTGACCGGCATGCCGATCTTCACGTTCTCGGCCTTGACGTTCATGAGGTTGCACAGGATGCGCACGCCCTCCTTGAGCTCGACCAGCGCGACGAGGTAGGGCACGCGGTCCTCGTGGCCGGGCCAAGCGCTGAACGTGTTGGTGTAGCTGTACACGGTGCCCTTGCCCGAGACTTCCCGCCACTCGAGGTTGCGCTTGCCGTTGGCCATGCTGACCGGGCGCGGGAAGAACTGTGGCTTGCCGGTGTCCTTGCAGTACTGGATCACGAGCTTGCCGTTCTTCGCCGCCTGCCAGAACGGCTGGGTGTCCATGTAGGTGTTGGGGCGAGGGATGGGGCGCGGGATTTTCTTCGCCTCGGGCGGCTTGGCCGGGTTCGTTGCGGGCTTCAGTTCGCTCATGATTGCTCCATGACGAGGACGCCGGAGACGCCCCAGTTGCGGCCGTAGGGGATGACGCCGATGCCGGTGACCATGCAGTTGCGCGGGTCGGACACCTGCCGCGCGCCGGCTTCGCCGAACATCTGGCGCACGCCCTCGACGAGGTTGAGCCCGCCGCCGGCGAGGCCGGGCTGGCCGGCGGAGATCTGCCCGCCCGAGGTATTGAGCGGCAGCGTGCCCTTGTAAGACAGGTCGGTGCTCATGACGAACTCGCAGCCCTTGCCCTTGGGGCAGAAGCCGATGTCCTCGAGCGTGATGATGAGCGCGATGAGGAAATCGTCGTACGGCATGATCATGCGCACGTCCTTCGGCGTCATCTCCGCCTGCTTGAGCGCGCGCGGGCCAGCCACCGAGAAACCCGACACGGTGATGTCGGCCAGCGCCTCGGCGCCCTTGAAGTTGGTCATCTCGCCGTAGCCGACCGGATGGATCATCTTCTTCGCACCGAGCTTTTTGGCGTTCTCGGTCGAAGTCACCAGCACGCCGTTGGCCCCGTCGCAGACCATCACCGAGTCGAGCATGCGCAGAGGCTCGGACACATACTTGGAATTAAGGTAGTCGGCCTCGGTGAGCGGCTTTTGCAACTTGTCGACCGCGTTCGGGTTCATGAGCGCGTGGTTGCGCTGCGTGACCGCCAGCTTGGCCAGCGCGCGGTCGTCCAGGCCGTACTGGTGGCGATAGCGCTGGGTGATGAGGCCGAACGCGCCGACCGGGCCGCGCAGTCCTGTGGGGTACTGGAATTCGCCGCGCTGGGCGCCCTGCTCGGGATTGCGGCCCGAGGACTGGGCATCCGACGCCAGCACGAACACGGTTTCGCATAGGCCGTCGCGGATCGCCGCGGCGGCGCGCGCGATGCCGCCGATGCCCGAAGTGCCGCCCAGGCCGTTCAACTGCATCCACGCCGGCGACAGGCCGAGCATCTCGGCCATGTACACGCCCCAGAACGGGTTGGAGGTCTCGCTCATCGTCTCGGCGATCGACAGGCCGTCGATCTTGTCCTTGTCGATGCCGGTCTGGTTGAGGATCTGCTCGAACACGTCGCCGGCGAGGTCGTACGAACTGCGACCGCCCTTGAGGGTGACCTTGGTCTCACCGTAGCCGATGACGGCGATGTCCTTGCGCTTAGCCATGGGCCACCCCGCGCAATCGGCGTGGGGACAGGCATGAAGCTTGCGATTTCATTGCAACTCCTTGGGGAGAATGCGGCCGGCCAACGGGCCGGGCGCTTGCGCCGGCGCGCCTGGGAAGGCACGCGGCGAACCCGATCATAACCAGCTTTGCCGCGCGCACAGGCGCACGATGCGAAACTCAAGCGCAGTTTCGCGCGCCGTTCTGGCGCGGCCGCCCGTCGCGGGGCGTGCGGCCGGCCGTGGCGATACGCCGGGGGTCAGTCGCCCTTGATGCCGGCCGCCTTGATGAGCTGGCTCCATTTCTGCCGCTCGGCGCGCGCGAACTCGGCCAGATGCGCAGGCGATCCGCCGGCGGGCTCGAAGCCCAGCGCGAGCAGGCGCTGGCGTGTCTCGGGCTGGGCGAGGATCCTGGCCATCTCCGCGTTGAGCAGCCCGATGACCTGCGGCGGTGTGCCACGCGGGGCATACAGCGCGTTCCACGCCGTGACCTCGAAGCCCGGCACGCCCTGCTCTGCGACCGACTTGACCCCGGGCAGCAGCTCGCTCGTCTTGAGCGTGGTGATGGCGAGCGCCTTGAGCTTGCCCGCGGCCACCTGCGGGCGCGTGGCGGTCACGGTGTCGATGGTGAGCGGCACCAGCCCGCCCATCACTTCGGTCATTGAGGTGGCGCTGCCCTTGTAGGCCACGCCGAACAACGGCGCGCCGGTGCGCTGCTTGAACAGCTCGTACACGATGCGCGCGGTGGTGCTGGGCATCGCCACGTTGATCGTGCCGGGCTTGGCCTTGGCCGCGGCAATGAGCTCCTCGATCGAGTTGACCGGGAATGCCGGGTTGGCCGAAATCACCATCGGCAGCATGCCGGTGAGGATGATGGGCTCGAAATCCTTCTCGGCGTCGAAAGCCAGCGACGAGAACATGTACTGGTTCATGGCGTGGGTCGCGGCCGTGCCCATGGTGAGCGTATAACCGTCGGGCGCGGCCTTGGCGGTGGCTTCGGTGCCGATGTTGCCGCCCGCCCCCGGGCGGTTCTCGACGAAGAAGCTCTGGCCAAGCGCGCGCGTGAGCTGCTCGGCGAAATGGCGCGTGGCCACGTCGGTGCCCTGCCCGGCCTGGTACGCGACGATGATGCGCACCGGCTTGGCGGGATACGCCTGCGCGCAGGCCGCCGATGCCGCCACCAACCCGAGCGCAGCAAGTGCGCCCCTTGCGAATGCGGTGAACATGTCTCCTCCTTGTAGTTTTTGCAGTCCGAATCCTATCGCTTGGCCGCCTTGGTGGGCAGCGCCGCGATGGCGTGGCCACGGATCGACAGCTCGCCGTCCTGGTTCACCCCGGTCATCTGGATTTCGACGCACTGTTTGCCGTCGAGCTCCAGCTTGCGCGACACCTCCCCGTCGATGAACAGGGTATCGCCTTCCGGGTTGTGGCGGCGGATCTGGCTGTACAGCTTGAGGTGCATGCCCTCGTCGCCGATCCAGTTGGTCACGTAGTGCGACAACCACGAGCAGCGCTCCGGACCGTAGTCGTAGGCACCCGGCGCGCCGACCTTGTGCGCGAACTCTTCCTCCCAGTGCACGCGCTCGGGGCAGTCGGGGATGCCGAAGCGGTTCTTGATGCCGGCGTTGGGGTGCTTCTTCTGCAGTTGCCAGGCGAGCTTGTGCGCGCGGATGTACAGGCCGCCCCAGCCCTGCGTGTAGGCGATGAATCCGGTCACGGTCATCGGCCCCTTGACCATCGTGGGCAGCTTGGTGCCGACAGCGACGTCCTCCCAGTAGCGCGGCACGGCGCCGCGGACTTCCTCGGCCTCGTACAGCGCCGAGATGCGATCGAGCTCTTCCTGCTCGTACACCTTGTGCGGCTTGGCCTTGAGCTCGTTGTACTTGGTGCCCGACTCGCGCGCCACGTCGCGATCGGTGCGAAAGCACCACGTGTCGGCCGCGCACAGCTGGTCGCCCGTCTCGTCGTAGAAATCCACATGGTAGATCTGCTGCACCGAGCGCCCGGCGAAGCGCGTGTCGTGCTCGATGAGGTCCTTGAGGTAGGCGTTGGTGGAGATCTGCGCGTTGCGCCGGATCGGCTTCATCCAGGTGAAATCGCAGCCCGCAAACATCGCGTGCACCCCGGGCATGCCGCCGACATACCCGCTCACGATGCGGCTGCAGGCGAACACGAACGACGGCGGCGCGAGCACGTCGCCATAACGCGTCGTCTTGGCGTACGACGGATCGCACCAAAGCGGATTGTCGTCACCGATGCCGTGCGCATAGTGGCGGATGTTGTCGCGCGTGGCCTCGTAGCACCACGGCTCGATGGTGTTCTCGATCTTGACGCCGATGCGCTTGCGCAGATCGTCGAGGCTGCGGTCGGTGATGCCTACGAATTCGCGTTTCAGGGGTGCGTTCATTGCTTCTCCGGTTCAGGGCGTTGCTGCGGGTACGGGAGGCGCGGCAGCCGCGCGATCGCGCAGCGCCTTGCGGTTGATCTTGCCTGCGGGGGTCTTGGGGAGTTCGGCCACGAATTCGATCTGGCGCGGGTATTCGTGCGCGGAGAGCTGCGCCTTCATGAAATGCTGGATGGCCTGGGCCGCGGCGGGGCTCGCGTCTTTCGCCACGATCCACGCCTTGGCCACCTGGCCGCGGACCGGGTCCTGCACGCCGACCACGGCCGCCTCGAGGACGCCAGGGTGCTTGAGCAGGGTGTTTTCGATCTCGACCGCGCTCATGGTCCAGCCCGCCGAGATGATCACGTCGTCCGAGCGCCCCTCGATGTGGAAATAGCCTTCCGCATCGAGCCGGCCGCGGTCCTTCACTATGAACCAGCCGTCCCGGCGCTTCACCGCGATCTCGCCGACTTCGCCCGCGGGCAGCGCGCGGCCCTGGCCGTCGAGGATGGCGACTTCGAGTCCCGGCACGGCCTTGCCGAGCGCGCCGCGTTTGACGGCGTAGTCCGCATAGCCGGGGAAGTTGACCACCAGCACACCGACCTCGGTGCTGCCGTACATGCTGCACGGTGCGCAGCCCAGCGATTCGCGGATCCAGTCCCACGTCGACAGGTCCATGGGCTCGCCGGTATAGGACACCTTGCGTAACGCAATCCGATAGCGCTCGCGCGCGCCGGAATTGCGCATCAGGCGAAACACCGTGGGCGCGGCGGCGAAGTTGTCGATGGCAAGGTCCTGCAGTGCCTCGAAAATGCGCAGCGGATCGAACTTGCCGGAGTACGCAACAATGTGGATGCCCAGCGCCAGCGGCCCGATCGTGCCATGCCACAGGCCGTGGCCCCACGCGGGAGACGACGGGCAGAAATAGCGGTCGCCGGGCTTGAGGCCGGCGCCATACAGCGAGGCGATCATGAGCGTGACCACCGATCGGTGGGTGTGTTTCACCGCCTCCGGCAGCTCGCGCGTCGTGCCCGAGGTGTACTGGAAGATCGCCGTGTCGGTGGCGCGCGTGGATACGGTGAACGCGGGCGATTCGACTGCGAGCGCGGCCTCGAAGGCCGCGTCGGCCGCAACGATCTCGACCGAGGGGAACTGCGCGCGCAGCGCTTCGGCCCGCTCCGGCGCCACGACCAGCATGCGCGGAATGCAGTCCTTCAGGCGCAGCGCGAGGCCCTCGGGGCCGAACAGCGTGAACAGCGGCACCGACACCGCGCCGTATTTGACCGCGCCGAACATTGCCACATAGAACATGCGGCACGGTTCGAGCATCACCGCGACGCGGTCGCCGCGCGCAAGGCCGCGCCGCGCGAGCCAGTTGGCGAACCGCGCCGTGTCGTCGGCCAGCGTGTCGAACGAATAATCCTCCACGTGGCCGTCGGCAAACTTCACGCTGGCCGCGGTGCCCTTGCCGCGGTGCCGGTCGATGCACTCGTGCGCGAGGTTCATGTGCTCGCGATTGCCGTCGAAAAGGGCCCACA
>JBBQCV010000243.1:0-5567 GCA_038319115.1 Burkholderiales bacterium | reverse complement strand
CTCGATCTGCCTGCGCATCTCGTTGGTCCACGGCTCGGCGCCGAAGATGCCCAGCCGCAGGCTGCACTGCTTCGGGTCGATGCCCTGCTTTTCCATCTCGTCGGCGATGGCGAGCATGTAGGAGGGCGTGACCATGATGATTTCGGGCGCGAAGTCGGCGATGAGCTGCACCTGCCGCTCGGTCATGCCGCCCGATAGCGGGATGGTCACCAGCCCCAGGCGCTCGGCACCGTAGTGCGCGCCAAGGCCGCCGGTGAACAGGCCATAGCCGTAAGCCACGTGCACCTTGTCGCCGGGGCGCGCGCCGGCGGCGCGGATCGAGCGCGCCATGCAGGTGGTCCACGTGTCGATGTCCCGGGCGGTGTAACCCACCACGGTGGGCTTGCCCGTGGTGCCCGACGAAGCGTGCAGGCGCACCACCTGGTCCATGGGCACCGCGAACATTCCGAACGGATAGGTTTCGCGCAGGTCGGCCTTGGCCGTGAACGGGAACCGCGCCAGGTCATCGAGTGATTTGACGTCGGCAGGCTTCGCGCCCACGGCGTCGAACTTGCGCCGGTAGTGGGCCACGTTCTCGTAGGCGTGGGTGAGGGACCACTTGAGGCGCTCCAGCTGCAGCGCGCGCAACTCGTCCAGCGACGCCTTTTCGATCGGCTCCAGGGCGAATGCTTTCATGCGTCCTCCACGAGCAGGCCCTTGATGGTCGCGGACTTGCCGCGAAACAGGGCGATCAACTCGTTTTTCTGGTTGGTGACTTTCATGTCGTACACCCCAGCGCGCCCCTTGAGCGCCTGCTCGATGCCCTCGGCGGTCAGCACGTCGCCGAGGAATGCCGGCGCAAGGAACTCGATCGATGCCGCCGCGGCGACCGCGCGCTGGTTGTGGCTGTTGCAGGCGAACGCGAAGGTGCTGTCGGCCAAGGTAAAGATCAGCCCGCCGTGGCACAGGTTGTGGCCGTTCACCATGGCGGGCGCGACGGTCATCGACAGGCGCGCATAGCCGGGGCGCACCTCCTCGATTTTCATGCCGAGTGATTTTGAGGCGTTGTCGTCGCGCCACATCACCTCTGCGGCGGCTTGGGCAAGGGCGAGCGCATCCATCCGGGCGAGGCTAGCGGCCGGTGAAGCTGGGCTTGCGCTTTTCCAGGAAGGCGGTGACGCCTTCGCGGTAGTCGGGCGAGCCGCCCGCCTGGCGCTGCAGGTCGCGCTCGAGGTCGAGCTGCGCCGAAAGCGTATTGCCGCCCGCCGCGTAGATTGCCTGCTTCATGAGACCGAGTGCGCGGGTCGGTTGCGAGGCGAGGTGGCGGCACATCGCCTGCGCTTCGGTCATGAGCTTGTCGTCATCGATGGCCCTCCAGATGAGCCCCATGCGCTCGGCATCGGCTGCCGGCAGCTTTTCGGCCAGCATCGCGAGCGCCATGGCGCGGCCGGTGCCGACCAGGCGCGGGAGGAAATACGTCCCGCCCGAATCCGGCACGAGGCCGATTTTTGCGAACGCCTGCAGGAAGGCCGCCGATTTCGCCGCCAGCACGATGTCGCAGGCCAGCGCAATGTTGGCGCCCGCGCCGGCGGCGATGCCGTTCACCGCGCAAACGATGGGCTTGGGCAGCGCCTGCATGAACTTCACCAGCGGGTTGTAGAACTTTTCTATCGTGGAGCCCAGATCGCGCGGGGTGTCGGATTCCTTCATCTCGCGCTCGGACAAGTCCTGCCCGGCGCAGAATCCGCGCCCGGCGCCGGTCAACAGGACGCAGCGGATCGCGGGATCGGCCGCGGCGGCGTCCAGCGCCGTGCGCAGCTCGGCATGCATCTGCTGGTTGAACGAGTTGAGCTTGTCGGGCCGGTTGAGGGTGAGGGTCTGCACGCCGGCTTCGAGCGAAACCAGGATGGGATTGGACATGGCCGTGGATCCGGGTGGGTTGGCGCGAATGGGACGGGACAAAGGTGCGGCGGGCACCGGGTGAGGGAAAGCTTACACCAACGAAGCTAGAATGAGCGCATGCCAAAAGTGTATTCCATCGACGGGATCACCCCCGTCGTCGACCCCGCCGCGTACGTGCATCCCAGCGCGGTGCTCATCGGGGATGTGATCGTCGGGCCCGGCGCCTACATCGGTCCGTGTGCCTGCCTGCGCGGCGACTTCGGCCGCATCGTGGTGGAGGCGGGCGCCAACGTGCAGGACACCTGCGTCATGCACGGATTTCCCGGCAAGGACACGGTGGTCGGGCGAGGGGCGAACATCGGCCACGGCGCAGTGCTGCACGGTTGCGTGATCGGGCCCGGCGCCCTGGTCGGCATGAATTGCGTGATCAACGACAACGCCGACATCGGCGAGGATGCGATCGTCGCGGCCATGGCGTTCGTCAGGGCCGAGGCGAAGATCCCGGCGCGAGCGCTGGCTGCCGGAATTCCCGCCAAGGTGCTGCGCACCCTGTCGGACGAAGAGGTCGGCTGGAAACGCGCCAACGCGGAGCTTTACCAGGCGCTCGCCGCGCGCAGTGCGAACACCATGCAGCTGGTCGATGCGCTCCCCGCGGCCGAGCCCGGTCGCAAGCGGATCGCCATTCCCGGCTCGGTTCCGCTCTCGGAACTTAAGGCGGGCAAGGCGGAACTTAAGGCGGGCAAGGCCTGAATTGCCGTCGTCCCCATTTCGAAACATCAAGGAGATCGTCATGCCGTATGAATTCATTGTGGCCGAGACGCGCGGCAAGGTCGGGGTGGTCACGCTCAACCGCCCCAAGCAGATGAATGCGCTCAACGCCAACCTCATGCAGGAGCTGGCGGCCGCGTTGTACGCTTTCGACGCCGACGACGCGGTCGGGGCGATCGTGATCACAGGCAACGAAAAGGCGTTTGCCGCGGGCGCCGACATCGTGGCGATGAAGGACTGGGACTTCATCGACGTCTACCGCTCGGACTACATCACGCGCGACTGGGAGCACATCCGCAAGATCCGCAAGCCCGTCATCGCCGCGGTGGCAGGCTATGCGTTGGGCGGGGGCAACGAACTGGCGATGGCCTGCGACATCGTCATCGCCGCCGACAATGCGAAGTTCGGCCAGCCCGAGGTCAACCTCGGCATCATTCCCGGCGCCGGCGGCACCCAGCGCCTGCCGCGCGCGGTGGGCAAGGCCAAGGCCATGGACCTGTGCCTCACGGCGCGCATGATGGATGCGGCCGAGGCGGAGCGCGCCGGCCTCGTGTCGCGCGTCGTGCCATTGGAAAAGGTAATGATTGAAGCGATGGCGGTGGCCGACAAGATCGCCGCCTATTCCCTGCCCGTGGTGATGATGATCAAGGAATCGGTCAACCGGGCCTACGAAAGCTCGCTCTCCGAAGGCATCCTGTTCGAGCGGCGCCTGTTCCATTCGGGCTTCGCGCTGGCCGACCAGAAAGAAGGCATGGCGGCGTTTGCGGAGAAGCGCAAGCCGGCATTCAAAAACCGCTAGAATCGACCGCATAAGGCCCATTCGAGGCCGGGAGGAGACCCGCATGGAAAAGATCTGGCTCAAGAGCTATCCGCCCGGCGTGCCTGCGGAAGTCGCATTCGACGACTACAAGTCGGTCGGCGACATGTTCGAGAAGTGCGCCAGGCAGTTCGCCGACCGCTCGGCTTTCCATTGCATGGGCAAGACCATCTCTTTCGCGGAACTCGACCGGTTGTCGGCGGCGTTCGGAGCATGGTTGCAGTCCAAGGGCCTGCCCAAAGGCGCGCGCGTCGCCCTGATGATGCCCAACGTGCTGCAGTACCCGGTCGCCCTGTATGGCACCTTGCGCGCGGGCTACACGGTGGTCAACGTCAACCCGCTGTACACCGCACGCGAGCTCGAGCACCAGCTCAAGGACTCGGGCGCCGAAGTCATCGTGGTGCTGGAGAATTTCGCCAGCGTGCTGCAGGAGGTCGTCGCGCGCACGCCGGTGAAGCACGTCGTGGTCGCGTCGCTGGGCGACATGCTCGGCCTCAAGGGCGCGCTGGTGAATTTCGTGGTGCGCAACGTGAAGAAGATGGTGCCCGCGTTCGAGCTTCCCGCGGCGGTTCGCTTCAACGCGATGCTCTCGCAGGCCGAGGGCATGACGCTAAAGGCGGTCGAGACCGGGCATGAGGACATCGCCTTCCTGCAATACACCGGCGGCACCACCGGCGTGTCCAAAGGCGCCATGCTGCTGCACCGGAACATCCTCGCCAATATCGCCCAGTCGGCGGCGTGGCTGATCCCCGGACTCAAGGGCGAGGTGCCGGTGATCATCACCGCGCTGCCGCTCTATCACATCTTCTCGCTCACGGTGAACTGCCTGC
Organism: Burkholderiales bacterium; assembly: GCA_038319115.1. GTDB lineage: Bacteria > Pseudomonadota > Gammaproteobacteria > Burkholderiales > SG8-39 > SZAS-79. The sequence continues at coordinate 1,271 of JBBQCV010000243.1, read as the reverse complement.
TGATGCTGAAGGTGGGTGGCCTCAACGTGCTGATCACCAACCCGCGCGACATCCCCGGGTTCGTGAAGGAACTTGGCAAGCACCGCTACAACGTGATCACCGGCGTCAATACGCTATTCAACGCGCTGCTCAACAACGCCGAGTTCAACCAGCTCGATTTCTCCAACGTGAAGGTGTGCGTGGGCGGCGGCATGGCGGTGCAGAAGGCGGTCGCGGACAAGTGGAAACAGGTGACCGGCAAGGTCCTGCTCGAGGGCTATGGCCTCACCGAGACCAGCCCCTCGGCCACCATGAACCCGCTCACGCTGACCGATTACAGCGGCGCGATCGGCCTGCCACTTCCGTCCACGCTGGTGTCGATCCGCGACGACGACCGCAAGGAAGTCGCGCAGGGCGAGCCGGGCGAAATCTGCATCAGCGGGCCGCAGGTGATGAAAGGCTACTGGCAGCGTCCGGACGAAACGGCCAAGGTGCTCGGGGACGACGGATTCCTCTACACCGGCGACGTGGGCATCATGGATGCGACCGGGTTCGTGCGCATCGTCGATCGCAAGAAGGACATGATCCTGGTCTCGGGCTTCAACGTTTACCCCAACGAGATCGAGCAAGTCGTGGCGATGCATCCGGGCGTGCTCGAAGTCGCCGCCATCGGGGTCAACGACGAGCATTCCGGCGAGGTGCCCAAGGTCTTCATCGTGAAGAAGGATCCTTCCCTGACCGAGGCAGCGGTACTCGCGTATTGCAAGGAGCAGCTGACCGGCTACAAGCGGCCCAAGTACGTTGAATTCCGCACCGAGCTGCCCAAGACCAACGTCGGCAAGATCCTGCGCCGCGCCCTGCGCGACGAGCCCCCGGGGCAGAAGCCGGCCTGAACGGGTCGGCCACAGCGCCGCGCAGCCTGGCGCCTGTGCAGTTGCTCAAGGGCCTCGCCTGGAGCGGGGTCTGCATCCTGTGCTGGGCCCCGATGTTCCCGATCGCCAAGCGCAGCCTTGCGTCGATCGACGCGTTCTCGCTCGGCACCCTGCGCTATGTGCTCGGGCTGGCGATCTTCGCGCTGCTGCTGTGGGCCATCGAGGGGCGGCAGGCTTTCCGCTATGGGACGCGCCTGTGGCCCGCGATCGGCTTCGGCATCATCGGCATCACGGGCTTCAACACCCTCGTCTGGTATGGCCTGAACTTCACCCGCCCGGAGCACGCCGGCATCCTGATGGCGATGCAGACGCCGCTCACCGCCCTGGCCCTGTGGCTCGTGCGCGGGCAGCGCCCGGCCG
>JBBQCV010000242.1:0-5577 GCA_038319115.1 Burkholderiales bacterium | reverse complement strand
TTCACATACAGGATCGGCTCGGTTTCCCCGAACAGGTTGCGGTCCTCGAGCTTGACCGAGGTATTGCCGCCGCCGTGCAGCACGAGGGATTTGTCGCGCCCGAGCAGGCGCGAGGTGTACACGCGCGGGCCGAGGGGGCCGGCGTGCGTTGCCGCTTCGGCGTCGTTCCAAAGACTTTTCATGCGGGGGATGGTCGGCGAAAGGGCGCAATTTTATACTGCCCCAATGCTGGCATTGCAGACCATGGCGTGGGAAGAGGCGAAGCGCGATGCCGCGCCGATCCGTTTCGCGGTGTTCGTCGAGGAGCAGGAGGTGCCCGCAGAGATGGAGCTTGACGACAATGACGCGGTTTCGCTGCATGTCGTTGCGCGCGAAGGCGCGCGTGCGGTCGGCACGGGCCGGCTGCTGCCAGATGGACATATCGGTCGCATGGCCGTGCTCAGGGACGCCCGGGGCCGTGGGGTGGGCGCGGCGATGCTGGTGCGCCTGATGGAGGCAGCGCGGGAGCGCGGCGACCGGGAGGTCGTGCTCGAAGCACAGACCCACGCCCTCGGCTTCTACCGCAAGCACGGTTTCATCGAGGAGGGGTCGGAGTACCTCGATGCAGGGATCCCCCACCGGGGCATGCGCCGGCGGTTTTAGGCGCCGCCGCCCCGCAGATTTCCTGCGCTCGGGCCGCGAGCCTGAACTCGCACCTCACCGTGGGCAGTTCCACACCGCCCGGGCCGAAGCCGCGCTCGGCGAATCGCATCGTTCCGTCGGACCCGCGCAGCACCACGGTCGAGCATCGCGTGCCGTAGGCCAAGGCAACGATGCGCGCCGCGGAGAGCAATTTCTCGCGTTCCGCGCCAACGCCGGTCTGCGGCAGGTCGTCGTCGGACGCCATGTCGGTGTCCGCCAGTAGCGCAAACAGCGGCTCCACCGCAGGCGCTGGCGCGAGCGCGGCGGCCAGCCGTTCGCGCGCGGCACGCACCTTGGGCCACGGCGTGTCGAGCAAGTGGTTCGACAGCCCGTAGATGCCAGGCCCGAGACATCGGGCCTGCGCCGAGCGATTGGAATAGCTGAAGAGGTCAGTCCCGTCGCTCGCGAGCAGGTTGAAGCCGCGGTATTCGTCACGGCGCGCATCGACTTGCGCGACGAATTCGCCGGCGCCCATGTCGCCTGCGAGGAAGCGGCTCACCAGCAGCCCGCGGGATTGGTTGCGCGCATGCGAGTCGGCGGGATCGCGGTAATTGGTGACAGCAGCAAAACGGCCGCTGCGCGTCACGCCCAGCCAGGTCCCCATGCATTCGAGGTCGCGGCCCGCGAATATTCCGGGAACGTCGTCCCAGAACGCGGCCGGCGCCGTCGGGCGCGCATACAGTTCATCGCGGTTGGCGGCGACCACCAGCGGGAAATCGGGGTGGACGCGATGGGCGAGGGCGATCAGGCACACCGGAAAACTTCCGTGACGCGCTGGACGCCGAGGGTTGCGAAGCCCGACCCGGCGACTGCGGCTTCAAGCGCACGCTCGAAGGCCTCGGGCTGCGGCACGGCGGGGTAAACCTCCATGAAGGTCGTTGCGTCGTCGCGGCGCTGCTGCCACTGGCCCGCGATCCCCGTCGCAGCGCGCACGGACTGGAACAGCCGCTCGACCGCGGGCCGCAGTTCGTCCATGCGGCGCGGATCGCATTTGTAGTACACGTAGTAATGCACGGAGAGCTGCGCCGCGTTCAAATCGCGTAGGGCAGCGGCATCATGCGTGCGGATGGGCCGTCGGCCGCGCCGACCCGGATCGGCGTGCCGGCTTCGACGGAGGATGATTGCAGGACCGCGAGCATTTCGAAGCCTCCTTCGGGCCGCGAGGCGACATTCACGATCATCCCTATCGGCTGCGGTTCAGCGCCATACAGGTCTTGGCCAGGCGCCGGGACGAGCGATCCCGGCGCGTCGATGGCGCCACGGTACATGCGGCGCTTCAACTTGCCGAGATACTGCGTCCGCGCGACGATTTCCTGGCCCGGATAGCAGCCTTTCTTGAAGTCGATGCCGCCGATGACCTCGAAGTTGGCCATCTGCGGCACGAACTGGTCCTGGGTCGGCAGCGTGATCAGCGGAAGGCCGGCGCGTACATCGCCCAGTGCCCACGCCTGCGGGTCGACGCGGGTGAACCGCACCGTGAGCTCCGCTTCGGCGGATGACGGGGCAAGCACGAGGCAGCGTTCATCGGCCAGCATCACGACCATCCCCTGCGCCGATGTGGCGACCTGCAAGGGGCCACCCGGGGTTTCGAATCCGGCGCGGCGTAGCAGGGCAGTGGCACCCTCGCCCCAAACGCCGAACTGGGACCATGTACCCGAGGCATCCGCGACTTTGACTTTCGAGCGCAGCACATACATCGAAAGTCGCTTGGCGATGGCAGGGGCAATGTCGGCCGCGACCTGCAGCAGGAACCCATCGGGGTGCGGCACGACCAGCAGGCTCGCCAGCAGGCGTCCCTTGGGCGAGCAATAACCGGCGCGGCGCGCGGTGTCGGTCGGAAGGTGCTCGACGTCGTTGGACAACTGCGCGTGAAGGAAGGCGCGCGCGTCTTCGCCGCTGACGGCAAGCAGGCCATACTGGGTCAACTGCGCGAAGACTGCGGGGCTTTGGGCGGTCGGGAGGGTGTGCATGGATTGCCGCTATTATATCGGCGCGCTTTTCCCCCACCTTGCCGCACCGCCCATTTGCTCGCCTTTCTCAGGAAATTTTTCGCAATCCTGCTCGTGCTGTTGCTCGCCGTGGGCGGCTACGCGGCATGGTATGCGCTCACGCCGATCGGCGTGGGGCGCTTCCCGGCCGAGTTCCAGGTGGTCGCGGGCAGCGGCTTGCGCGCTACGGCCCGCCAGATCGAGGCGAGCGGGATCCCGGTCGGCCGCCGGCAGTTCGAAATGTTGACGCGCCTGCTGGGAAAATCACGCGAAATCAAGGCTGGTAGTTACGAACTGACCGCGGCGGTCAACCCGCTTGAGCTGCTTGACAAGATCACGCGCGGCGATGTCACGCAGGGCGAACTCGCGCTCATAGAGGGTTGGACGTTCCGCCAGTTTCGCGCCGCGATGGCGGCGAGCACCGACTTGCGCGGCGACTCGCGCGAGTTGCAGGACGCTGAGATATTGAAGCGCATCGGGGCGCCGGAAACCCATCCCGAAGGGTTGTTCTTTCCTGACACTTACCTCTTCAGCAAGGGGTCGAGTGACTTCGACGTGTTCGGGCGCGCCTACCGGACCATGCAGAGCAAACTGGCAGCCGAATGGGCGGTGCGCGACCCCAAGGTGCCTTTCGCTACGCCGCACGAGGCGCTCATCATGGCTTCGATCGTGGAAAAGGAAACCGGCAGCGCGGCTGAGCGCTCGATGATTGCCGGGGTGCTCGTCAACCGGCTGCGCATCGGCATGCGCCTGCAGGCCGACCCCACCGTGATTTATGGCCTGGGAGCCTCCTTCGATGGCAACTTGCGCAAGCGCGACCTGCTCGCGGACGGCCTGTACAACAGTTACATGCGCGCCGGCCTGCCGCCGACGCCGATCGCCATGCCGGGCCTCGCGTCCCTGCGCGCGACCATGCGTCCGGCAGAAACCCAGGCGGTGTACTACGTTTCGCGCGGCGACGGCACCAGCCAGTTCTCCCGCACGCTGGAGGAACACAATCGCGCGGTCGGCAAGTTCCAGTTGAAGCGATAATCGGGCATGCGCGGAAAATTCATTACTTTCGAGGGCGTCGACGGGGCAGGGAAGTCGACCCACGTCGAGTGGTTTGCCAACGAGCTTCGTTCGGGCGGACACGCAGTGCTGGTCACGCGCGAGCCCGGCGGCTCGCAACTGGCCGAAAAGTTGCGTGACCTCGTCCTGCACGAGTCCATGGACCCGGTGACCGAAACGCTGCTGATGTTCGCGGCGCGCGACGACCACCTCAAGAAACGAATCCTGCCCGCGATTGCAGCCGGGACGTGGGTAGTCTGCGACCGATTCACCGATGCCACCTCGGCTTACCAGGGCGGTGGCAAGGGCGTGTCGAGCGGGCTTATCGACGCTCTCGCCGGCATCGTCCATCCGGGATTTCGGCCCGATCGCACGCTGGTGTTCGATTGCCCGTTCGAGGTCAGCCGCGACCGGATGGCCAAATCCGGTCGCGCATTGGATCGTTTCGAGCGCGAAGGCGAGCCTTTTTTCGAGCGGGTCCGGGGCGCCTATCTTGCCGCGGCCGCCAGGGAGCCCCAGCGTATCCAGGTCGTGGACTCGGTTCGCCCGCTCGAGGCGATCCGCACCGACCTCGCGGCAGTCCTGCGTTCGCTTTAGGCCCTCGACCCATGTACCCGTGGACCGAGGCGGCGTGGCACTCCTTGCGGGCACGCCGGGATCACCTGCCGCAGGCGCTGCTGATCCACGGGCCGCGCGGCATCGGCAAGCTCGCGCTGGCACGGCGCTTCGCCCAACTGGTGCTCTGCGAGGCAGTAAAGGAGAACGAGCCGTGCGGGCAATGCGACGGTTGCCGCTGGTTTCTTGCCGGCCAACATCCGGACTTCCGCCAAATCGAGCCCGAAGCACTGGTGCCGCCGCCGGAGCCTGCCGACGATGCCCGCGCACCCTCCAAGACAACCAAGCCCAGCCACGAGATCAAGGTCGACCAGGTTCGCGCGCTGGCCGGGTTCCTGAATGTGGGGTCGCACCGCGGGCAGCGCCGGCTGGCACTGTTCCATCCTGCCGAAACGATGAACGCAAATGCCGCCAACTCTCTTCTAAAATCACTTGAGGATCCAGCGTCAGGCGCCTGTTTCATATTGATTTCACATGATTCATCAGCGCTCCTGCCGACGATCCGGAGCCGCTGCATCAGCCTGCCCGTAGCGCTGCCTGAGGCCGCAGTGAGCGCCGCATGGCTCGCCTCGCAGCAGGTCGCCGACGCTGCGGATTGGCTGGCTTTTGCTGGCGGAGCCCCGCTGCTGGCGAAGGATTACGCCGAGTCCGACCGCGGTGTGAAAATCGCCCAGCTCGCCAAGCTCCTGCGCGTCGGCGGACGCGATTCCGTGCTGAACTGGCCGGTGCCCGACCGCGAGCACATGGAAATCCTCGCTGAAGTGCTGCAGAAATGGGCTTACGACCAGGTTTTTCGGGAAACGATCGGTCGCGGCCGGTTTTTCCGTGCCAAAGAGGCCAAACCCGCGAGCCGCAAGGCAGATGTCATGGCGTGGATTGCCTTCGCCCGGGAGGCGGGGCGCTATCGGGTCGATGCCAGACATCCCCTCAACCCAAAGCTCTTTGCCGCCGACCTCGTGGGGCGCATGCCGGGCTGAAGAAGGACCTCAAAGGGAACGTAGCGCGGACGGGGCAGTCCAACCCCGGCAGTCCGGCCGTTTATCCCGATTGCCGTTATTGATTGTTTTACAGCCAATTATGCTACTGACAAGAGACTCAACATGAACAAATCGACTGGCAACACGTGGGCCCGGCGCGGGGCTGTCGTGTTATTTGCAGCGGTGACCGCGCTCGGATCGGGAATCGTCGCGGCCCAGTCCCTGGAAGATACCTGGCGAGCGGCGCTGGATGGCGATCTCGTGAC
>JBBQCV010000241.1:0-5636 GCA_038319115.1 Burkholderiales bacterium | reverse complement strand
TTGGGCAGGTCGGCGAGGAATCTGAATATTTTCGGCGTCTTGTAGCGGCCGAGTTCCTGTTCGCAGAACGCGCGCAACTCCGATTCGGTCGCGCTCGCCCCAGGCTTGAGCACCACCGCGCAGAATATTTCCTGCCCGTAGTGCGCATCCGGTATGCCGACCGCGGCTGCATCCATGACCGCGGGATGCTTGTACAGGACGTCATCGATCTCGCGCGGCGCAATGTTCTCCCCGCCCTTGATGATGAGCTCCTTGAGCCGGCCGGTGACGAAGTAGTAGCCCTCTTCATCGGCATAGCCGAGATCGCCGGTGCGCAGCCAGCCGTCGCGGTCGAATGCCTTCGCGGTCTCCTCCGCGTTGGCGAAGTACTCGCGCATGACGTTGTCGCCCTTCACTGCGAGCTCGCCGACTTCGCCCGGCGCGCAGGCCGCACCGTCGGGGCGCACCGTCGGGACGCACCACGCGGGCGGCGTTGCCCACGGTCGGCTGCCCGCCATGGTCGACGAGAACGCCGCGGCCCTTCAGGCGCGACCACGCGAAGTCCGGTTCGCGCTTGCGGCCGACGAGGAAGAAACCGTCCTTCTCGTTGATCTGCGCAAAATGCAGGGCCGGCGGGACCTTGCCCTGCTCCAAGGGGCCGAAACCCCGCGAAGGGGCCTATTGCCCGACGTGTACCGAGCTGGTTCGTCGAGGAAGGAGGATTTGGTCACGCGGGCAGTTTAGTCGTTCAGCGATGGCGGAGGGCGAACCGTTGCTAGCGGCCTTCCACCGCCTCCCGGATGGCGCGCATCGCTAGAAACATCGCGGTGGGTCTCGGCCTTGCGTCCGACTGTCCGTGGACCGCCTCGAGCGGGATGAAACCGTGCTTCGCGTAGAACTCGACCGCGCCACGCTTCGCGTCCACAACCACGCCGCCGCAACCGAAGTCGATCGCCATCCGCGTGGCGAGCTGAAGCACGAATCGAAGGAGCTGCGCACCGAGCCCCTGCCCCTGGGCCGGCCGGTCCACGGCCAGCCGCGCAAGGCGCAGGACGGGCAAAGGGTACCGGGGCAGCTTGCGGCGAGTTGTGGCGGGTAACCCCTCGATTTCAATATGCCCCGGCGCAACGGTCGCAAACCCCAGGATACGCCCGTCCTCGACCGCAACGTAGGTGACCCCGACATAGTGCCTGAACTGGTTCTGCGCCGCGAAGCGGTGGAAGAAGCGGTCTAGATCGGGGTCGCCGGAGCGAAAGTTGGAGCGTTCGTCCGCCTCGCGCAACGCCCTAATCTGCACCGCGCATCAAGGCGCGCAACGCCTTGGTCGGTTTGCCGGTGCGTGCCTGCTTCACGATCGCCTCGCCGGACTTGCGCGTCACGACGAGCCGCGGATGAACCACCACGTCGGCGGGCAGCTGCTCGAGCGCGACCAGGTAGTGCTGCAGGGCCTGCTCGACGAGGTGGCCTTTCTTCACGCCGCTGGCGCGCACGTGCCGTTCGAGCATCTCCCGGGTTGCCGGGGAGACGAGCGCCGAGATCTGGGTTTCTTTTTCCATATTTTTACTCCTCATAAAATTCTACGCTTTCGTAGATTTCCGGTCAAGCTGCTCCTGCATGCCGTGGAGCAACTCCGAGACGCTCAACCGGCTTAGTCCCAGAAGCCTGGCCAGCTCGCCCTGCGTCATGCCGAGCGCCGGCAGGGTATCCTCCTTCAGCACTTCACCGGGAGGGGTGGTTTTCTTTTCGGGTCGCGCATGCTCTTCATCAGTGGTAGTCCTCCAGGTTCACATCGATCGCATCGCCGGCCTCGAACCGGAAGGCGATCCGCCAGTTACCGGACACCGATACTGCAAAGTCGCGTTTCCGATTGCCCTTCAGGCTGTGGAACTGGTAGCCCGGCAGGTCCAAGTCCTGCGCCTGCGTCGCCGCGTCGAGGCGGTCGAGTATCCGGCGGATGCTGCGGCATGAACCGCGCCAAGAACTTGTGCCTTGAACTCTGCGGACTTTGGTTTGCGAACCGTCAAGGTCACAATTGGCATGGGCGGGCCCTAGCCTAGGTTGGTGGGCGTGTAGTCGCTGGGCTGAGATTGGCGGCATAACGTTCCTGTTGAGCCGCGCGCCACGCCCGGTGTGTGCGCTGCTTCAGTATGTCCGGCGCGTCTGCTTCAAACAGGGTGTTAAGCGCCGGCGCGACTGACAAGGGGAAATTTTTCAGGGTGGCGAACGGACTCAACAGCCAAATCAATGTCTAGGTCAGGCCAGTAGAGGTGATTTGCATTTGGGAGTTCGACGTGCAGGATTTTTCCGATTGGTACGTTTTGAAACCACGGGAATTCCGAGAACGGCAGAAATAGCTCTTCATTTTCGAGCAACAGCCAGAAGCCGTGCTTGGAAATATTGGTTACCTCAACCGGGGAAGTGCTTATTCCAGGCGCTGCGGATGTCATTCTGGTGCTCCTGAACTAGTTGAAGTGCCGCGTTGATTTCACGCTGGGACAAACCGACATTTTGGGCAAGCTCGATTTTCGGTTCAAGCCAAAACTTGGCCTCGCCGTTCTGGCTGTGAACATGCACATGCATTCTCGATTCTTCTCTTGAGAAGAAATAAAACCGAAAGCCGCCTTCCCGCAAAACAGTCGGACTCATGAGCCAAATAATACGCGTACCTTCGATCGGCGGAAAAGGCGCCTAACGTCCTGGTCACCTGGCCGCTTCAGCGGCTCCGGTGCAGCTAAAGTTATGCGTCACTTGCGACCCCGCCAATATGTGGGCCTGCGCTTGAAATGGGCAACCGCGAAGACAATCAGTTCCTCGGGTTCAATACGGTACACAACCGAAAACGAAAACCCCTTAGGGAAGACTCGTCGTGTGCGCAGCTTCCAAGGCGACCCGAGCTTCGGGTGCGTAGATGCAAGAGCGGTTGCTGCTTAAATAGACTCGCGGAAGCGGTCCCCGAGGCCTTTCTGTTGTTCTTCGTAGTAGGAGATCTGTTCGAGAAACTCGTCTTGTGCTTCCAGAAGGAAGCGAGCCGGCTTCACTTCGTGAGACGGCGTGCTGCGGCAAAGACAACGTCCGCAGGCACGAGTTTGGCTTCCCCACGTTCGTACTTGGCGATGCGGGACGCAATTTCGGCCTCCCAAGCCGCCTGCACCTCGGGATCGGAATCGCGCTCGACGGACTCGAGCAACTCTTGGGCGAACTGCGCCCGCTCTTCGGGGGTGAGGGTCTGAGCTTTCTTCGAAAGTTCATCAAGCAGGGCGGACATAAGGCTGCTCCAGCGGTGCGAATGGCAAAGTCTACGCCCGAGCTGGGCTAGACGCGACGGCCGTAGCTTCGTGACGCTTAACGTGGAGCCCACCGGCGCGCCGACCATGGCCTGGATAACGGCACGGCGACTCCGGCGCGTCCGTGCGCGGCGTCAAGTTAGCGCTCAACTGTGCACAGCGAGCTCTTCGCGCACGATCTTGCGCACAAGCTCCTGAGTTATCGGTTGCTCCGTGAGCCCCAGGTACGAATTCAGGGCTTCGTTAATCAAAGTCTGATAGCCCTTCCCGGACTTTTCGGACTGCGCCTTAAAGCGCTTGACTACCGCATCGTCCATATAGATGGTGATGCGTGTTTTCCCTGTGGTGGGAATTACCGCGCCACGCTTGGCTTTCGAGAAGTCATACACCTTTTTCATAGTTTCTCCGCTCTCTGGGATCTGCCTTCCGCACCGAGATCGTTCGCGCTCCATCACCCCGCGGGGTGTGAACCACGACCATCAGGGACCCGAACGCGTTCGTTCCAATGGTGACGAAGCGCTGTTCGCCCTCGGCCGTGTCGTCCTCGACGGTGAGCGCGAGGGGATCATTGAGCACTCCGTCGCCTTCGGAAAGCGACACGCCGTGCTTCCTGGTATTTGCTGCATCCTTCTTCGGGTCGAAATCGGCGGACACATGCGAAGAATATGCACGTTATGCATATCTGTCAATGCTCTGCGATGAGTGACGTTGGGCGCTAACGTTCCGGTTCAGGCGCGAGCAGCTTCATGCGCGTCGCCTGCAACCGGGGGTTGGGTGTCACGTTTCCAGTGCGCGCAAGAGCTTCGGATGCTTGACAGCAACCTTCAGTAACGTGCGTGCGGCACCCGTTGGCTCACGGCGCCCCTGCTCCCAGTCTTGAAGGGTCCGCGGCGACACGCCGAGTAGCTGCGCGAATTCCTGCTGCGACAGACCAACGCTGGCCCTTGCTTCGGCAGCCGCAGGCAGCTTGACCTTGGTGACTCGCGCAGCCTGGCCTCGCCGCATTTGCTTGACCGAAGCCAGCAGGTCAGCTTGGAACTTCTGAACGTCAGATCGCATCTTCAATCTCCTTCTTCAACTGTGCGACGAACGACGTGGGAAAATTGTCGAACTTCGCCTTAGAGTAGACGATCAGCAGCCACACCGTGCCTTCGGTCGCGAGGAAGTAGATGACGCGCGACCCACCGCGCTTGCCCGAACCTGACCTCGACCACCTGACCTTCCGACAACCGCCAGACCCACGGATGATGTTCCCGGCTTGCGGATTTGCAGCGATGAAGTTGATGAACTCCTGGCGCTCGGCCTCGGACCAGACTTCGGCGGCGTATCGAACAAAGACAGGCGTCTCGGCGACCGTGCGCATGGCACATACTACGGCTTTGCCGTACTACATGCAAGCCGTTGCTCGTGACACCCAACGTTCCTGTTGAGCAGCGCGCCATGCGCGATGTGTGCGCTGCTTCGGCATGTCCGGCGCGTCTGCCTCAAACAGGTTGTTGGGCGGCACTAACGCGGAACCCATCGGGCTTCGGGGCGAAGCACTACCAGAGGCTGCTTGAGCCATTGGAAATCCTCGCTCCATCCGCTCCACAGCACCGCGGCACCAAATAGCGACAATGGATTCTCTGCTGTTACAGCCGATACGAGCTCGGCTTGATGGGCGTAAAAGAACATTGCTGCTGTCCGCGCATCCTCGGCGTGACCCACGTGTGCCGGCCCTGAAACGAAAGCCTCCCAACAAAAGATGATTCGCGGGTTGAGCGCGCGACCGTACCACGCCTCAGGATCAGCTGTGAGCTGACAGAGTTGAGCGCACTTTCCATGGAGTTCCCGGAGCAGCCAAGCGCACTGGTGCACCGCCAGCGCTGTTACATACCCACCTGCCGGTGCCGCCCAGGAACGATCCCGCTCGTTGTGCCGACCCTTGCTCAGATTCGACTTGTCATTCGGAACAGGGATGAACAGTGGCGCTTCGATCCCAAGTGCGACGCTCTCGCCCGCGTTGATTCGAGAAGCGATTTCATTGGCGAGGTTCTCTGGACATGACCCCGTACGTACCTCACGCCCTTCTTCGTTGACGCCGCTCCACGCAAAAGCGACACCATTGCGGCCTGGAATTGTCGAGCCTATGTCGATCGCGTAAATCATGAGATTGGCGCAACCCTCTCCAGTGACGCCCAACGTAATGTGAACTTCCGAATTGGTGGTCAATTAGACCCCCATCCGCCCCGGCTTGTCATCAGTCCCCCAGTATCAGGCGTTTAGCCTACTGTACGTATTCACAGCCCCCAGATTCTTCGCCTCGCCGAGGCGGATATCAGGGGAGATAGCCTGCTTGGGGAGGGTGAAATGTCCACCGAGTCAAGCGAGTCC
>JBBQCV010000240.1:0-5649 GCA_038319115.1 Burkholderiales bacterium | reverse complement strand
TGTCGGGAGTAAATGAACTTGTCCGGTTTAGTAGCAAGTGAATTGTCCGCTTTTTGCGCCGTGTGGCTGAAGCGGCGTAAGGCGCAGGGCGGAGCCCGAAGCCTGTAGCCGATTCAGCCATGCGGCGCGGCAGCGTGGCGGACGGATCACGCGGCCTGTTTCCATCGTTCGAGCACCTCAGGCTGGGCACGTGACCTGCCTTCGCGGTCATAGGTATCAAGCCGGCGCGGGCCGTGAAACAACGCCAGAGTGCCATCGACATAGCGATGTACGCGCACCCGCGTCTTGACGTAGTGATGGCGGATCTGATCGGCCGGAATCTGCAATTTCAGCCCCTCGAAGCTCACGCAGTTGTCGTGTCCGACGACGCGCTCGAACTGCTCGCACAGAATATCGGGCAGGGCCGCACCGATGAAGGGTACGTAGGCCGTCCCGGGCTGGGCCGCCGGCACGGCGAACTCGGCGTTGTGATGCCCACGGTAGGTCCCCTCCAAGTAGTGGTTGGCCTGCGCTCGGTCGGTGATCCCGGCCAAGGCCAGTTCCTTGGGCAGGCGATCCTGATGCGTGGAGAACGCCCGCTCGGAGCGTCCACGCGCCTGCGGTGAGTAGGCCGCGATGTGTTCGATCCCGAGCTGCGCCAGCGCCCGTCCGAACTGGGTCGGGCGCTCCCGGTCGACCTTGCCACCGACCTCCGGGGTGAGGAAGTAATGGCTGCCGCGGTCGGTGTAGAGCGAACAGAACAACCCCTTTGCCGCGATCGTCTGCCCGATCCCGTGCAGGCTCGAGGCCGTGCCTTCTTGCTCGACGAAGAACATGCTCGTGTGCTCCCCGGTGGCATCGTCCAGCGTCACGATCAGGTCCCAGGTCTGTCCGGGGACCCATTCATGCGTGCTGCCGTCCTGGTGCAGCAGCATCCCCGGCAGGGGCCGGCGTTCGCGCTTGCGCCGGTGTTTGCCACGGGCCTTGGCGCGCGGTACCGCAGCGGCCGCCTGCAGCGTGTTCTTCACCCAGCTGTAGCTGCGCGTTCCCGCCCCCTCCCTACAGTACCAGGCGTGAAAGTGGCTCACGCTCCAGCCGTCATGCCGGCTCTGGTACAGATCGACCAATCGCATCACCTCGTCCACCGGCGCCCTGCGCCTTGAGATTTCCTCGACCCGCCGGTCGATCAACCCCTCCAGCCCGTCGGCCTCGTAGCGCAAAACATACCGCCTGAAATTGCGCTCCGACATCCCCAGTAACGTCCCGGCTTCCTCCTGCGTCAGACGCCTCTCCCGCCAACCTTCGTACGCTTCTTCGAATCTCATCTTCCGGACCTCCCGTAGCAAGTGCGTCCGGCTCAAGGAGGTTTGCATACCCCACCTCAAAACCGGACACATTACGTGCTACTGATCCGGACAACTCATTTGCTCCTGACATTTCGCCTCCGGCCAATTGCGCCTGGTTCCCCTCCATGCAATCATTTGGCAACTACAAAAGATTAATGGAGCAACCGGCACATGCTTCAGGCAGAAGGCATGGCGCAGGCTTCGGCCGGGGCAGGCCGGGACGATGCGAAAGTCGGGCTGCGCGAGGTCGGCTTGCGCTACTACACCCTCGCGGGCGAGGTCGAGGCGCTGCGCAATGTCTCGCTCGACGTGGCCCCCGGCGAGTTCGTCAGCATCGTGGGGCCGAGCGGATGCGGCAAGAGCACGCTGCTGTCGCTCATCGCCGGAATCATCGCGCCCACCTCCGGTAAGGTGCTGATCGACGGCCGGCCGGTGACCGGCCCATCGCCCGCCTGCGGTTACATGCTGCAGCACGACCACCTGTTCGGCTGGCGCACCATCCTGCAGAACGTCCTCCTCGGTCCCGAGATCCAGGGGCAGGACCTCGCCGCCGCGCGCAAGCGCGGCCTGGACCTGCTTGGCCGGTATGGCCTGGGCGACTTCGTCGACCACTATCCCCACCAGCTCTCCGGCGGCATGCGCCAGCGTGCGGCGCTTGCGCGCACCCTGTGCACCGGTCCCGAGGTGCTGCTGCTCGATGAGCCGTTCTCGGCGCTCGATTACCAGACACGCCTGGCCATTTCCGACGAGATCGGCCTCATCCTGCGGGAGGAAGGCAAGACCGTGATCCTCGTGACCCACGACATCTCCGAGGCGATCAGCATGACCGACCGCGTGATCGTGCTCGGCCGCCGGCCGGGCCACATCAAGGCCGAGCACGCGATCGCGTTCCCGAGCGTGCCGGGCGGGCGGCCGTCGCCTTTCGCGGCGCGCAGCGCAGCCGAGTTCGCCGGCTATTTCGACACCATCTGGGAGGAACTCGACGTCCATGTCGCCACGTGAACCCGCTGCTACGGCTGCGGCTACGGTCATGGCCACGCCTGCGGCGCCTGCGCCGAGCGAAGGATTCGTGCGCTACCTCGCGGCGCTGCGGCGCGAGTCGCGCCGTATCCGCTTCATGCAGGCGCTGCTCGTGATCGTGTTCCTCGCCCTGTGGGAAATCGCGCCCAAGCACCAGTGGGTCAACCCGATGCTCACCAGCAACCCGTCGGCGGTGGTGGAAATGCTGTTTACGCTTGCGCGCGAGAACGACCTCGGCCTGCACGTCTGGGTAACCTTCAAGGAGTCGGTGGTGAGTTTCGTGGCGGCCATGGGTGCCGCCATCCTGGTGGCGATGGTGCTGTGGTGGTCGAGCTTCATCTACCGCATGCTCGACCCTTTCCTGGTGGTGGCCAACTCGCTGCCCAAGCTTGCGCTGGCGCCGATCTTCTACATCTGGCTGGGCGACGTGTGGTCGGTGTACGGGATCGCGATCGCGATCAGCGTTTTCATCACCATCCTCATGATCTATGGCGGGTTCCGCGAGACCGACGTGGACAAGATCAAGCTCGTGCGCACGTTCGGCGGGAGCAAATGGCAGGTGCTCACCAAGGTCGTGCTGCCGGCCAACATCCCGGTCATGATCGGCGCGCTCAAAATCAACGTCGGCCTGGCGCTGGTGGGCGTGATCGCCGGCGAGTTCCAGTCCTCGAAGGCGGGGCTGGGCTACCTCATCATCTACGGCAGCCAGATCCTGCAGATGCACATGGTGATGGCGTCGATCGCGATCCTGGCCCTGATGTCGGTGGTGATGTACATGCTGATCGCGTGGGTCGAGAAGGCGGTGATGCACGAACGCCACTAGGACCCGGCAACGGGCTGGAAAACATAACAGGAGGAGACACAAGATGGCGCACACAGAGAAGCGAGGCAATGGACGATTGAAGGCCGCGGCGATTGCGGTTGCGGCGACGCTGGCCGCGATGCCGGCGGCGAGGGCGGACACGACGGTGAACTACATGGAGGTGATCCGCTCGATCTTCTACCTGCCCTCCTATATCGCCATGGAGAAGGGGTTCCTCAAGGAGGAGGGGCTCGATGTGAAGATGAGCACCGGCTGGGGCACCGCCAAGGTGATCCCGCCGCTCATGAGCGGCGCGGCCGAGATCGTGCTGCTCGGGCCAGAATCGCAGGTCTACGTGGAGAATTCGCCGTCGCCCGACAAGACCAAGATCTTCTGCCAGCTCACCGCCAAGGACGGGCTGCTGCTGCTGTCGCGCAAGAAGATGACCCCGGCCGAATTCAAGTGGCCGATGGTGAAGGGCAAGGACTACCTCGACTGGACCAACGGCACCACGCCGCAGATCGATTCCGAGTGGGTGCTGAAAAAGCACGGCATGAGCCCCAAGGATCTCGGCAACTACATCACCAATGTGGCGTCCGGCAACCGCGACTCGGCTTGGATCGCGGGCAAGGGGGATTTCGGCACGTTCTTCGAGCCGACCGCTTCGCTCATCGAGCGCGAAGGCAAGGGGCAGGTTGTCGCTTCCCTCGGTAACGAGATCGGCCCCATGGCATTCACCGTATTCATGGCCACCGACAAGTTCATCGCGAAGAATCCCAAGACCGTGCAGGGCTGGTGCAATGCGATCCGGAAGGCGCAGTCCTTCGTCGCCAGCGCGAGTCCCTCGGACCTCGCCAAGCTGGCGGCGCCGCATTTCAAGCAGCTCGACTACGGCCTGATGCTGTCGGCCATCAAGCGCTACCAGGGCCTCGGCGTGTGGGCCACCGACGTCACTGTCAGCGAGCAGTCGATCAACAAACTGCAGGACATCATGGTGGCCGGCGGGGTGCTCAAGGCCGAGCAGCGCGTGGCCTACGAGCGCGCCGTGACCCGCGTGTTTTCGGAAAACGCCAAAAAGGCGGTGCGCTGATGCGGCGGGGGGCGGATCGCCGCGCCTGCGCGCATAGGGTCGCCAGAACGGGGGCTCGCGCATGATGGACACACTCGCCACGCTGGCCGGCCGGCTCGCCACCGGCAGCACCACCAGCCGCGCGCTCACCGACGAGGCGCTCGCGCGGATCGAATCGACGCAGGGTGAAGGCCCGCGAACGTTCGTGCGCGTGTTCCGCGAAGCGGCCATCGCGGCCGCCGAAGCCAGCGACCGCCTGCGCGCCGCGGGTGTCGTGCCTTCGCCACTGGCCGGCATCCCGGTGTCGGTCAAGGACCTGTGCGACGTCGCCGGCTTCACCACGCTGGCGGGCTCGGCCACGCGCAAACAGGAGCCGCCGGCAGCGCGCGACGCGACGGTGGTGGCCCGCCTGCGCGCCGCCGGGGCGGTGATCGTGGGCACCACCAACATGACCGAGTTCGCCATGGGGGGCCTTGGCATCAATCCCCACTTCGGCGACTGCCGCAATCCGTGGGACCGCGCCACCGGGCGGGTTCCGGGCGGATCGTCCTCGGGGGCGGCGGTGTCCGTCAGCGACGGCATGGCGGCCGCGGGCCTCGGTACCGACACCATGGGGTCGGTGCGCATCCCGGCCGGGTTGTGTGGCATCACGGGATTCAAGCCGACGTCCGCCCGCGTGCCGCGCGACGGTGTGTTTCCGTTGTCGACCACGCTCGATTCGGTCGGGCCGCTGGCGCGCTCAGTGGCTTGCTGCGCGCTGGTCGATGCGGTCTTTGCCGGCGACACGCCGCAAGTGCCGGCAGCCCTGCCGCTGAAAGGGCTGAGGCTGGGCGTGCCCACCACGCTGGTGCTAGACAGCCTCGACGCCCCCGTGGCCGCGGCATTCGAGCGAGCGCTGGCGCGCCTGTCGGCGGCCGGGGCGCAAGTGGAAGAGTTCGCTTTTCCCGAGATCGACGAAATCGCCGTGCTCAACCGTCGCGCGGGCCTTTCCATGGTCGAGTGCTATGCGATCCACCGCCGCTGGCTGGCCGAGCGCTCGAGCGGATACGACCCGCGCGTGCTGGCGCGGATCGCGCCGGCGAAGGAACTCGATGCGGCCGACTACTACGACGCCCTGCAGCAGCGGGAGTCCCTGGTCGTGCGCGGCAAGGCGGGGACGGCGCGCTTCGATGCGGTGGTGATGCCGACGCTGCCGGTGGTGGCCCCGCCGATCGCGCAGTTCACTTCCAGCGACGCGGCAAGGCGTGACCCGTTCGGCATCATGATCCGCAATACCTGCATCGCGAATTATCTTGACCGCTGCGCGCTCACGATTCCCTGCCACGACCCCGGCACGGCGCCGGTGGGATTCACGTTGATGGGCGAGCGCATGGCCGATGCGCGCTTGCTTGCGATCGGCCTGTCGGTCGAAGCGGTGGTCGCCGCAGCGGCCT
>JBBQCV010000239.1:0-5652 GCA_038319115.1 Burkholderiales bacterium | reverse complement strand
CGGCATCCTCGACATCGGCGCGTGCACCGCAATCGCCGCGCAGGGCCGCCCGCCAGGGCTGCGCGTAGGAACCGCCACGCACACCAGGCCGGCATGGAATTCCTCGTTGTCGGTGGCGTGCTTCGCCTTGCGGATGCGCGCCAGCTCGGCCTCGAGCGACTTGCGGTCGGCGAGGGTCGAGGGCGTGTAGTTCTTGTACGAAAGGCTGGCGAGGATGCGGTCGCGCGCCGGCTTGGCCATGTAGGCGAGCAGCAGCTTGCCGCTGGCCGTGCAATGCAGCGGAACGCGCGATCCGCTGGTCAGGTTCATGCGCAGCGGCCACGCAGCCTCCACGCGATCGAGGTACATCACTTCCCCGCCGTGCAGCATGGTGAAGTTGCAGGTCTCGCCGATCTGCTCAACGAGCTGGGCAAGGATCGCGTGCCGCGCCGAGCTCAGGTTGCCGTTCTGCATGATCGCCAGCCCCAGGGCTGCGAGCCGGGGGCCCGGCGCATAGCGGGCCGCCCCGGGGTCGCGAACGACGAGGCCGGCCGCTTCGAGCATGGCAAGCATGCGGTACACGGTCGGCTTGGGCAGTTCGCAGGTCTTGACGATGTCGGTAAGCGAAGCCGAGCGCTCCGAGGCCACCAGCGCTTCGAGGACGGCAAACGAGCGCAGGGTGGCGGGGATCTTGTCTTCTTTTCTGGACATGCCGCGAAATTATCATATTCCGGAACGATGGGTTCTATTTGGCCGTTGCCGCGTTGCATCCGGCTCGGCGCCTGTGAGAGACTTCACGCGTTCGTTTTCCCGTGCCGACCCGATTTCCGGAGACTCCCCCATGACCAATATTTCCGACGCGAAACGCATTGTCGTTTCCGGCAAGCAGCGCATGTCCCCTTCCGAAGCCTTTGTCGAGACGCTCGTCGCGCAAGGCGTGACCCACGTGTTCGGCATCGTCGGCTCGGCCTACATGGATGCGCTCGACCTGTTTCCGGCCGCCGGCATCCGCTTCGTGCCCACCGTGCACGAGCAGGGCTCGGCGCACATGGCCGACGGCTTTTCGCGCGTTTCGGGCCGCCACGGCGTGTGCATCGGCCAGAACGGCCCGGGTATCACCAACTTCGTGACCGCCATCGCAGCGGCCTACTGGGCGCATTCGCCGGTGGTCGCGATCACCCCGGAAACGGGCAGCCTGTCGATCGGCCTGGGCGGATTCCAGGAGACTGACCAGCTGCCGATCTTCTCCAAGATCACCAAGTTCCAGGCGCACGTGAACAACCCCGCGCGCATGGCCGAGCTCACTTCGCGCGCCTTCGACCGCGCCGTGCTCGAAATGGGCCCGACCCAGCTCAATATCCCGCGCGACTTCTTCTATGGCGAGCTCGACTGCGAGATCCCGCAGCCGATCCGCATCGAGCGCGGCCCGGGCGGGGGCAAGAACCTCGACGAGGCGGCCGAGCTGCTGGCCAAGGCCAAGTACCCGGTGATCATCGCCGGCGGCGGGGTGATCATGTCCAACGGCGCCGATGCCTGCATCGCGCTGGCCGAAGCGCTCGAGGCGCCGGTATGCAACTCCTACCTGCACAACGACTCTTTCCCCGCCAGCCATCGCCTGAGTTGCGGGCCGCTGGGGTATCACGGCTCCAAGGCCGCCATGAAGGTGCTCAACAAGGCCGACGTGGTGGTGGCGCTGGGATCGCGCCTCGGGCCTTTCGGCGTTCTGCCGCAGTACGACTTCGACTACTGGCCCAAGGACGCCAAGCTGATCCAGATCGACGCTGACGCGAAGATGCTCGGCCTGGTGAAGAAGACCTCGGTCACCATCAACGGCGATGCGCGCGAGGCCGCGATGGCGCTGGTGCAGCGCCTAAAGGGCCGCACGCTGGCGTGCATGGCCAACAAGGAAGAGCGCATCAAGTCGGTCCAGTCCGAGCGCGAGGCGTGGGCCAAAGAACTGGCCAACTGGCACCAGGAGAAGGACGCCTGGAGCATGGAAGTGGCCAAGGGCTCCAAGTACATGCACCCGCGCCAGACGCTGCAGGAACTCGAGAAAGCGATGCCCAAGGATGCGATGGTGTCCACCGACATCGGCAACATCTGCCAGATCGCCAACAGCTACCTCAAGTTCGACAAGCCGCGCAGCATGTTCGGCGCGATGATGTTCGGCAACTGCGGCTACGCCTTCCCGACCATGATCGGCTGCAAGGTGGCCGCACCCGACCGGCCGGCGATCGCATATGTAGGCGACGGCGCATGGGGCATGAGCTTTGGCGAGATCCTCACTTGCGTGCGCGAGAAATTCCCGGTCACCGCGGTGGTGTTCAACAACCAGCAGTGGGGCGCCGAGAAGAAGAACCACGTCGACTTCTACAAGAACCGCTTCCAGGGCGTGGACCTCGAGAACCCGAGCTGGGCCGGGGTGGCCAAGTCGATGGGCGCCGAGGGCGTCACGGTCGATGCGCTGTCCGATGTGGGCCCGGCGCTCGCAGCCGCGTGCAAGGCGCAGAAGGACGGCAAGACCACGATCATCGAGCTCATGGTGACCCGCGAGCTGGGCGATCCCTTCCGCCGCGATGCGCTCAAGCACCCGGTGCGGCATTTGGATAAATACAAATCGTATGAGTAGGGACAGGAGAGCGCAGGTCTTTTCCCGTCCTGCGTCCCAATCGGATTCAAGCCCCCTAAGACGGGTCCTTCCACTGGAGGAGTCATGATCGGATCGTTCGTGTTGCGCGCGGCCCTTGCCGCGCTTGTCGTGGCGTCGGGCAGTGCGGCTGCGCAGGACTGGCCGTCCAAGCCGGTGCGCTTCATCGTGCCCTACCCGCCGGGCGGGGGCACGGACGTCATCGCGCGCATCGTGCAGGAGCCCTTGTCGCGCGCGCTGGGCCAGCCGATCGTGATCGAGAACCGCGGCGGCGCGGGCGGGGCGGTCGGCACCGAGGCCGCGGCCAAGTCGGCACCCGATGGCTACACGTTCCTGTTCACGCTCTCGTCGCACACCATCAACCCGCTGCTCTACAAGCTGGCGTTCGACGTGGAGAAGGATTTTGTGTCGGTCTCAACGGTGGCGAGCCTGCCGCAGCTGATCGCAGCCAATATCGCCTCGCCCTACAAGACCATGCAGGACATCGTCACGCAGGCCAAGGCGCAGCCGGGCAAGGTTGCCTACGCCTCGGTGGGCGCAGGCACGCCGTCGCATATCGCGGGTGAGCTGCTCAACCTGCGCGCGGGCATAAAGTTGCTCCACATCCCGTACAAAGGCGGCGGCCCGGCGACCACCGACGTGCTCGGCGGGCAGGTGCCGCTGTTGTTCGTGTCGATTCCCGCGGCCATGGGGCAGGTGAGGAGCGGCAAGCTGCGTCCCATCGCGGTGACCACGCTCAAGCGCTCGGGGGCGGCGCCGGATGTGCCCACCGTAGCCGAGGCGCTCAACATCCCGGATTACGAGGTGGACTCGTGGTATGCGATCTTCGCGCCGGCGCGCACGCCGCCGGCCATGGTCGCCCGCCTGCAGCAGGAAGTCGCGCGGGTGGTGCGCCTGCCCGAGGTGAAGCAGAAACTGCTCGAACAAGGCGCCGATGGCGTGGGCGGCACCTCAGCCGAGCTCGACCAGACGGTCAGGAACGAGCTCAAGAAATGGAGCGCGCTGATCCGCGAGGCCGGCATCAAGCTCGAGTAGGGCGCGGCCCGGTGCGTGGCGCGGCCCCGGCGCGGCCGGTGGTGGAATAAACTGTATTTTTGATCGGGTCGTCGAGCCATGTCAGCCGTTGTAAACAACCGCACCGGGAGTGCGCAGAACAGCCAAACCGCGGGTGCGGAGGAGGCGAAGGCGATCGTCGCGGCGCTGGTCATGCGCGCCCGCGCGGCGCAGTCGATCTACGAGCGCTATGACCAGGCGCAGGTCGACGAGGTCGTCACCGCCGCGGGCTGGGCGATCGTCAAGCCGGAGAACAACCGGCGCCTGGCCGAGCTCGCGGTGCGCGATACCGGCCTTGGCAACGTGCCCGACAAGATCGCCAAGAACGAGCGCAAGACGATGGGCCTCCTGCGCGACCTCAAGGGCGCGAAATCGGTGGGCGTGATCGCCGAGTACCCGGACTTCGGCATCGTCGAGATCGCCCGCCCGGCCGGTGTGGTCGCGGCGATCACCCCGTCCACCAATCCGGGCGCGACCCCGGCCAACAAGATCATCAATGCGCTCAAGGGCCGCAACGCGGTGATCCTCGCGCCCTCGCCCAAGGGCTGGTCGACGGCGGCATTGCTGCTCGAGTTCGTGCATACGGAGCTCGACAAGATTGGCGCGCCGCGCGATCTCGTGCAGGTGCTGCCATCGCCGGTGACCAAGGACACCACGTTCGAACTCATGCGCAAGGCCGACCTCGTGGTCGCCACCGGGTCGCAGGCCAACGTCCGCGCCGCCTATGCTTCGGGCACACCCGCCGTGGGCGTCGGGCTGGGGAACGTTGCAGTCATCGTCGATGCGAGCGCCAGCCTGGCCGATGCGGCGGCCAAGATCCGCGACTCCAAGTGTTTCGACAACGCCACCAGTTGCTCGTCGGAGAACTCGGTGGTGGTGGTCGAGTCGGTGTACGCGCCCATGCTGGCGGCGTTGGAGAACGCCGGCGGCGCCTTGCTCGACGCGACCGAAAAGGAAAAGCTGCGCGCGGCCATGTGGCCCGGCGGCAAGCTCAACCCCGCGCTCATGGCGCGGCCGGTGGCCGACATCCTCAAGCTCGCGGGCCTCGACCGTGCCGCCTTGCGTGGTGCCAAGTTCCTCATGGTCGAGGAGACCGGCATCGGCGGGGAGTTCCCGTTTTCGGGCGAGAAGCTTTCGCTCGTGCTGACCGTCTACCGCACGCGTGATTTCGAGCATGCCTTCGACACCGTCAGGGCGATCTACGCCCACCAGGGCGCGGGGCACTCGGTGGGCATCCACACCGCCGACGACGCGCACGTCATGCGGCTCGGCCTGGAGATGCCCGCGGCCCGCGTGATCGTCAACCAGGCGCACGCCATCGCCAACGGCGGCTCGTTCGACAACGGCCTGCCGTTCTCGCTGTCGATGGGCTGCGGTACGTGGGGGCGCAACTCGATCTCGGAGAACATGAACTACCGCCATTACCTCAACACCACCCGCATCGTGCGCACCATTCCCGCGCGCGTGCCGACGACCGAAGACATCTTCGCCGAGTACCACGCCCTGCGCGGCCGGTAGGGGAGGCGCGTGGCGCGTAAAGCTAAGGGTTCGCCGCAAAGACCCGGTCGCCACGTGCGCGCGCCGGGTTCATCCAGTCCGCCGGCCCGCACCATTCGCCATTACGTCGAGTTGCAGGCGCGTGAGCGGCCCGGCCAGCCCTACCTGATCGCGCCGGAAACCGGCCGCACGCTGACTTTCGGTGACCTGCGCCGCCAGGCTGACAACCTCGCGTGTTACCTCTACGGCTGCGGCTACGCACCGGGCGATCGCATCGCCTTCTATTGCGCCAACGGATACCAGACCGCGGCGATTTTCCTCGGCACGATGCACGCGGGCTTCGTATCGGTGCCGCTCAACCTGGTTTCGCAGGCCTCGCAGCTCGAATACGTGCTCGGCCATTCGGGCACGCGCCTCGTGTTCACCGACGCCGAGCATGCCGAAGCTCTTGCCGAACGCGTGAAGGCGGTAGGCCG
>JBBQCV010000238.1:0-5709 GCA_038319115.1 Burkholderiales bacterium | reverse complement strand
GCGCGCATCCGCAAGGCGAAGCACGCCACCGACAACGAGGAATTCCATGCCGGCCTGGTGTGCGTGGCGGTTCCTACGCGCAGCCCTGGCGGGCGGCCCTGCGCGGCGATTGCGGTGCACGCGCCGATGTCGAGGATGCCGCTGGAGAAAGCCTTGGAGCACTTGCCGCTGCTGAGGAAGGCGGCCCAGGCGATGGAGGCGACATTTACCGGCGGCGCCGGATGACGTACACTATATTTAAATCTGTACGTCAAGGAGCGGTCCATGAGCATTCCCACCAAGCTCACCTTGCGACTGGACTCGGCACTGATCGATCGGGCCAAGAATTACGCGCTGGAGCAGGATCGTTCCCTATCGCAACTGGTGGCCGACTATTTTGCGCATCTCGCGCCCGCCCCCGAGGCAACCGGCAAGGCACCGGCGCGCCGCGCCACCGCGCGCAAGGCGGCAGGCCCCATTACTGCCGGCCTGCGCGGTGCCATGCGCCCATCCGGTGGCGCTAAGCCCCCCCCGGGTCGCGACGACTACCACGACCATCTGGAGAAGAAGTACCGGTGAGGGTCATGCTCGACACCAACGTCGTGCTCGACGTGTTGCAGGCGCGGGCAGCCTTCGTGGAGGACGCGGTCTCGATATTCGACATGGTCGAGCGCAATGCCATCACCGGGCTGTTGTGCGCGACCACCATAACGACCCTGGCGTATCTTGCCGGCAAGACAGTCGGCAAATCACAGGCCACCAGGCAGATTCGAGCGTTGCTGGCCCTGTTCGAAGTCGCGCCGGTGACACGCGCGGTGCTCGACCGGGCCCTCAAAAGCAAGGCGCCCGACTTCGAAGATGCCGTGCTCGCGGAGGCCGCGCACCTGGCCGGTGCGGATGCAATCATCACCCGAAATCTGCGCGACTTCACCCACAGCCCGGTCCGCGCGCACACGCCGGCACAGTGGATCGCGATGCGGCCACGCTAGTAACGAATCGATCCAAAGCTACAGCAACTTCATTCCGCAATGCCTGGCCGCACCCCGGTCGAATGTCGCCGTAAAGTCGCACCCCGCCTCGTTCATTGCGCGCTCGATCAGGCAATTGGCGAAATCCGCAACCGGACGATGTCGCCCTTGGCGCTGTCGTAACTGTCTGCCAGCCCCCAGCCCCGTTCCGTCACGCAGACCAGCCCGATGTAACCGGGAGCCTCCGGCGTTAGCGACTCGATCAGCCGGGGGTAGCCTTGGCCGACTGGTGCGCGTCATCCTGGACGATGTAACGCACCAGCACATCCGTTTTGCTCAGGGACCGCGCGCAAACAATTCAAGCGACCCCTACCCCTGACTAGGGTTTCAGGGTTCCGCTCGCCAGCGCCGCCTCGCGGTCGGCCGGATGCTGGAATCGCGGCGATTCATCGCGAGATTCGCGCGTGTCGCCCCCCTTGCTGCGCGCAGCGTCGACGCGCCAGTCGCCGGTGGCATCCCAGGCATTGGCAAGGCGCACGATCTCGCCGGGTTCTTTCATTGTCTCCAACCCGCCCAGTGCCATGCGCACGATTTCCAGCTGGTCCGCCGCATCGAAGGCTTTTCCAGCGCTGTGGCCGAGCGGGTAATCGACGAAAGTCGCCCGTGGCGGCCTGCCGCTGGCAAGGATATCCAGCGCGCTGCCCAGGCACATGGTGGGAATGCCGTTGGCTTCGAGGTGCCTTGCTACCAGACTCACGGTCTGGTGACAGACGGGTCACATTGCGACAAGGAGCGCCGCGTCGACCCTTTGCGCCCTTAGGCCGGCGAGGATCGCCGGCGCCACCTGTTCGCGCACTCGCCGCTGGGAATAGATGCCGCCCATGCACGAGAACGCTTCGCCTGCCACCTCGCCGATGAACCCTTCGCCGGCGAGTCGCGCCATCGCGCGAAGCGGCAGCACGCAACCGGGATCGCGCCGCGCATCGGCCAGGTAGTTTTCGGTGATGTGCGAAAAACGCAGGTCGCGGTCGGGCGTCGCCGCCGGGATGCCGCGGATCGACGCGTCATCCTTGTAGTGGTACGCGACCTGCCCGAGCGCATAAGCCCCGGCGCTCGAGAGCAGCCCGATGCGGCAGTCGGCCAGCGGCTTGGCGAGCGGCGTCCACGCCGGGGGATCCTCCGCGCGAAACCAGCGATAGGGTTCATAGCCGAGGCTTTGGTAGCGTTCGGTGATCGAGCGTATGTATTCGACTGTCATGAGTCGCTCCTTCAGCGGAAGGGATCGATGCCGGTCAGCTCGCGTCCCTGGATCAGGGTCAGGATGCCCGGGGTGCCATCGGGAATGGTAAGCGTGCGCACGTCGCGGGCAAGTTCCTCGAGGCCGAGTTCCCGGCTCAGGCCCATTGCACCATGGATGCGCATCGCGAGCGCGACCGCCCTGTCGCAGGCATCCACGGCGTAGCGCTTGGCCATTGCGGACAATCCGTTGGCCCGCTCCCCGCGATCGAGGGCCGCAAGCGCGTTGTAGCAAAGCAGGCGGCTCGAGACCACCGCAGTCTCGATCTCGGCCAGGTCGGCCTGGATGAGCTGGAATCCGCCGATGTAGCGGCCGAACTGCTTCCTCACGCCCGCGTAGGCGCGCGCGGCATCCAGCGCCTTCTGGCCCAGGCCGACCGCGAGCAGCCCGACGAGCGGCCGGTTGGCAAGCCACGTCAATGTGAGCAGGCGGGCCGTGTCGCCCGTCTCCGGGCACAGGTTGCGCTTGGGCACCCGGCAGGCATCGAACAGAACTTCGCCCAGCGGCGCTTGGCGCAGCCCGTGCATGCGCACTTCATTGGCCTCGAACGGCGATTCCACCGGATCGACCAGCACCCGGGCCAGGCTGACGGTGCCATCCGGGTTCACCTTGCGGCAGGTGACGTTGATGAAATCGCACACGGTCGCATTGGAAATCCATTGCTTGCGCCCGTTGATCAGGAGGTGGTCGCCATCCTCGGTCACGGTGGTTTTTACCGCGCGCGGATCGGACCCCACATCGGGCTCGGTGCTGGCCGTGCATGCGATGCGCCGGCCGGCCATGAGGTCGCCGAGGTAGCGCTCCTTCTGCTCTTCGTTACAGCCGAAGTACACGCGCGTCGTGGTGGCCTCGTGCGGCTGGAGGATCAACGCCACGCACGCCGGCATCTGCTCGCCGATCAGGCCGTAGTCGAGCATGCGCAACCCGGCACCGCCGCCTGCCTCGGGAATGCGCGCCGACGTCAGGCCCAGCTCGGCGGCCTTTTCCATGATCTTCAGGATCACCGGCTTGGGCAGGGCCTGGTCCTTGTCGTTCGCATCCAGCAGCGGCTGGATGTGCTTGTCCACCAGCCGGCGCGCCGCCTCGACCATCATTCGCTGCTCTTCGTTGAGGGATAAATCCATGGTTTTCAGTGTCCCCGGGGTTCAGGCATACACCGCGGCCGACGCGACGTCGTCCGGCTGGTAGCCAAGTTCGAAAGAGATTCCTGCCGCAGCTCGCACCACGTGCGGCACGCAATGGGTCTCGAGCTCGCGGGTCATGCGGAAAGCCGGCACGCCGATGCCGATCGAGGCGATGACCATTCCCGCATGGTCCCTTACCGGGGCGGCGATCCCGCCCATCTCGGGATGGTTCTCTGCGCGCGTGACTGCATAGCCTGCAGCGGCGACGTCCCTGAGCGCGGCGCGAATGCGTTTCGGGTCGGTCACCGTTCGCGGCGTGCGCGGCTCGATCGGTCCGCCAAGCACTCGCTCGGCAATGCTGGAGTTGAAGGCCAGGATGCTACGGCCCGTAGCCGTGCACCACGCCGGGCTCACCTGGCCGATCTGGGTCTGCACGCGGATCGACCTCGGGCTCTCGACCTTCGAGACGTAGACGATTCCGCCCGACACGTCGAGTATCGACAGGTGCACCGTCTCGTCGGTGGCGGCGACGAGTCGCTCGAGCCACGGCCGCGCGACCTTGACCGCGTCGAGCCGCCCGACCACCGCGGCACCCAGGCGCCACAGCTTGAGCGTCAGGCTGTAATGGCTGGTGTCGCGATCCTGGACGAGGTATCCCGTATTCACGAGCGTGGCGAGCATGCGATGCACCGTCCCCTTGGGCTTGCCGGTGGCTTCGACCACCGCCGTGAGGGTGGTCGGCCCGCCGGCGGCGCTGATGACTTCGAGTACATCCAGCGTCGCCGCAGCCGAGGCGATCAGGTGATTGCGGTTGGCGCTGCGCACCTCGCCCGCCTTTCGCTTACCCGCCTTCGCCGCCGTGGACATGGTTGCACCCGTTTG
This sequence comes from Burkholderiales bacterium, assembly GCA_038319115.1. Classification (GTDB taxonomy): domain Bacteria; phylum Pseudomonadota; class Gammaproteobacteria; order Burkholderiales; family SG8-39; genus SZAS-79. The sequence goes on along the minus strand of JBBQCV010000238.1, from coordinate 1,459 downwards.
TTCTACATCGCAGAACCACTATAATACTTCACCCATTCTACGAGGGGTTGTGCGCTGCGCGAATGGAACTCAAACCTCATTCTACATAGCGAAACCTCTACGGCACATCGACCCTATAGACTGCTTCACATGAACGTTCACGGCCCCCTGACGGATTTGCGCGTGCTCGAGCTCGGCTCGACCGCGGCCGGCCCCTTCTGCGCCCGGCTTCTGGCGGACTTCGGCGCCGAAGTCGTCAAGATCGAAGCGGTCGAGGGCGACCCGATCCGCCAGATGGGCGAAGCGGTCAACGGCAAGTCACTCTACGGCGCAAGCATCTCCCGCAACAAGCTCATCGCCTCGTTCGATTTCCGCAAGCCGGCTGCGCGTGAACTCATCAAGGCGGTGATTCCGAAGTTCGACATCGTGGTGGAGAATTTCCGCCCCGGCACCCTCGAAAAATGGGGCCTCGGATACGACACGCTGCGCGCGCTCAAGCCCGACCTCATCATGACCCGCATCAGCGGTTACGGGCAGACCGGGCCGTACAAGGACCGCCCGGGCTACGGCGTGATCGGCGAAGCGATGAGCGGCCTGCGCCACATGATCGGCGACCCCGACCGCCCGCCGTCGCGCGCCGCGATCCCGCTCACCGACTACATCACCGCGCTTTATGCCGCATTCGGAACCGTGATGGCTGTCGTCGCGCGCCAGAAGAGCGGCATCGGCCAGTGCGTCGACGCATCGCTGATCGAGTCCGCGTTCAGCTTCATGGAATATCACGTGCCGGCGTACGAGAAGGCCGGCAAGATCGGCATGCGCACCGGCACACGCCTGCCCGACAGCGCGCCCAACAGCCTGTATCCGACGCGGTGCGGCAGCCACATCCACATTGCCGCGCTCGCCGACGCCGTGTTCCGCCGGCTCGCGATCGCCATGGGCCGGCCGGAACTGGGCACCGACCCGCGCTTCGCCGAACAGAAGATCCGCTACCAGAACCAGGAAACCATCGACGCGATGGTGGGCGAATGGACCCTCGCGCACGACATCGGCGAGCTCGAGGAGATCCTCAACCGGGGCGAGGTTCCGGCGAGCCGGATCTTCACCATGGAAGACATCTTCAAGGACCCGCACTACAAAGCGCGCCAAATGCTGGTGCCCACACCGGACGACGACCTCGGCGAAGTCACGCTCGCCGGCGTGGTCCCCAAGATGTCGGGCACCCCCGGCAAGCTGCGCTGGGCGGGCCACCGCATCGGGCAGGACACGCGCGCTTTCCTGCGGGAAGCCGCCGACCTGCCGGATGCCGAGATCGACCGGCTGGTGGCCGAAGGGGTAGTGTTCTGCGACCCCAAATCCGAATCGATGCGTCACCCTGAAACCAATCCGCTCTGAGGTATCGTATGGCCCCGTTCAAGGCATTCCGTGTCCACACCCTCGACGGCAAGCCGGTGTGCCGCTTCGAAAAGCTCACCCTCGA
>JBBQCV010000237.1:0-5723 GCA_038319115.1 Burkholderiales bacterium | reverse complement strand
AAAAATGTCACCAGCGGGCCGGTTCCCACGGGAAGAGACAAGGCCTTGAGCCGTGCCCCGATGCGTGCAAGCCGGCGGTGGCTGGTCCACAAACGCAGCGCGCGTTCTTCGTCGCGCAGGTCGACACACTGTGCACGCCCGGCCGCCACGGCCTGCGCCATGAAGGGCTGCGCGACCAGCGAGCCGTCAATGTCGAGGATGCGCAGGCGCAACCGGCCGCTCCTGCGCCGCGGGCGGCGCGAATGCGGGCGCCGTCGTGGAGCGCTCTTGGTTGGGCAATCTGTTCCCCGTGGGACGCTGCGGCATGGTGCTTTCGTTCGCCGTGCTTGAACTTCGGGATACGAAAGAGAGGTCGTCCGGGGATCCGAAGATTGCCTTCTGACTTTGTTGGTCGGGGCGAGAGGATTTGAACCTCCGACCACCTGCACCCCATGCAGGTACGCTACCAGGCTGCGCTACGCCCCGAGGGCGCGGATTATAGCAGAGGGGCCGTGCCGATCAGTGCAGTGGCGCGCCGCTTCCCGTGCCGGTGCCGGCCTCTTCGCCCTGCTCTTTCGTCAGCGCGTCGATCACTTCGCGCAGTTCGCGCTTGATCTGGGCAACGTCGACCTTGGAGCGGCCGTTGCCGCCCTTGCTCGCTTCGGCCCGCTCGGCCGCCTCGGCCCTGGCGGCCTCGCGGCCCTGCGAATACACGTCGTCCAGGCGGTTGCGCGCGCCGCTGATGGTGAAGCCTTCCTCGTACAGGAGTTCGCGGATGCGGCGGATGAGGAGCACCTCGTGGTGCTGGTAGTAGCGGCGGTTGCCGCGGCGCTTGACCGGCTTCAGCTGGGTGAATTCCTGCTCCCAATAGCGCAGCACGTGCGGCTTCACTCCGCACAATTCGCTGACTTCACCGATGGTGAAGTAGCGCTTCGCCGGGATCGGCGGGAGGTCAGCTTTCTTGCGGCTTGGATCCATTGCCGTCGCGTGACTTCTCGACCATGGCCTTCAGTTTCTGGCTGGCGTGGAAAGTGACCACGCGCCGGGCGCTGATGGGGATTTCCTCGCCGGTCTTGGGGTTGCGCCCCGGGCGCTGCGGCTTGTCGCGCAGCTGGAAGTTGCCGAAACCCGAGAGCTTGACGCTCTCGCCCCTTTCAAGGGCGCCCCGGATTTCCTCGAAAAAGGCTTCGACCATGTCTTTGGCTTCGCGCTTGTTCAAGCCGACCTTCTCGAACAGCAGGTCGGCGAGTTCGGCCTTGGTCAAAGTCATCACTGCTCCCTGAATCTTCTTTACGTACGGAGGGTTGCGCCAAAAAGGCGGCCCAGCAATTCGACCATCCGGGCGATGGCGGAATCGGCTTCCGCATCTGTGAGTGTTTTTTCAGTATCTTGCATAACTATCCGGAACGCAAGGCTTTTTCGGCCTGGAGGCAGGCTTTTGCCGTGGTAAAGGTCGAACACACCGATGGACTGGACGATGGGTGCTTTTTCGGCCTTCAGGGCATCCAGCAGGGCCTGGACAGGCAGCCCCGTGTCCACCAGGACCGCGAGGTCGCGCACCACCGGCGGGAACCTCGAAGGATGTCCGGGACGGGGGATGGGCACCTGCTGCAGGCTGGCGGCGTCCAGTTCGAACACCACGGTGGGCTGCGGAAGTTCGAACCGGGCCTGCCAGCGCGGGTGGAGTTCGCCCACCCAGCCGACAGCCTCCCCGTCGACGAGCACGCGAGCCGAGCGTCCGGGATGCAGAGCCGGGTGCTGCGCAGCCTCGAAGCGCGGGGCGCGCGGGTGGTAGAGCGCCTCCACATCGGCCTTGAGGTCGAAAAAATCGACCGGCCGCGTGGCCGTGCCCCATTGCTCGTCCTCGGCCGGCCCGCACGCAGCCGCAGCCACGCGCATCGGCTGGGCGAGGCCCGCCACTGCGAGTTTTCCGTCGGTGACCGCCGTGTCGCGCAGGAAGGCGCGGCCCACTTCGAACACCCTCACGCGGGTGAGCTTGCGCGCCATGTTGTAGCGGATGTTCTCCACCAGCCCGCCGATCAGCGAGCTGCGCATGACCGATTGGTGGCTCGCTATAGGGTTGAGCAGGCGGATCGGGTTTGGATTGCCCGCGAGATCCGCTTCCCAAGCTGCGTCCACGAAGGTGAAATTGACCACTTCCTGGAAATCGCGCGCCGCGACCTGGGCGCGGATGGTGTGCAGCGAGCGGTGTGACTCGGCCTCGGCGCGCATCGCCGCCGGCGCAGAGGGCGGATTGGCCGGAATGCGCTCGAAGCCGTACACGCGCGCCACTTCCTCGATCAGGTCTTCCTCGATCTCGATGTCGAAGCGGTACGAAGGCGGCGTGACGGTGAACGACACCGCATCGCGCACGAAAGGCAGGCCAAGCCGCGTGAAGATGCCGGCCATCTCGTCGGCCGTCACGGGCACGCCGATGATCCTCTGCGCGCGCGCGATGCGCATGGTGACGGGCTTGCGCTCCGGCAGCTTCTCGACCACGTCGACTGTGGGGCCCGGCTCGCCGCCGCAGATGTCGAGGATGAGGCGCGTTGCGCGCTCGATGCCCGCCACGTTGTTGTGGAAATCGACACCGCGCTCGAACCGGTGCGAGGCATCGGAGGAAAAGTTATAGCGCCGTGCACGGCCCGCGATCGCCTGCGGGAAGAAAAACGCCGATTCGAGGAAAATGTTGCGCGTGTCGAGGTCGGCCTTGGTCGATTCGCCGCCCATGATCCCGGCCAGTCCGATCGGGCCGGAAGCGTCGGTGATGCACAGCACCGAACCGTCTACATCGACAGTCATCTCGTTAAGGAGCCCGACCCTCTCTCCGGGCCGACCCCAGCGCACGTCGATGCCGCCGGCGACCTTGTCCTGGTCGTACACGTGCAGCGGGCGCCCCATCTCCAGCATCACGTAATTGGTCACATCGACGAGCGCGGAGATCGAACGCTGGCCGGCACGCTCGAGGCGCTGGCGCATCCAGGCGGGTGTCGGGGCTTTGGCGTTGACGTTGCGGATCACGCGCCCGGTGAAGCGGCCGCATCCGTCGCTGTCGGTGATCGTGACCGGCAGCCTGGCGTCGTTTTGCGCGGACACTGCGGGCGCCGCGGGGAAGTTGAGCTTGGCATCGGTCAGGGCAGCCACCTCGCGCGCGACACCAAGCACCGAAAGGCAGTCGGCCTTGTTCGGTGTGAGCTTGATCTCGAACACCGTATCGTCGAGGGCGAGGACACCACGCACGTCGCCGCCCACCGGCGCGTCACCGGCCAGTTCCAGCAGGCCGCTGTGGTCTTCAGACAGCCCCAGCTCGCGCGCCGAGCACAGCATGCCCTGGCTCTCCACGCCGCGCATGGTGGCGGCCTTGATTTCGGCCGGCCCCGAGGCGCCGGGGAGCATCGCGCCGACGACCGCGAGCGGCGCTTTCATGCCGGCGCGCACGTTCGGCGCGCCGCAGACGATCTGCAGCGGGGCACCGGTGCCGATGCTCACGCTGCAAAGGGAGAGCTTGTCGGCGTTGGGATGGCGCTCGACGCTGAGCACTTCGCCCACCACGATGCCGCTGAATGGCGGCGCCACCGGCCGCACCGACTCCACCTCGAGCCCGGACATGGTGAGCAGGTGCGCAAGCGCATCCGTTCCGAGCCTTGGGTCGGCGAGCGCGCGCAGCCAGCTTTCGGGAATCAGCATGCTAGAACTGCTTCAGGAAACGCAAGTCGCCATCGAAAAACAGGCGCAGGTCGTCGATGCCGTAGCGGAGCATGGTCAGGCGCTCGAGGCCCGAACCGAATGCGAAGCCGATGTAGCGCTCCGGGTCGAGCCCGAAATTGCGCACCACGGTGGGATGCACCTGCCCCGACCCGGAGATCTCCAGCCAGCGCCCCTTGAACGGCCCGTCGGCGAACTGCATGTCGATCTCGGCGGAGGGCTCGGTGAACGGGAAGTAGGAGGGGCGAAAGCGCACCTGCAGCGCATCGGTCTCGAAGAACCGGCGCAGGAAATCGGTGTACACGCCCTTGAGGTCGGCGAAGCTGATGTGCTCATCGATCCACAGCCCCTCGACCTGGTGGAACATGGGCGAATGCGTGGCATCGGAGTCGACACGATAGGTGCGGCCCGGCGCGATGACCTTGATCGGCGGGGCGTGCATGCGCGCGTAGCGCACCTGCATGGGGCTGGTGTGCGTGCGCAGCAGGAGCTGCAGGCCGGAGGCGTCCTTCTCGTCGACGTAGAACGTGTCCTGCATCGAACGCGCCGGATGGTTCTCCGGGTTGTTGAGCGCAGTGAAGTTATACCAGTCGGTCTCGATCTCCGGGCCGTCGGCGACGTCGAAGCCGATGGAGCGGAAGATCGCCTCGACCCGCTCCCACGTGCGCGACACCGGGTGGATGCCGCCAAGGGACCGGCCGCGGCCAGGCAGGGTGACATCGAGCGCCTCTTCGGCCAGGCGCGATTGCATCTTTGCGTCGGCCAGCTCGGCACGGCGCGCATCGAGCGCCGCTTCCAGCCGGACCTTGGCCGCATTGATGCCCGCACCCGCGGCCTTGCGCTCGTCGACCGCCAGCGCGCCGAGGCCCTTGAGCAGGGCCGTCAGCTCGCCTGACTTGCCGAGGAAGCGCGCCTTCGCGTTCTCGAGCGCCGCCGGGTCGGACGCGCTGACGAACTCCCCAAGCGCCCGCGCGACGATTTGTTCGAGGTTCTGCATGGCCTGAAATGAAAAGCGAGGGCCGGGCCCCCGCTTTTCTGCTCTGGGTTAGTGTCGCTCAGGCCCCGAGGCTGGCCTTGGCCTGTCCGGCGATCTTCGCGAACGCGGGCTTATCCATCACCGCGAGGTCCGCTAGCATTTTGCGGTCGATCCCGATGTTGGCTTTCTTGAGCCCGTTCATGAATACGCTGTAGGTCATGCCGTGCGTGCGGGCCGCCGCGTTGATGCGGGCGATCCATAACGCGCGGAAGGTGCGCTTGCGGTTGCGGCGGTCGCGGTAGGCATACTGCCCCGCCTTCATCACCGCTTCTTTGGCGATGCGCCATACGTTCTTGCGACGGCCGCGGAACCCCTTGGCGAGGTTGAGGACCTTCTTGTGGCGCGCGTGCGCCGTTACTCCACGTTTGACTCTTGGCATTTGTCCTCTCCCCTATCAGGCGTACGGAATCATGGCCTTGACGGCGACCATGTTGCTCTGGTGGACCGCGGTGCCGCCGCGCAGGTGACGCTTGCGCTTGGTCGACTTCTTGGTGAGGATGTGCCGCAGGTTGGCGCTGCCGCGCTTGATGCTGCCAGATCCGCGCATCTTGAACCGCTTCGACGCGCCTTTCTTCGTCTTCATCTTGGGCATGAAAGCTCCCGTCCTTTTCTGACATGACGCCAGGTGGCTCGCTACGCGAGCGCTTGATACCCGGTGGTCACTTCTTTGCCGCGAAAGTTTCTCCGCGGCGGTCCTGCGTTGCCGCGAAAGTTTCTCCGCGGCGGTCTTACCCTAAATCATGCGGCGGCCGGTTTCGACTCCGCGCCGCCCTCGGGCGCCGCGCCATCGGCCTTCGGCGGTGCCTTGGCGCCTGCCTCGGCACCCGGCTTCCTGGGCTTGGCCACCGGCACCTTGATATCTTTTTTCTTCGGCCCCAGCACCATCACCATCTGGCGGCCTTCCATGCGCGGGAAATTCTCCACCACGCCATGCGGCTCGAGGTCTGCCTTGACCCTTTCGAGCAATCGCACGCCGAACTCCTGGTGCGCCATCTCGCGGCCG
>JBBQCV010000236.1:0-5728 GCA_038319115.1 Burkholderiales bacterium | reverse complement strand
GGCTGTTCCTGACCCGGCCAATCTCGGGCGCGCTGCTCGCGCTGTCGGTCGCTTCGCTGGCATTCGCAATCTGGCAGCACCGCCGGCAGCAGCGCCAGATGCGCGCGCCGTCCGAAGAAGACGCCGATTTCTAGCCTGCGGGTGTGCTCGACACCCGTGTGGCGAAGCGCGCTGGCCGGCGTGCTGGCCCTCGCGTGCGCAACTGCGTGGCGGTTTCGGCGCTGCCGGTGCGCGAGCGCATGAAGCTCGACACGGTGGCGATCCGGCGCAAGTAGCCGCTAGCGTGCGGCGGCGGTTTTCTTCGGCTCGAGCAGCCACGCCGCCGCCATCGCCGGCAGGCTGATCGCGGCAAGCAGCAGGAAGGTTTCGTCGAAGGCGCGAATGCGCATCGCGTCGCCGCCTTCGCCCATCAGCGTCACGCCGTGGGCGGCCAGCCGCCATTCGAGCAGGATCCCGACCAGGCTCACGCCCACCGCGCCGCCGAGTTGGCGCAGGAAGTTGCTCATGCTCGCGGCCTGCGGGATCTCGACCGGCCCCAGCCCGCGCATCGAGCCCAGGCTCAGCGAAGGCATGATGACGCCGATGCCGATGCGCCCCACGATCACCCAAATGACGAGCACAAGGATCGATGTCGCCGCCGACACCGTCGCCATGAGCGCGGTGGAGGCGATCATGAGCGCAAGGCCACCCGTCACCAGGCGCGAGGCAAGCAGCTTGTCGGCCATGCGCCCGGCAATGGGCATGGTGATCGCCAGCGCGAGGCCGGCGGGCAGCAGCACCAGGCCGGCCTTGGAGGGCGAATAGTCGAGCGCCGCCTGCAGGTAGATCGGCAGCAGGTAGGTCGAGCCGAACAGGCCGATGCCGTACACGAAGGCCACGATCGCCCCCATGCGGAAGGGCCGGTGCGTGAACAGGCGCATCTGCAGGAGCGGATGCGCGGCGCGCAACTGGTGGAAGGCGAACCCCCCAAAGGTTGCAGCGCCGGCGGCGATCAGGAGCGCGCCCTGCGCGGTCTTTTCGCCCTGCAGGTCGACCAGGCCGTTCAGCACGGCCAGCGTAGCCGCGGTCGCCAGCACGAGGCCCGCCCAGTCGAACGGCTGCGGCGTGGTCTTGAACGATGAGATCACCGGCAGGTAGCGGCGCGCCATTTCGAGCGCCACGAGGCAGAAAGGCACCACCACGAAGAAAATCGAGCGCCAGCCGAAGGTCTCGACCAGCACGCCGCCCACCACCGGACCGAGCGCCGGCGCGAGCACCACGCCAAATCCAAAGATGCCGATCGCGCGCCCCTGCTCTTCGCGCGGGAACTCGCGCATGATCACTACGTTTGGAATTGGCATGAGGATGCCCGCCGCGAGGCCCTCGAGCACACGCATGGAAATCATGACCGGGTAGTTGCCCGACAGGCCGCCGACGATGCCGCCCACCATCAGCATGAGATTGGCGCCGACGTAGGTCTTGCGCATTCCGAAGCGCTGCAACAGCCACGGAGTCAGCAGGAGCGACAGCGTGGTCGCGGCCATGAACGCGGCCGAGATCCACTGCGCGCGGCCCTGACTGATGTGGAAATAGCGGCTCATGTCCGGCACCGCGACGTTGACGATGGTGGAGGACAGGATCGAAGCCATCATGCCCACCATTACCGTGAGCAGCACCAGCCAGCGGAAATTCGGGCCGTGGCGAGAGCGCAGGTCCTCGATCGTGGTCGGCGCCGGCGCGGTCATCGGGCACAGTATAGGGGCCGGGCAGGGGCCGTGTCTCGCGCTTGCCCTGCATCGGTCATGCGCATAAACTATGCGTATCCTTTTCACGCGCCTATCCCAATGAACGCACGACTGCCTCCAGCGGCGTCCAAGCGGCCCGCAAACGTCAGTGTCCGCGCCGAGCTGCTCGACAAGGCCAAGCGCCTTGGCATCAACCTGTCGCGCACGCTCGAGGAGCGCCTGGAGGAGCTCGTGCGCGAAGCCGAAGGACGGCAGTGGCTGGCGCAGAACAAGCGGGCGGTCGAGGCCTACAACAGGCGCATCGAGCGAGAGGGTGTCTGGAGCGACGGGCTGAGGGGGTTCTGATGGCCCGCTTCGATGTGCGTGCCAACCTGCACCGCGCTTCCCGTGATCGCGTGCCTTACCTCGTGGAATTGCAGGCCGACCTGCTGGCGGACCTGGACACGCGTCTGGTGGCGCCGCTGGTGCCAGCGGCCCGCTTCGGACCCCCGGCGTCCCGCCTAAACCCGGTGCTGCGCATCGGGTCGCGCAATTTCGTAATGGATACCGCGCTCACTGCGGGGATACCCGCTGCTCAGCTCGGCGAAAGGGTGGCGTCGATGGGAGAGCGCAGCGCCGAGTTGCTCGGCGCGCTGGATTTCCTGGTCTCCGGGATCTGACGCCATGACTTACGCGGTCAAGGAAATCTTCTACACATTGCAGGGCGAAGGCGCCAACACCGGGCGGCCGGCCGTGTTCTGCCGTTTTGCCGGCTGCAACCTGTGGTCAGGCCGCGAGGCCGATCGCGCCACGGCCGTCTGCCGGTTCTGCGACACCGAATTCGTCGGCACCGACGGTGACGGCGGCGGCAAGTTCGACACACCGCAGGCGCTTGCGGCTGCGGTCAATGCCAAGTGGCCGGCTGACGCAAAGGGAAGAAAGCTCGTTGTCTGCACCGGCGGCGAGCCGCTGCTGCAGCTCGATGCGCCGCTCGTCGAGGGGCTGCGCGCGGCCGGCTTTGCGATTGCGGTCGAGACCAACGGCACGCTCGAGCCGCCCGCCGGCGACCTGTGGCTGACGGTGAGCCCCAAGGCCGGCGCCCCCTTCAACCTCAAACGCGGCAACGAACTGAAGCTCGTCTACCCGCAGCCCGGCGCCGAGCCTGAAAAATTCGAGCAACTCGACTTCGGCCACTTTTTCCTGCAGCCGATGGACAGCCCCGAGCGCGCAAGGAACACGGCGCTCGCGACCGAGTACTGCCTCGCGCACCCGCAGTGGCGGCTGTCGTTGCAGACGCACAAGATCATCGGCATCCGTTAAGAGCGCGCCGGCCCATGGACATCTTCAAGGCTTTCACGCTCGAATCGGCGCACCGCCTGCCGAACGTGCCCGCGGGCCACAAGTGCGCGCGCGTCCACGGGCATTCCTTCAGGGTCGAGATCCACGTCTCGGGCGAAGTCGATCCGCAGGTGGGCTGGGTGCAGGACTTCGCGGACATCAAGGCCGCGTTCCAGCCGACATTCGAATTGCTGGACCACAACTACCTGAACGATGTCGCGGGCCTGGAGAATCCCACCAGCGAGAACCTCGCCAGGTGGGTGTGGCAGCGGCTCAAAGCCGGGCTGCCGCTGCTCTCGAAAGTGGTGGTGCACGAGACGTGCACCTGCGGGGCGATCTACCTGGGGGACTGACCCTCGTGGAACCTGCCTGCTTAGAGCGCCTTGGAGCGCAGCGGCGGCGGGGTCGCGCGCGTCTTGTCCTGCAGCTGCGTGATCAGCCCTTCGACGCCGGTGTTGCGCGCGGCCTCTTCGAACTGCGAGCGGTAGGTCAGCACGAGGCTGATGCCGTCGACCACGATGTCGTAGATCTTCCAGCCGTCCGCGCCCTTGCGCATGTGGTAATCGACCGGCGTAGGACGCCGGCCCGGGCTTACATAGCGATTGCGGACGGTGGCATCCGTCGCGCTGGTCGGCACGCGCGCCGGTTCGACCATCATGGTCTGACCGCGGTAGACGTCAATCGCGTTGGCGTAGGTGCGCACGAGCATCGCGCGGAACGCCGCGACGAGGCGCTCCTTCTGGTCGGCTGTGGCTGTGTTCCAGGTGCGACCGGCGGCCAGGCGCGTCATTTCGGTGAAATCGAGGTGCGGCAGCACTTTCTGCTCGGCCAGCGCCAGCGCCTTCTGCTTGTCGCCGGCCTGCAAGCCCGCGTCGCTCTTGATGGCGTCGAGCACGTCGGTGGTGACCTTGCGGACAAGGCCCTCGGGGGAGCCGCCGTCGGCGGCCGGCGCAGGCGATTGTGCCTGCGCAAGGGGGAGAAACAGTGCAAAAACAAGGGCGAGTATGGTTTTCATGCTGGGTTGGACTCCGCAGTAGGGCCCCGGTTCCCGCAATGCGGGCAACCGGGAGTAACAAAATTTTCAGGCGGGGTGTTTCAGCGCTTCGCGAGCCAAAGCTGCTCACAGCACCTCGAGCGCATCCCCATCGGGCAAGCGATAGCGGGCGAACTCCTTCCCATCGATGGTCATGATCTCGCGCAATCCGGTTTCGTACCCCAGCCAGACCAGTGTCGCGTCAGCGAGATCCGGCGGCAGGGGGGCCAACTGCTATGTGCGACAGCGCACGGAAGCGGGCCGGGTCAGCGCGTACGCTTGTCCATGGAGGCGTCTCGGGTGCCCCCTTTGTACCTATGGTCCGGCCAGCGCGATCCGGACTTCCTCATCACTTGCCGGACATGGCCATGAAATGCCTCGCGCTCGAGTACCCCGGACCATCTTGTGCCCGGGCGGCCAGATCATGACCACCGCTGACCTACATCCGCAACGCAGCTTGGCGTGACTTTCCCTTTTGCCAAAGCCCGCGCTCGCTTCGCGCGGAGGCCCGCGCGAGGGCCAGCGAAATCATGACCAAGGAATCGATGGACGACCAAACCCCGCAGCCAAGCGCTCCTGACCAGCGCTCCTTCGATGCTCTCCCGTCCGCCACGCCCGGTGGCCGCTGGGCTTCGTCGTTGCCACGAAAGACACTCGTCGGCTTCATTGTCGCGCTGCTTACCGTTGTGGCCATGTCGGTTGTCTCCTCTCACGTCCTGCAGACTCGATCGGCGGGCGCAAAAAAGATGGTGCAATCGCTCGAGATGGCGCGCTCGCTCGAGAAGGTGATCTCCACGCTCAAGGACGCGGAGACAGGTCAGCGCGGCTATCTTCTGCTGGGCGCCGAGCTCTATCTCGAGCCGTACACTGCCGCGCTCGCCGAGTTGCCGCGCAACATCGCGGATATTCGGCGCTTGGCGGCAGACAGCCCAGCGCAACTGCAGCGGCTCGATGCCGTCGAACACCTCGCCGCCGACAGGATCGCAGCTCTTAAGGAAGGCGTCGAACTGAAGCGCGCGGGTGAGTCTGAAGCTGCGGTCGCGCTGGTTCGTTTGGGCCGAGGAAAGAAGATGATGGAACGTCTGCGTGCGTTGACCAACGAGATGCAGGTCGCCGAGCGCGCGACACTCGATGTCAACACGCAGGAATGGGAGCGGGCCGCCGCCTTCTCGACGTTTGTCACCTGGGCGGGAGCAGCGATCCTGTTCTTCCTCATCGCCGCCGCCGCAGTCATGTCCTCGCAGGATTTTCGCCGGATGAGAATGCAGGCGTGGCTGCGTTCGGGACAGAACGAGCTCGGTGTCCGGATGCAGGGCGCGCTGAAGCTCGATCAGCTCGGCGAAAAGATCGTCAGCTTTGTCGCCCGCTATCTCAACGCCCAGGTGGGGGCCATGTACTTTGCCGAGGCGGAAGGCCGCCTCCGGCTCGTGGGCGCTTATGCGATTCCAGCGCGAACGTCAGACGGACCCGAACTGGATCGCCCCGTGGCTGGTCTGACCAGACAAGCCATGCAGGAGAAGTCTGTCCTGAAGGTCAGCGATGTGCCGCAGGATTACTTTCCTGTCACCTCCGGCCTCGGCGGCAGCAGGCCCCGGCACCTCGTGCTGGCGCCGACCAGCGCCGATGGGGTTGTCAATGGGGTTCTGGAATTGGG
>JBBQCV010000235.1:0-5800 GCA_038319115.1 Burkholderiales bacterium | reverse complement strand
CTGGTCGAGTCGACGATTGCGCTTTCGGTCGTGCTCGCCGCGCTCAACAACCTGTGGCCCTTGGTGGGGGGGCGGCGCTGGGCAGTGGCTTTCGCCTTCGGGCTGATCCACGGATTCGGCTTCGCCAGCGTGCTTGCCGACCTGGGCCTGCCCCGCGATTCCCTCGTCCTCGCACTCGTGGGGTTCAACATCGGTGTGGAGGCCGGCCAGCTCGCCATCGTTGGCGCATTCCTGCCGGTGGCCTACGCGCTGCGCCGCACGGCCGCCTACCGGCGTATCATTTTTACCGGCGGCTCGGCGCTCATCGTGCTGGTCGCGTCGGTCTGGCTCGCTGAGCGGGCGCTCGTCCTGAAGCTGTTCCCCGGGTAGGCCACCCCGCCCCGGATGCGGGGCTGGCCTACCCGGATCCGTCGGGCCATGCCTTCTCCCGCAGGGCAAGTCTTATATAATATATCTTTTAGGTATCCCGAATTCCCAACCCCGAGGTTTCAGCCCCCATGACAGACAAACTCGACTTGCTGAAGATCGCCAAGGAAGAACAGAACGGCGACCTTTTCAAGATGCTCGACGGCATCTACAAACGCTCCAGCGTCCAGCCGCGCGGCTACACCGACGCCATCATCTGGCAAGGCGGCAGCCAGGCTGGCGGGATCAAGCCCGTTGCCCACGCCTTCACCGACATGTTCGCGCTCAATGGCACCCTGATGGCGCTCGACGTGCTCGGCCTGCCTTTCCTCGGCGTCCCGATGATGGCGCAGTTTCGCCATGACACGAAGCTGGTGTCGCTGGACTGGTTCGGCAAGCTCGAGTACACGGCGCTCAAGTGGTCGACGGCGGGCGACTTCCTGGTCAACGAGAACGGAAAAAAGGTCGTAGTCAACGGCAAATCGGCCAACGCGCCTTTGCGCACAGCGGCCGGGGTGTATTGCAACGTGCGCCCCTACGGCACCATCACCAGCATCCGCTTCATGCCGGGCCTGCCTTACTCGCAGGACAAGAAGAAGTTTTCGGTCGACCGGGTTACCGGCAATATCCATTCGGAAATGAATACCCCGGGCGTACGCATGGCCTACGCGGTGCGCCTGTTCCTGAAGATGGTGCACGAGACCGGCCATGCCGGGCGCGTCGCCACCAAGCCGACCCAGGCACAGGAAGACGCCATCAATGCCGGCATCGTGCGCTGGATGCTCAAGGGCACCAAGTTCCAGCTCAAGCGGCGCTACTCGGTGGACGCGTACGAGGAGCATAAGGACAACGTGGACGCGATCGTCGCGCTGCTGCCGAAGGACTTCAAGGCAGGCATGGAAAACTGGGGGGGCGAGATTTCCGAGCACATCGCCGACACCAACTTCGGCCTGTTGCTGCACGACATGAGCCAGCAGAAAGGCGTGATCGTGTACGCCACCGACCTTGACGGCGACCGGCTCACCGACCTCATGGCGGACGCGCCCGATTTCCTGCGCAGCTGGGGCCAGATGGTGCTCGACCGCGTCAAGCCGGGTGCCGACATGAACAAGCTCTGGGCCGAGATGGGCTTCACGATGAAGAACGGCAAGGACATGACCAGCGTCATGTACCGCGTCGTGGGCGAGCCGATTTTCGAGCAGACGCTCGGCTCGGCCGACGCCATGCTGCTGCGCCTGCTGGCCGGCGACGAAACGGAAGGCGGCACCAAGCAGCCTTACGATCCGCGCATCCACTTCGTGCTCATCAACGAGGCGTACAAGGCCGCCAATCCGGGCAACAAGGAACTCGCCCAGTGGCTCGACGACCAGGTCGCGACGTTCGACCGCGTCTACGGCGCCAAACGCCCCAAGTACCTGGACGGCTACGCCCAGCTCAAGTCCGCAATCAAGCCCTGGGGCACGAAGTAACCTGATCGAGCCCGCTCAGGGATGGGGGTACGGGGGAAACCTTTGATTTCCCCTGTTCCGATCCTGCACGAAGCATCCAATAGAAAAAGCCGCCCTGGGGCGGCTTTTGATTTGGAGTGTTCCCTACCCTTTCTGGATGTTCGACGCATTCTGGATTGCGTCACAGACAGATTCCAATCACCCGCGACTTTTACCTGCGTGTCCGGGTGTCGTGAAGAGCCAGGCAGGCGCCTCAAACTGCCGCAGCCGCTGGAAGAACTTCATGCCAACGCGATGCCGTGGGCTCTTGCAATCCGCGATATGGCGCAGATATTGCATTGCACTGCCCAAGTACATTGTTTAGGATGAACCGGTAAAACGATCAACCATTCTCCCCGCGGGGGAACCGTGGCGGAAACGGATTGTCCGACCACGGCGTCCCACAGGCGGTGAATTCAAGCAGACAGCCCTATGGCGCAGTACAAGGATGACGCGGTTCTCAAGCCGGCGAAAGCGAAAACCAAGCCGCCGCCGATGTTCAAGGTTATGCTTCTTAACGATGATTACACACCGATGGAATTCGTGGTGCTCGTGCTGCAGAAGTTCTTCGACATGTCGCGCGAACGGGCCACGCAGGTGATGCTTGCGGTGCATCGTGAAGGGATGGGCATTTGCGGCGTGTATCCTAAGGATATCGCCGCCAGCAAAGTCCAGCAGGTCGCAGGCTATGCGCGCAAACACCAGCACCCGTTGCAGTGCGTGATGGAGGAAACGTAGATGATTGCCCAGGAACTCGAAGTCAGCCTGCACATGGCGTTCGTCGAGGCGCGCCAGAAGCGCCACGAATTCATTACCGTCGAACACCTGCTGCTCGCCCTCCTGGACAACCCCACGGCGGCCGAAGTCCTGCGCGCCTGCGGCGCGAACCTGGACGAACTCCGCAAACAACTGGCGCAGCACATCGCCGAGCAGACGCCGCGTATCGGCACCGAGCGCGAAGTCGACACCCAGCCCACGCTGGGTTTCCAGCGCGTGATCCAGCGCGCCATCCTGCACGTGCAGTCCTCGGGCAAGAAAGAAGTGACCGGCGCGAACGTGTTGGTGGCCATCTTCGGTGAAAAAGATTCACACGCCGTGTATTTCCTGCAACAGCAGGGCATCACGCGCCTGGACGTGGTCAATTACATCTCGCACGGCATCACCAAGACCCCGCAGCCGCATTCGGGCAAGCCCGAAGCCGAGGCCGAGCAGGAGGGCCAGGCCGAGACCGCCAACAGCCCGCTGGACAACTATACCCAGAACCTCAACGCGCAGGCCCTTGCCGGCAAGATCGACCCGCTGATCGGGCGCGACAGGGAACTCGAGCGCGTCATCCAGACCCTGTGCCGCCGGCGCAAGAACAACCCGCTGCTGGTGGGCGAAGCCGGCGTAGGCAAGACCGCGATTGCCGAAGGCCTGGCGCGGCGCATCGTCGAGAACAACGTGCCCGAGCTGCTCGAGAAAAGCACCGTGTACTCACTCGACATGGGCGCGCTGCTGGCAGGCACCAAGTACCGCGGCGATTTCGAGCAGCGCCTCAAGGCCGTGCTCAAGCAACTGGTCGACAACCCGAACGCGATCCTGTTCATCGACGAGATCCACACCGTCATCGGCGCCGGCGCGGCCTCTGGCGGGACGCTCGACGCCTCCAACCTCCTCAAGCCGATGCTTTCCAACGGCCAGTTGAAGTGCATCGGCGCGACCACGTATACGGAGTACCGCGGCGTGTTCGAGAAGGACCACGCCCTCTCCCGCCGCTTCCAGAAGATAGACGTCAACGAGCCCTCGATCGAGGAAACCGTCGAGATCCTCAAGGGCCTCAAGACGCGCTTCGAGGCGCACCACGGCGTCAAGTACACCTCCACCGCGCTCACGACCGCTGCCGAGCTTTCGGCGCGCCACATCAACGACCGCCACCTGCCCGACAAGGCGATCGACGTGATCGACGAAGCCGGTGCCGCGCAGCGCATCCAGCCGAAGTCCAAGCAGAAGAAGATCATCGGCAAGGCCGAGATCGAGGACATCATCGCCAAGATCGCGCGCATCCCGCCGCGCAGCGTGTCGGCCGACGACCGCGGCGCGCTGGCCAAGCTCGGCCGCGACCTCAAGGCCGTGGTGTTCGGCCAGGACAAGGCCATCGACGCGCTCGCCAATGCCATCAAGATGGCGCGCTCGGGCCTGGGCAATCCGCAAAAGCCGATCGGCAGCTTCCTCTTCAGCGGCCCGACCGGCGTGGGCAAGACCGAAGTCGCGCGCCAGCTCGCCTACTGCCTCGGAATCGAACTGATCCGCTTCGACATGTCCGAATACATGGAGCGACACGCCGTTTCGCGCCTGATCGGGGCGCCCCCGGGTTATGTGGGATTCGAGCAGGGTGGCCTGCTCACCGAGCAGATCACCAAGAAGCCTTACTCGGTGCTGTTGCTCGACGAGATCGAGAAAGCCCATCCGGACGTGTTCAACATCCTGCTGCAGGTGATGGACCACGGCACGCTCACCGACAACAACGGGCGCAAGGCCGACTTCCGCAACGTGGTGATCGTAATGACCACCAACGCCGGGGCCGAGATGCTCTCCAAGAACAGCATGGGCTTTACTGCCAACAAGGAATCGGGCGACGAAATGGAGGCGATCAAGCGCCTGTTCACGCCGGAGTTCCGCAACCGCCTGGACGCGACCATCTCGTTCGGCGCGCTCGACCACGAAATCATCATGCGCGTGGTCGACAAGTTCCTCATCCAGCTCGAGGAGCAGCTGCACGAGAAGAAGGTCGAGGCCACTTTCACCACCAAGCTCAAGGAACACCTGGGCAAGAAAGGATTCGACCCGCTGATGGGCGCGCGCCCGATGGCGCGCCTGATCCAGGACACCATCCGCAGCGCGCTGGCCGACCAGCTCCTGTTCGGTCGCCTCGCCAGCGGCGGCAAGGTGACGATCGACGTCGACGAGGCGGACAAGGTCATCCTGCGCTTCGAGGAAGAGCCGGCTGTCGTCGCCTGAAGCCGGCGCCCGCCAGGAAACCGCGGCTTGCCGCGGTTTTTTTCGCCTGCATCACGCCGCCCGCGATCGCGATCGTCCGGCTCGATTGCGGCAACGCGCCTTGACAGTGCGCGAGGCGGCGTCGACACTTCCTGCGCTTGCTCCACGGCTTCCCGTGGGGCCAAATTCAATCTCGGCGTCCGGGGAGGGACCACCATGATTCGAGCATTTGCCGCTGCCGCGCTTTGCGCGGCTTCCATGCCGGCCTTGGGCCAGCAAGCGCCCGGAGGAGAGCCCGGCCGCAATCTCGCCGCAGCGTGTGCGATGTGCCACGGCACCAACGGCCTCAATGCCGGCGGCCTGCCCGACCTCGCCGGGCGCCCGCGTGACCAGATCACCCAACAGCTGCGCGATTTTCGCGACGGCAAGCGGCCCGCGACGATCATGCACCAGATCGCCAAGGGCTATACCGAACCGCAGATCGCACTGCTGGCGGAGTTCTTTTCCGCGCAGAAGGCCAGGTAGGGGAAGCCATGGGCACATCGTTCAGCAGGCGCGATTTCATCCAGCTGGCGGGCGCGAGCGCCGTCGGCATGGCCTTGCAGGGCTGCGCCGGCGTGCCGATGCAGAAGCGGGTCGGCCGCGTGGTCGTCATCGGCGGGGGGTTCGGCGGGGCGACCGCCGCGCGCTATCTGCGCGCCTGGAGCGGAGGCGCGATCGAGGTCCTCCTGGTCGAGCGCAACGCCGATTTCGTGTCGTGCCCGCTCTCCAACCTGGTCCTGGGCGGCTCGCGGCGCATCGACGAACTGACGCGAAGCTATTCCAGGCTGCGCGACGAAGGCGTGATCGTCGTGCACGACGAAGTCACCGCTATCGACGCGGCAAGGCGCAGGATTTCGCTTTCGAAGACCCCGGAGCTCGCCTATGAC
>JBBQCV010000234.1:0-5807 GCA_038319115.1 Burkholderiales bacterium | reverse complement strand
ACGTGGTGATCGTGGCCACGGTGTCGGCGATCTACGGCATCGGCGACCCGGCGGAATACCACAACATGATCCTGCACCTTCGCACGGGCGAGAAGTATTCGCAGCGCGACGTGATCCAGCGCCTGGCGACCATGCAGTACGACCGCAACGAGATGGATTTCCGCCGTGGCACGTTCCGAGTGCGGGGCGACGTGATCGACGTTTTCCCGGCCGAGCATGCCGAGCATGCGGTGCGGATATCCCTTTTCGACGACGAAGTGGAGTCGCTCACGCTGTTCGACCCGCTGACCGGCCACACGCTGCACGCCCTGTCGCGCTTCACGGTGTACCCGTCCAGCCATTACGTGACACCGCGCGCGACGACGCTGCGGGCAGTGGACGCGATCAAGCTCGAGCTCGCCGACCGGATCAAGTATTTCCTCGAGGCCACGCGCCTGGTCGAGGCGCAGAGGATCGAGCAGCGCACGCGCTTCGACCTCGAGATGCTGAGCGAGCTCGGCTTCTGCAAGGGCATCGAGAACTACTCGCGCCACCTCTCCGGCCGCAAGCCCGGTGAGCCGCCGCCAACGCTGATCGACTACCTGCCGCAGGACGCGCTGATGTTCATCGACGAGAGCCACGTCACCATCGGCCAGCTCGGCGGCATGTACAAGGGCGACCGCTCGCGCAAGGAGAACCTCGTCGAGTACGGTTTTCGCCTGCCCTCGGCGCTGGACAACCGGCCGTTGCGCTTCGATGAGTTCGAGAAGATCGTGCGCCAGACGGTGTTCGTGTCGGCGACGCCCGCCAACTACGAAAAGCAGAACTCGGGGCAGGTCATCGAGCAGCTCGTGCGACCCACGGGACTGGTCGACCCGCAGGTCGAAGTGCGGCCCGCGGTGAACCAGGTCGACGACGTGCTCTCGGAGCTGAACCTGCGCGTGAAGAAGAACGAACGCGTGCTGATCACGACGCTGACCAAGCGCATGGCCGAGGACCTCACGGAGTACCTCGCCGACCACGGCGTGAAAGTGCGCTACCTGCACTCCGAAGTCGACACGGTGGAGCGGGTCGAGATCATCAGGGATCTCAGGCTGGGCGTGTTCGACGTGCTCGTCGGCATCAACCTCTTGCGCGAAGGCCTCGACCTGCCTGAAGTCTCGCTGGTGGCGATCCTCGATGCGGACAAGGAAGGTTTCCTGCGCTCTGAGCGCTCGCTCATCCAGACCATCGGCCGCGCCGCGCGCCACATCAACGGCAGGGCGATCCTGTACGCCGACAAGATGACCGACTCGATGAAAGCGGCCATCGGCGAAACCGAGCGACGGCGCAACCGGCAGATCGCGCATAACACGAAGCACGGCATCGAGCCCAAGGGAATCACCAAGCGTATCCGCGACCTCATCGACGGGATCTACGACGCCGACGAAGCGCACGCCACGCTGCGCGCTGCAAAGGACGAGGCGCGCTACGAGCGCATGAGCGAAAAGGAACTCGCGCGCGAGATCAAGCGGCTGGAAAAGGAAATGGTCCAGCATGCGCGCAACCTGGAATTCGAGAAGGCCGCCGAAACGCGCGACCAGTTGCACGAACTGAGGAAGCGGGTCTTCGGCGTGGACATCGCGTCGGACTAAAAAAACGTCCACGGGCAAGGCCCGCAGACGTTTTGTGCTCTTGCCGCCGGTGGGGCGGTTTAGTTCTTGGTCTCGACCTGCATGAGCTCTTCCTTGGCGGCCGAAGCGCGTTCGCGCCGCGGGCGCCCGAGCGCAACGCGCTCTTCTTCCATTTCGAACGACTTGGACCGGGAAGGATCGGTTTCGATCATCACCAGCCCGGCGCCGGAAAGGGCTGCCTTGGCTTCCCTGGGCTCGGGCAACGGCTTGGCCTGCTGCTGGACAGGCGCGGGGGAGGGCGCCGGTGCCGGCGGGGGTGCCAGCTCGAAATGCTCAGGCTGCGCTGCTTGCGGCGTGGCCCGCGGCGCTTCCGGGGCGCGCTCGGGGGCTTGCACCGGGGCCGGCGCGGAAACCTCGGGCTTCGGCTCGGGCGCCTCGGCGACGACCGCTTGCGACACGCGTTCTTCGCGCGGCGGGCGTTCCGTACGCGGCTGACGCTCTTCTTCAGGCTGGCGCCCAACATGCGAAGGCAGGTCGAGTTGCGCCGCCGGGACTGCCGGAGGCACCGCGACCGTCGCCGTGGCCGGCGACTCATTGACCGCTGTCACCACGGGCTGCTCGAAGGGCGCCATTTCTGACACCGGTGCGGCTGCGGCGGTTGCGCCGCTGTCCACACGCTGCTCGCCCGGCGCGCCTTCACGCGGACCGCGATCACGTCCGCCACGCCGATTGCGACGGCCGCGGCGTTCGCCTTCCTCGCCTTCCTGCAACGGTGGCCGCGGCTCGCGTTGCGGCTGGTCGGGGCGTGCTTCCCGCGGCTCGCGCGGCGGCTGGTCTGCACGCGGCTCCCTCGGCTCCCTCGGCTCGCGCGGTTCGCGCGGCGGGCGGCCCTGCTGGTCGCGCCGCTGCTGGTCCATGTCACGGCGCGCGCCTTGGCGATCACCATTCTGGCGCTCGCCTCCTTGGCGCTCACCGGCCGGACGATCTTCCCGCTGACCCTCGGCGCGCTGACCCTCGGCGCGCTGACCCTCGGCACGCTGGCCTTCGGCACGTTGCCCTTCGGCTCGCGGCTCACGCGGGGGGCGGTCGCCCCTGGGCGGACGCGCCTCGCCGCGGCGGCCATCCTGGCCCTGTGGCCGGTCCTCGCGCCCCTGGCGCGGGCGACCATCGCGGCCGCGTTCGCCACGATCCCTTCCTCCACCGGAGCGTTCGCCCCGGTCACCGCGATGGTTCTCGCGGCGCGGCTGGGCGGGTTGGGCTGCGGGCACTGCGGCGCTTGCAGCCACGGGCGCCGGTGCTTCGTCTTCGCGCTTGTTGAACCAACCGAAGATGCGCCCGATGATCCCGGGACGGTCCTCGTTGGCCATCGGCGCTGGCGCCTGGGCTTGCACCGGGCGCGCTGCACGCTGCTGCTCGCGCGGCTCATTGCGCGGGGGGCGCGCGGCACGTTCTTCCGGCGTACGCTCCGGGACATTGGGGGCCGGCTGGTCGGGAACGATCGCTTTGACCGCGGCTTCCTGGCGCGGCTTGATCGCGTCGGCAATCGCAGCGGCTTCGCTCTGCTCGTCGGGCTCCTTCACCATCTCGAAGCTGGCCGGGACGTGCTCCATCTCGTTCAGCTCGTCGTGGCGCAGGCGCGTCACCGAGTAGTGCGGCGTCTCGAGGTGGATGTTCGGGATCAGCAGGATGTTGACCTTGAGGCGCGTCTCGAGCTTCTGGATCTCGCTGCGCTTCTCGTTCAGCAGGAACGTGGCCACATCGACGGGCACCTGCACATGCACCGCGCCGGTGTTTTCCTTCATGGCCTCTTCCTGCAGGATGCGCAGGACGTGCAGGGCGGTGGATTCGATGCCGCGGATATGGCCCGTGCCGCTGCAGCGCGGGCAGGTGATGTGGCTCGATTCACCCAATGAGGGCTGCAGGCGCTGGCGCGAGAGTTCGAGCAGGCCGAAGCGCGAGATCTTGCCGGTCTGCACGCGGGCGCGGTCGTAATGCAGAGCTTCGCGCAGGCGGTTTTCCACCTCACGCTGGTTCTTCTGCGACTCCATGTCGATGAAGTCGATCACGATCAGGCCGCCGAGGTCGCGCAGGCGCAGCTGGCGGGCAACTTCGTCGGCCGCCTCGAGGTTGGTGCGCAGCGCCGTCTCCTCGATGTCGTGGCCCTTGGTGGCGCGCGCCGAGTTGACGTCGATGGAAACCAGCGCCTCGGTATGGTCGATGACGACCGCGCCGCCCGAAGGCAGGCTCACCTGGCGCGAGAACGCCGACTCGATCTGGTGCTCGATCTGGAAGCGGGAGAAGAGCGGCACGTCGTCGCGGTACAGCTTGACCTTGTGCACGTTGCCGGGCATCACGGTCTGCATGAAGGCCTGCGCCTGCTCGTAGATCTCCTCGGTGTCGATGAGGATCTCGCCGATGTCGGGCTGGAAGTAGTCGCGGATCGCGCGGATGACCAGGCTCGACTCGAGGTAGATCAGGAAAGGCTTGGGCCGGTAGCGCCCGTCCTCGCCCGGCGTGCGGTCGTTGGCGGCGATCTCGATGGCGCCCCACAACTGCATGAGGTAGCCCATGTCCCAGTTGAGTTCCTCGATGGTGCGCCCGATGCCCGCGGTGCGCGCAATGACGCTCATGCCCTGCGGCACTTCGAGCTGGTCGATGAGGGCGCGCAGTTCGTCGCGGTCCTCGCCCTCGACGCGGCGCGACACGCCGCCGCCACGGGGGTTGTTCGGCATCAGGACGAGGTAGCGTCCGGCCAGGCTGATGAAGGTGGTCAGGGCCGCGCCCTTATTGCCGCGCTCGTCCTTCTCGACCTGGACGATGAGCTCCTGGCCTTCCTTGAGCGCATCCTGGATGCGCGCCCGGCCGACCTCGGCGTCCTGCTTGAAATAGCTTTTGGCGACTTCCTTGAAGGGGAGGAAGCCGTGTCGCTCCTCGCCGTAGTCGACGAAGGCGGCCTCGAGGCTGGGCTCGATGCGGGTGATTACGCCCTTGTATATGTTGCTCTTGCGTTGTTCCCTTGCTGCAGATTCGATGTCGAGGTCGATCAGCTTTTGGCCGTCGACGATGGCAACGCGCAGTTCTTCCTGCTGCGTTGCGTTGAAAAGCATGCGCTTCACTTGTTCTTCTCCTGCGCCGCAGGAGAGTCCGTGAACCGACGGTCAGCGTTTCGTTAGCTCAGTAAGCTTTGATTGCCTATTTCGAAGATTCGACAGGGTCGTCGTGGTGAACGAAATACCGGCGGAAAGCCGGGATCGTGGCGCCTCGCATTGTTGCGCGTGGCACTTGCAGTTCCTTTGGGATCGGACTCTCTGTGTGCGCTTTCAAGTACTATCGCTACTTCCGGTGAGCGAATATGACCAGTTGCTCCGGGTCCGTATTAAAGGACAGGAGGCGGGTAAATGGTCCCGGACCCGGCGAATCGCCGGCCGCTTTCTTCGGACCGTGCCTCGCAACTCAAAGCAAGCGGCCAATTATATGCAAAATGAACGAGTTAAGTAAAGCTCGGGCGACGCTGCTTGAAGTCGGCGAGGAAAGCTCCGGCCAGCGGATCGACAATTTCCTCATCCGCCGGCTCAAAGGGGTCCCCAAAAGCCACGTTTACCGGATCCTGCGCAGCGGCGAGGTCCGGGTCAACAGCGGGCGCATCAAGCAGGACTACAAGCTGCGCGAGGGCGACAAGGTCCGCGTCCCGCCGGTCCAAATCGCCACCCCCGAGCAGAAATCCGCGCCGCCGAGGCTGTCCCTGCCCATTGTTTACGAGGATGACGCCCTGATCGTCATCGACAAGCCCTCCGGGGTCGCCGTCCACGGCGGCAGCGGCATCAGCTTCGGCGTGATCGAGACCCTGCGAGCCGAAAGACCCAAGGCCAAATTCCTCGAGCTTGCCCACCGCCTCGACCGGGACACGTCCGGGCTGCTGGTGATCGGCAAGAAGCGCAGCGCGCTGGTCGAACTGCACCGGATGCTCAGGGACGGTGAAATCCGCAAGGACTATGTGGCTATTGTGAAAGGGCGGTGGAAAGGCGGCGCGCGCAAAGTCGACGTCCCGCTGCACAAGTACGTCACCGCAGAGGGGGAGCGCCGGGTCAGCGCGCGCGAGGACGGCGCCCGCGCGATCACCCGGTTCAATCCCATTGCGATCGGCGATGCCACCTCGGCGCTGGAAGCGCGGCTGATGACCGGGCGCACCCACCAGATCCGCGTGCATGCGGCGCA
>JBBQCV010000233.1:0-5815 GCA_038319115.1 Burkholderiales bacterium | reverse complement strand
AATACACAATTGTGGGGGTAAAGGGGGAAAAGTTGGTCCCCCTGTTCCGGAGGGGGTAACGGGGGAACCTTGGTTCCCCTGTTCCCTACCTATTCGATTTTCGCGCCCGACACCCGGATCGGTTCCGCGTAGCGCTTCTGCTCGGCCACCATGAAGCGGTGCAAGTCCTCGCCGGAGGCGTTGAGCACCGTCATGCCCTGCAGGTTGGTGAGGCGGTCAACCACCACAGGATCCTTCACCGCCGCACTGAAGGCCGCATGCAGCTTCCTCACGACCGGTTCGGGCGTTCCGGCGGGCGCGACGACTGCATACCATGAGTACACGGCGAAGCCGGGGAAGCCCTGCTCGGCAAACGTCGGCACGTCGGGCAGCTGCGCCGAGCGTTTGTCGTCGGCCACGCCCAACGCCTTGACCTTGCCCGCCTTGAGCTGCGGGATCGCGTCCGGGATATTCGCCAGCAGCACCTTCACCTGCCCGCCGAGGATGTCCTGCATCGCCGGGGCCATGCCCTTGTAGGAGATGTGCTGCATGTCGATGCCGGCCAGGTTCTTGAACAGCTCCACGCCCAGGTGCGAGGAGGTGCCGTTGCCAAACGAGGCAAAGTTGAGCTTTCCGGGCGATGCCTTGGCGAGGGCCACCAGCTCGTTGACCGTATTGGCCTGCAGGCTGGGATGCGCGATCAGCACCTGGTTCACGCGCGCCACCAGCGACACCGGGGTGAAATCCTTGAGCGGGTCCCACAGGGGCTTTTGCATGAGCATGGGCACCAGCACGAAGCTGTTGGCCATGAACAGCAGCGTATAACCGTCGGGCGCGGCTTTCTGCACCGCCTGCGTGCCGATCGCAGTCGCGCCGCCTCCGCGCGGGTCGATCACCACCGGCTGGCCGAGCGATTCCTGCAGCTTGGGCGCGAGCAGCCGGCCGAGCGTGTCGAGCGTACCGCCTGCGGGGAAGGGCACCACGATGCGGATCGGCTTGTTGGGGAAATCGGACTGCGCGATGGCCCTGAAAGGCAGCGCGACCAGCGGTAGTGTGGCAATGGCGGCCAGCACCGCGCGACGGATGGGATTCATATAGTTCTCCTTGGAAGTGTCAGGCTGTGGGAGCAATTCCCATGCCGGATCGTTGAGTCATGCGCCTGCAAACAGTTCTGATGCCCGGCCCCACACCCGCTCGGCCGTGGCCTGGCATTCGCGCCGCGCCTCGTTGGCGTCGATGGTGACCACGCGCCGGTCCTCGACCACCGCGCGGCCGTCGATCCACACATCGGTCACGTCGCTGCCGTTGGCGTTGTACACGAGATTGGACACCAACTGCGCCGGGCGGATCGGGTTCACCCACGGCGTGTCGAGGTCGACGAGGATGAGATCGGCTTTCTTGCCCACCTCGAGCGAGCCGAGGTCGCGTTCCATGCCAAGGGCCCGCGCGCCGGCGAGCGTGGCCATCTCGAGCGCTTTCGGGCCGTCGATGATCCCGACCGCGCCGGCTTGCTGGCGCGCCAGCAGGATCGCCGAGCGCATGATCTTGAACATGTCGTTGGACAGCCAGTCCGAGCCGAGCGCCACCGAGGCTTTGTTCGCATACAGCGCCTGCATCGGCGGGAAATAGCCGCGCTTGCCCACCAGGTAGGCGGTGTGGCTCATGTGCGCGCCGCTCGCGGCGAACTGCTCGGCATCGGCCTCGGACATGAACACGCAATGCGCGGCCACCAGGTTTGAATTCAGGTAGCCGAGGTCGGCGAGGTACTGCACCGGGCTGCGGCCCTGCGCCTTCACCACGTATTCGCGCTCGCCCGGCACCTGCGCGAGGTGGGTGTGCAGGCCGAGGCCGCGCTGGTCGGCGAGTTCCTTCACGCGCACCAGCGTCGATTCGGCGCAGGTGTCGGGGGCGTTGGGGCCGAGGCGGCAGGTGATGCGCCCGTCGGCCTTGCCATGCCACTCCTCGATGAAGGCCAGCGCCGCGTCGATGCAGCGCTCGGCGTCGGCCGGCACGAAAGTGCGCTCGACCACGCCGGGGCGCACGTCGACCACCGCGCTGTCGCGGATGTTCTCGGCCATGACCGCGCGCAAGCCCACGTCGCGCACCACGCGGGCCACTTCGCGCTCGAACTTGCCCATCTCGTTGACCGTGGTGGTGCCGGTGCGCACCACTTCGAGGGCGTGCATCGAAGCGAGCCAGTACACCTCGGGCGCCTGCGCGTACACGTAATGCAGCGGCATGGCGATCCGGAACAGGCCGCCCGACACGCCCGACAGGTCTTCGGTGAGGCCCTTGTTGATGCCGCCGATGAGGTGCACGTGGGTGTTGATGAAGCCGGGGAGGATCGCCTTGCCGCGCGCGTCAACGGTGCGCTCGGCCGAAAACCGCGCTTTGATGTCCGCGCTCTCGCCCACACCTACGATGCGGTCGTCCTCGAACGCCACCGCTCCGTCCTCGATATAGGGGTGCACGCCGTCCACGGGCACCACCCAGCCATGCTCGATGATCGTCTTCATGGTCAGCGCGCCGTGCGCAGCACGTGATCGGCGACCTGGCTGCCGGTGGCGAACCACACGCCCGGATAGGTGCGCACGAAGTGGATGAACTCGCGCAGCAGCACGAGGCGCGACGGCCGGCCGATCGCCTGCGGGTGCATGATCAGGTCGAAGAGGGCGCCACGCTGGTAATACTCGTGGAACTCGGCCTTCCAGATGGCGAGGATGTGCTCGTTGGTCTGGATCGCGCGCTGGCCGCGCAGGCTGTAGACCGTGTAGGGCACGTCATCGAGCGACCAGTGCCACGGCACTTCCACCACCCCGGTGCTCTTGCCCGCGCGATGATGGATATAGGGGTGCAGGTCGTCCATGTACGAGCTGTCGTACGCAAAGCCGTACTTGGCCAGCAGCGGGATCAGCCGGTCGGTGGTCTCGCCGGCCGGGCAGCGGTAGCCGCGCGGCGTGAGCCTGAACAGGCGCTGCAGCGATTCGAGGCCGAGCTCGATCTCGCGCTCCTCCCCGGCCGGCTTGTCGGGCTCGGGCCAGAAGTGCAGGTAGCCGTGGTGGCCGACCTCGTGGCCGGCCTCGATGATGTCGGCCACGCGCGCGGTGTGGTTCTCCGCGGTCCACCCCGGCACGAAGAAGGTCGCGGGCACAGAGGTGTCTTTCAAAACGCGCAGGATCTCGGGGATCGCGATCTTGGCCGCGTACGTGCCGTGCGAGATCAGCGCGGGCCGTCCGGCGTTCGAGGTGTCGCGCGACAGCCACATCGTCTCAGCGTCGAAATCGAAAGTCATCATGACCGCGCACTTCTTGCCCTCCGGCCAGGGCACGGCAACGGATTCGCGCGAAATGTCCGGGGAAAGCGGCAGGCGGTCGATGGGATCCATGCGGTCGATCTTACGGGCGCACCACCGCAGCCACAACCCGATGCGTGAAATGCATGCCTGCGGAGTACAGTGGCGCATGCACGAAGGAAACGACCACCGTCCGCCCGCGCCGCCCATGTCGCCCACTGCGCGCACGGGTCTGGGCAGGCGAACGCTCGGCAAGGCCGCCCGCGGCCTGCTCACTGCCGGCTTGGGACTGCTCATCCTCGCGGCCGGTTGCGCCAGCCTGCGCGGAGACTGGCGCACCGCGAGCCACGCGCCCGTGGGCAGCGCGCCAGACCCGATCGCCACGCGAGAGGCGGTGGTGCAGGTCTATGCGGCGCGCGCGTTCGGCTGGCGCGGCCTGTTCGGCGTGCACACCTGGGTGGCGACGAAAGCGGACGGCGCATCGGCGTACGCGGTCTACGAAGTCATCGGCTGGCGCGCGCGCTGGAACGACTCGGTGGTCGCGATCCACGAGCGCGCCCCCGATGCGCGCTGGTACGGCGCCACGCCAGAACTGCTCGCGGACAAGCGCGGCGCCGCCGCGCAGGCGCTGGTCGCGCGCATCGACGCGGCCGCGCGCGCCTATCCTTGGAAAGGCGAATACACGCTCTGGCCCGGACCGAATTCCAATACCTTCACGGCGTGGATCACGCGCGCGGTGCCCGAGCTGCACGTGGACCTGCCACCGACCGCCATCGGCAAGGACTACAGCGGCACCCTGTTCGACGCCGCACCCAGCGGCGGTGGCGGCCAGGCCAGCGTGGTCGGCTTGCTGGCGGTCACCGCCAGCCCGGTCGAAGGCCTCGAACTCAACCTGCTGGGCCTCACCTTTGGGGTCAACCCGTTCGAGCCGGCGCTCAAGCTGCCGCTGGTGGGGCGCATCGGGCCGGACAGGATTCTGCGGAATTAGGTTTTCTAGAGTTAAGCGTGGCGCGGCTCGCAGGCCAATTCGTGTACCGGTGCCGGTACATTCCAGAGTCAATTAAGTTTGATATTTCCCTCGCGGGCAATGCGTCCGTAAGCGTCGAACTCCTCAATCGTCATCTGCCCAAGCCGCTCGACCGAAATCGGTTTGGTGACCGCATCAGTGGCAGCGATCCGCGCGATCACATCCGGCCGCCTGAGGATCTTGTCGGTTTCGGCGCGCAGCCGAGCCAAGATCGGAGCTGGCGTCCCGGCTTTCACATACAGCGCATTCCATGAGCCGATCACGATCCCGGGAATGCCCGCTTCCTTCAGAGTCGGGATATCCGGCAATGCGGCGGCGCGTTCCTGGTCGCCAGTCGCCAGCGCCTTCAGCTGCCCGTTCTTGATAAAGCCCAGGACCGTGGGCAGCACTGCGAAGTAGACCTGAACGCGCCCGGTGAGAAGGTCTGCATTGACGGCCGCTGCGCCTTTGTAGGGCACGTGCGTCATCGCGCTTCCGGTCAACTTGTTGAACTGGACACACGCAAGATGGTTGAAGCTGCCCTCGCCGTGCGAAGCACAGGAGAGCTTTGCGCCCTGCGACTTTGCATAAGCAGCGAACTCGAGCGGCGTCTTGCCCGGGACCGATGGATGCACTACGAGCATCGAAGGCAGGCCGGCGACGAACCCAACCGGCTCGAAGTTCTTCGGGCCATAGTTCGCGTTGGGATTCAACGAAGGCACGATGGCGGATGGACCGTTGCCTCCCATTACGATCGTGTAACCGTCGGCGGGCTGTGCGAGGACATAATTGAGGCCGACCGACCCGCCGGCGCCGGCACGATTCTCTACCACCGCCGGCTGGCCAAATGATTTGCCCAGCTCGTCGGCCATGATGCGCGTGAGCAGGTCGGTGATGCCGCCGGCCGTGAACGGCGCTACCAGCGTGAGGCCTTTGCGCGGCCATTCCTGCGCCAGCGCCAGGGTGGGCGCAATGAGTACGCATGCAAGGAGTGCTGCGAACCGCGTCTTTCGTATGCCTGTCATTTCGGCGCATCCTTTCCGTCCTGGAAGGGGACGAGCGGCCAGCCGATACTTTTGAGGTGATCCTTATACAGCGCCGGGATCCCTTTCTCGTAGCAATCGCTGTAGAACGGCGCGAGCGGCTTGTACCACTCGTATGCCCTGCGCAATTCGCCCGTGGGTTCGCGCGAAACGTCCACGCGCAAGTCGAACAGCGGATAGGCAAATGCGCCGGCTACGAAAAGGGCCGCCGAGACCTCGCCGCCCTGCTGGCCGCCCGCGTCCCGTCCCGCTTCGAGCGCCAGCAGCAGGCGTTCCTCGAGTTCCTTGTCGGCGCTCTTCTTGAAAGCCGAGGCCATTGAAGTCACGACTTTTTCGCCCGCAAGCACGTTGCCTGCGACCGCAAAGTCGTCCCCTTCGATATGCCCGCACCAGGGGCGTGTCTTGGTGCCGGTCAGCGCAACCCCCGGCCCTGAGGCTTCCAAGTACATGAGCTGGCGTTGGTCGGAGTACGGGTCGGACGTGGTTACCGCATCG
>JBBQCV010000232.1:0-5829 GCA_038319115.1 Burkholderiales bacterium | reverse complement strand
CAGCCTGGGCAAGCCCGAGTATCCCAACCTCGTGCTGGGTGCGTGGAAAGGCAAATGGGGCTTCGCGGGAGCCACGAGCTGACATGGCGGCCGTGATCACGCAAGCAATCCCCCGCTCGCGCCTGGCCGCGTGGTTCTACGGCCACCGCGCGACCGAGCATGGGCCGATCCGCCTCGGCCACCGGCGCGTCTACATCGTGCCCACGCGAGTCGGGATGATGTTTGCCGCCACCCTGCTCATCATGCTCGTGGGC
This sequence comes from Burkholderiales bacterium, assembly GCA_038319115.1. GTDB lineage: Bacteria > Pseudomonadota > Gammaproteobacteria > Burkholderiales > SG8-39 > SZAS-79. The sequence continues at coordinate 5,575 of JBBQCV010000232.1, read as the reverse complement.
TCGATCAACTACGTGCTCTCGCTGGGTTTCATGCTGACCTTCCTGCTGTCCGGCCTCGCACTCGCCGGCATGGTGCACACCGTGCGCAACCTCGCGCGGCTGGTGGTGATCACCGGGCGCGCCGAGCCGGTCTTCGCGGGCGAGGCCGCGCAGTTCCGCCTGTTCCTCGAAAATCCCGCGCCGTGGGTGCGCCCAGCGATCATGCTGCGCCACGAAGCCTCCGGTGCGCAGCTCGTCACCGACGTTCCTGCCTCTGCCACCGCCGAGGTGATCCTGTCGGTGCCCGCCGCGCGGCGCGGATGGCTCGCGCTTACTCGCGTGCGGCTGGAAACCCGCTACCCGCTCGGCCTGTTCCGCGCATGGAGCATCGTGCAGCCCGACTTCCGGTGCCTCGTGTATCCGCGCCCCGACAAGGCCGCGTTGCCGGCCTCGAGCCCGGATGCGAGTTACGGTGCGCGCCAGGCCGCCACGCAGGGCACCGACGATTTCTCCAGCCTGCGCGCCTACCAGCTCGCCGACTCGCCACGCCATGTCGCGTGGAAGGCCGTGGCGCGCAGCGACGCCATGCTCACCAAGCAGTTCACCGGCGACGCCTCCGCCGAATTGTGGCTCGACTGGGCCTTGCTGCCGGTCGCGCTCGATGTCGAGGCGCGCCTGTCGCGCATTGCCGGCTGGGTGATCGCCTCCGAGGCGGAGGGACTGCGCTACGGCTTGCGCTTGCCCGGCATCATCCTGCCGCCGGCGCAGGGCGACACGCACCGCGCCGCATGCCTCACCGCGCTCGCGCTGTACCAGGCATGAGTGCGATTACCGCCCACCCGCTCGCCCCCGAGCAGCGCGCGGTCACCGGCCGCGACCTCGGCTGGTTGTGCGGCTGCCTGCTGTTCGTCATGGCGCCGCACGCCATGCGCGTTCCGTGGTGGCTCACGCTGTTCGCGGCCTGCCTGTTCGGGTGGCGCACCTATCTCGCGATCACCCAACGTCGCCTGCCGTCAGTCTGGCTGCTGGCTGGCGTAGCGATCATCGGAATGATCGCGATCGGGGTGGAATACCGCACCATCTTCGGCCGCGCCTCGGGGATCGCCCTGCTGATGGTGCTCGCCGGCCTCAAGCTGCTCGAGATGCGCACCCACCGCGACGCCACCATGGTGGTGTTCCTGTGCTATTTCCTCGTGCTCACCAACTTCCTCTACACCCAGTCGATCCAGACCGCGCTCGTCATGCTCGGCGCGCTGGTGGCGATCACCGGCGCGCTGGTGTCGTTCAGCGCTCCGCAGCGAGCGCCGGTGGCCAACCTGCGCACGGCGGGCCTGCTCCTCGTGCACGCGGTGCCGATCGCGGCAGTGCTGTTCGTGCTTTTCCCGCGCGTGCAGGGCCCGTTGTGGGGCATGCCGCAGGACGCCTACTCGGGCGTGACCGGCCTCACCGATTCGATGGCCCCCGGCACGCTGTCGCAACTATCGGTCTCCGATGCGATCGCGTTCCGCGCTTTGTTCAACGGCCCCCGCCCCACCCCGCGCCAGTTGTACTGGCGCGGCCCGGTGTTGTGGGATTTCGACGGCCGCACCTGGCGCACCGGGCCGCGCCGCTTCCGCAGCCCAGACGAAATCGCCGGCGGCGAGGCCAGGTTCGACTACTCGGTGATTCTCGAACCGCACAACCGCAACTGGCTGTTCGCACTCGAGACGGCCGCCTCGCTTCCGCCCAATGCGTGGATGACCGGGGATGGGCAGGTCATGGCGAACAACGAGGTGCGAAACCGCATGCGTTACGAGATGACCTCGGTCGCCGGCGGCCAGCGCGCCGTCGACGAAACCGCGGGCAGCCTTGCGCGCGCCAGGATCCTGCCGCCCGGATTCAACCCACGCACCACGGCCCTCGCGCAAAGCTGGCGCAGTACCATCGATGGCGACGACGCGCTGATGCGCCACGCGATCACTTGGCTGCGCGCGCAGCGCTTCGTCTACACGCTCCTGCCCCCTGCGCTGGGGCGCGACAGCGTGGACGAATTCCTGTTCGAGACCAAGCGTGGCTTCTGCGAGCATTTCGCCTCAGCGTTCGTAGTGCTTATGCGCGCAGCCGGCGTGCCGGCGCGCGTGGTCACCGGCTACCAGGGCGGCGAATTCAACCCGCTCGACGGGTACCTCACCGTGCGCCAGTCCGAGGCGCATGCGTGGGCCGAGGTCTATGTTGCAGGCGCCGGATGGGTGCGCGTCGACCCCACTGCTGTCGCCATGCCCGGCCGGGTCGACTCGGGCATGGCGAACTCTGTCCCCTCCGGCGATCCGGTGCCCTACCTGATGCGCGTGGATGTGGCCTGGCTGAAATCGCTGCGCTACAACTGGGAGGCGCTCACCAACCGCTGGAACCTGTGGGTACTGGGCTACAACACCGAACGCCAACGCGAGTTCCTCGCCCGGCTGGGCTTCACCGACGCCGACTGGCGCAAACTCGCGACCCTGCTTCTAACGACGGTGGGCCTCATCGTGCTTGGGCTGCTCGCATGGTCGCTCAAGCGGCTGGTGCGCCCCGACCCGGTCCAGCAACTGTGGCTCGCTTTCTGCCGCAAGCTCGGCGCAGCGGGCCTGCCGCGCGATCCGCACGAGGGGCCGCGCGATTTCACTTCGCGCGCCGCGCTTCGCTTTCCTGCCGCCGCCGCCACCATCGCCTCGGTCGGCGAGCGCTACATCGCGCTTCGCTACGGCGCGGTGGGCCATGATGCCGACCTCGCCGAATTGAAGAAGTCGGTGCGCGGATTCCGGCCCGCATGAGGCGCTTCGCAAAATGCGCGCGCCGTCTTGCCTTGGGTCTTGCCATGGCCCTCGCCCTGGCGCTGGCCGGCATCGCCGGGCCGGCGAGCGCGGCGCAGGCGCGGCCGGCCGAGCGCGCCACCTATGCCAGCCGCCCGGAAGCCCGCGAGTTCGTCCGCGACATGGTCGAGCGGCATGGCTTCGACGAGGGCGAACTGAGCGCGCAGATCGCAGGGGCCACCCGCCAGCCCGAGATCCTCAAGGCGATCCGCCCGCCGGCTTCGCCGCGCGTGCGCTCGTGGCGCAACTATCGCCCGATCTTCGTCAACGAACGCCACCTAGCCGACGGCGTGCGCTTCGCCGCCGAGCACGCGGCTGCGCTCGGGCGCGCCGAGGCCGATTACGGCGTGCCCAGGGAAATCATCGTGGCGATCATCGGCGTCGAAACCTACTACGGCCGCAACATGGGCAAATGGCGGGTGATCGACGCGCTCGCCACGCTGGCATTCGATTACCCGCCGCGCGCCGAGTTCTTCCGCTCGGAGCTCGAGGCGTTCTTCCTTTTCTCACGCGAGGCCAGGCTCGACCCCCACGAGGTGCGCGGCTCGTACGCAGGCGCCATCGGCATCCCGCAATTCATGCCGAGCAGCTACCGGCGCTGGGCGGTGGATTTCGACGGCGACGGCGTCGCGCTGCTGCGCTCAAGCCCCACCGACGCCATCGGCTCGGTGGCGAATTTCCTCAAGTCGCACGGCTGGGAGCGCGGCGAGCCGATCGTGTATGCGGCCGACATGGGTGAGGCCAATCCCGCGCCGCTGGTTGCGCAAGGCATCAAGCCGATCCTCACGCTGGCGGAATTCGCGGCGCTGGGCATCGCGGTGCGCGCCGAGCCGCCGCCCAAGCCGGGCGCCCTGGGCGCGCTGATCGACCTCATCACACCCGACCGCCCGACGGAGTACCGGGTCGGCCTCAACAATTTCTTCGTGATCACGCGCTACAACCGCAGCTCGTTCTATGCCGCCGCGGTGAATGACCTGGCCGAAGCGCTGCGCCCGGGCATCCGGCGCTGACCGACAACCGCGCCGGGAACACCGCGCCTGCTTGAGCGCAGTTCCTGGCGCGAGCGGGGCCGCGTCGCCTCCCCGTTGGCAAGGAGGTGCCGCGCGCGGGTCATGACGGCGGCAGGTATTTCACCGGATCCACAGGCTTGCCTGACTTGCGGATCTCGAAGTGCAGCTTGGGGGAATCGGCGTCGGTGTCGCCGAGTTCGGCGATCTTCTGGCCGCGCGCGACGGCCTGGTCCTGCTTGACGAGGATTTCGCGGTTGTGCGCGTAGACGCTGTTGAAGTTGTTGTCGTGCTTGATGACGATGAGCTTGCCGTAGCCGCGGATGCCGGTGCCGATGTAGATCACCCGACCGCTGGCCGCAGCCACCACCGGGTCGCCCGCCTTGCCAGCGATGTCCACGCCCTTGCTGGTCGGTTCTGAGAATCCGGTGAGGATCTTGCCACGCGCGGGCCAGATGAATTCGATCGCATCGCCCTCGCGCGGTTCGCTGGCGGGCGGCGCGGTGGACGCAGCCGCCGGCTTGGGGTCGACGCGCGCGATGGGCGCAGCGGCCGGCGCAGGAGTCGGCGCGCCTTGCGCGGGCGCCTGCTCCGGGCGTTGCAGCATCGCGAGGTTCTCGCTCGAGTACGGCAGCTTGACCGCCTTGGGCTCGCTCTTCATCGCCGCGACGGACGCGCCAGGGGCGGGCTTCGCATCGGCCGGACGCACTGGCACGCCACGCGTGTCGAGGGCTCGCGATTCCGGCGTGCGCGAATCGAGCGGCCGGGATTCGATCGGGCGCGCATCCGCCCCGCCAGCGCCCCTCGCCGCGCCCACCTGCACCGCAGGCGCGGGCTGCTTGTCCGGCGGCGTCACGCGCAGAACCTGCCCGGGCTGCAGCCGGTCGGCGCTTTCCAGCCGGTTCCATTCGCGCACATCGCGCGGATCGGCGCCGTGATCGAGCGCGATGCTGTAGAGCGTGTCGCCGCGCTTGACCGTGTAATACGTGTCCGTCGTCGCACCGGGCACCGGGGCCACCTGCGCGACCGGTGGCTTGGGCGCGGTGGTCGACGAGGGCATCCTGTCGACGACGGGGGCCGACGTCGGCCGGCTGGCGCACCCGGCGACGAGCGCGCCAAGGGCAAACATCGCTGCAAGCAGTCCGAATCGATTCACTGGCGTCCTGTTTCCAAGGGAACGAACCTCACCGCATCCATGGTCGTCTCGTTGTAAGCGCGCGGTCCGCGCTCGATCATCACCAGTCGCTGGGTGCCGCGCCCGGCCTGCGGCGTGCGCAGCGGCAGGATCATTCTGCCACCCACGGCAAGCTGTTGTAAGAGGGCGGGGGGCACTTCGGGCGCCGCCGCCGCAACGATGATGGAATCAAACGGTGCGGCTTTCTCCAATCCGAGGTTGCCGTCGCCGTAACTCAGGCGCAGGTTGGACAGCTTGAGGCCGAGCAAGTTGCCGCGGGCGCGGTCGAGCAAGGCCTGGATGCGCTCGACCGAATACACCTCGGGCGCGATATGCGCGAGGACCGCGGCCTGGTAACCGCAGCCGGTGCCGATCTCGAGCACCTTGCCCAGGTTGCGCCCGCCCGCGCGCAGCGCCGCGATCATTTTCGCCACCACGTAGGGCTGCGAGATGGTCTGGCCCAGGCCGATCGGCAGGGCGGTGTCCTCGTAGGCGCGCGAAGCGAGCGCCTCCTCCACAAACACGTGGCGCGGCACGGCCGCCATCGCTGACAGCACGCGTTCGTCGGTGATGCCTTCCCCGCG
>JBBQCV010000231.1:0-5889 GCA_038319115.1 Burkholderiales bacterium | reverse complement strand
AGCTCACCGTGCACCACAAGGACGGCAACCACGACAACAATCCCCTCGACGGGTCGAACTGGGAACTGCTGTGCCTGTACTGCCACGAGAACGAGCACGCGCGAGTGACGGACGCACAGGCGGGCGGCAGCGTGCGCGAGGGCACCAAGGCGACGGCGACCCACAACCCGCTCGCCTCTCTGGGCGACCTCTTGAAGAGCAAGCCCAAGGGCTGAGAGCCTCGGAGTCGATTGGCAGTATTTTGGCTGGAAAGCCAATGCTGGCGCGGTGGTTCGGGTATTTTTGGCAGTATTGACGATCCCTGCCCTGCAGGTGTGGCGGCCCGGCGGTCGGGCCCCGGGCTCGGCGAGGCTCAGGCGTGCCCGGACCTGAGGGCATCCTCGCGCACGAGGTCGGCGCCCTTCTCGGCGATCATGATGGTCGCGGCATTGGTGTTTCCCGAGACCAGCGTCGGCATCACCGACGCATCGATGACGCGCAGTCCCTGCACGCCGTGCACGCGCAGCCGCGGGTCGACCACGGCGCCGGTATCGGTGCCCATGCGGCAGGTGCCTGCCGGGTGATAGCCGGAAGAGCCGTGCGCCCGGACGGCGTCGAGCAATTGCTCGTCGGACTGGGCGGCCGGCCCGGGCTGCAATTCTTCCATTACATAGGGCGACAGCGACCTGGTCGCGGCCAGCGCGCGCGCCATGCGCGCCCCGGCCACCATGCTGCGCCGGTCGTAGTCGGTGGACAGGTAGTTCGGCTGCATCGCCGGCGCAGCCTTCGGGTCGGCGGACTTGATGCGCACGTGGCCGCGGCTGGTGGGCCGCATCGGGTAGAACACGAACGTAAAGCCGGGAAAAGGGTGCGGCGCGGCGCCGCGCGCCTCGGCGCTGACCGTCGAGATGAAGAACTGCATGTCCGGCGCTTCGAGGGCATGCACCGGGGCGATGCCGTGCGCGTCCAGCAACGCCCGCGGCCCCACGCCTGAAAGTTGCAGCAATTGCGGCGACTGCAACGCACCGGCGCACAGCAGGACCTCGCGGGCGGCGTGCACTCTGCGCTCTTCGCCGTTCACGCGGTAGCGCACGCCCACGGCGCGGGTGCCCTCGAACACCACGCCGGTGGCATGCGTACCGGTCTCCACGGCCAGGTTGTCGCGCGAGCGCGCTTGTTGGCCGCGTTTGCGCGGGAAGCTGCCGATCACGCGTTCGCTCAAGACCCCGCGATAGGCAGCGCGAACGCATTCACGTTGACAAAATCACGCTGACAAAACCACGCGTCTGCGCCGCGCGACACCGCGGCTGGCAGAAAAGCACGATCGGTCTATCGTCGCGTTGGCTTGGACCGACCCCGAACCGCAGTGCATCCATGCGTATCATCGCGCTGGCCTGTTGGTTTCTTCTGCCGCCGCGATTGCGGCGGGCTGTGGCGGCAGTTGGGGAACGCGCCGGCCCGGCCCCCCCCTCAAGGGACCGGGTTATCGCCTAGAATGCCGCCTCGTTCAGACAATTAGGGAGGGTCCATGCACAGCATAGTCCGCAAACTTCTCGCCGGGTTCACTGCGCTTGCCGCAGGCCTCGTCCTGGCCGCGCCTGCCGGCGCCCAGAGCCTGAAGATGATGATTCCTGCGAACCCCGGCGGTGGCTGGGACCAGACCGGCCGCAACCTGGCCGCCGCGCTGCAAAGCGCCAAGCTGGTCTCCTCGGTGCAGTTCGAGAACAAGGGCGGTGCGGCAGGCGCGATCGGCCTTGCGCAGTTCGTGAACTCCGCCAAGGGTGACCCCAACGCGGTCATGATCGGCGGGATGGTGATGGTCGGCGGCCTGTACCTGCAGAAGTCGCCGATCAACCTGGGGCAGGTCACGCCGCTTGCGCGCCTGACGAGCGAATGGGAAGTGATCGTCGTGCCGGCAGCTTCGCCGCACAAGACCATCGGCGAGCTGATGGACGCCTACAAGAAGAACCCGGGCGGCGTGTCCTGGGGGGGCGGATCGGCCGGTGGCACCGACCATATCCTGGTCGGGCTGATGGTCAAGGCGCTGGGCGGCGAGCCCGCGAAAATCAACTACGTCCCGTTCAAGGGCGGCGGCGAGGCGGTGGCGGCCATCATCGGCGGCCACGTCACGGCCGGCGTGTCGGGGCTGGGCGAGTTCGCCGAGCAGATCAAGGGCGGCAAGATGCGCGCGCTGGCCGTATCCGCGCCGCACAAGATCGATGGCATCCCCTCGCTGAAAGAACAGGGGATCGACGTCGAACTGGGTAACTGGCGCGGGATCTTCGGCGCGCCCGGGATCACGCCGCAGCAGCGCGACGCGCTGGTCGCGATGATCAAGGCCGGCACCGAGACGCCCGCCTGGAAGGCCACGCTCGAAAAGCTCGGCTGGACAGGGTACTTCCTTGGCGGCGACGACTACCGCAAGTTCATCGAGGAGGACACCAAGCGGGTCAGCGCAGTGATCGACTCGCTCGGCATCAGGAAGTAGGCGAAAGCAGGTGTTCGGCCGGCCCGCCACCGCCGCGCGATGAAGTTCTCGATTGCGGAGACCGCACTTTCGCTCGGCGTGCTGGTGCTGGGCGTGGCAAGCGCCGTGCGTGCGGCCGGCCTGTCGGGCGAGGGCGGTTACGCGCACATCGGCCCGAACTTCATGCCCTCGGTCGTCGCCTTCGGGCTGATTGTCTGCGGGTTGTGGCTGCTCTTTGAGACTTTCAGCGGCGGCTGGCGCGAGCGCCCCTCGGACATCCCTGAAGAACGCGGCGACCATGCGTTCCACGCGCCGGGGTTCGTCTGGATCACGCTGGCGCTCGGCGCGCACATGGCGCTGATCGGCAGCGCGGGATTCGTGGTGGCGGGGGTCGTGCTGTTTGCCGGCGTGGCGAAGGGCTTCGGCAGCACACGCTGGGTGCGCAATATCGCGATCGGCGCGCTGATCTCGGTCGGCGTGTTCCTGTTCTTCGTGCGCCTGCTGAACGTGAACCTGCCGGCCGGGTGGCTGACGCCGCTGCTCGGCAGCGCGGGCATATAGATGGACGCCGCGTAAATGGATACCTTCGGCGCGCTCTTGTCAGGCTTCGGTGTCGCGCTCCAGCCGCTCAACCTGCTGTGGGGATTCATCGGCGTTACCCTTGGCACGGCGGTCGGCGTGCTGCCGGGGGTGGGCCCTGCGCTGACGGTGGCGATGCTGCTGCCGCTCACGGTCAAGCTCGAGCCCACCGGCGCGCTGATCATGTTCGCGGGCATTTACTACGGCGCGATGTTCGGCGGGTCGACCACGACCATCCTGCTGAATACCCCGGGCGAGTCGGCGTCGATCGCCACCGCGCTCGAAGGCAACAAGATGGCCAAGAACGGCCGCGCGGGACCGGCGCTGGCGACCAGCGCGATCGGCTCCTTCGTGGCGGGTACGATCGCGACGGTGCTGCTCACGCTGCTCGCGCCGATCGTGGTCCAGGTGGCACTCAAATTCGGCCCGGCCGAATATTTCGCGCTGATGGTATTTGCCTTCACGACCGTCGCGGCGGTGCTGGGCGCATCGACCGTGCGCGGGCTGACGAGCCTCTTCCTCGGGCTGCTGCTGGGGCTCGTCGGAATCGACAGCCAGTCCGGCACGCCGCGGTTCGCGTTCGGCGTGCCCGAGCTGCTCGACGGGGTCGATGTGGTGGTGCTTGCGGTGGGACTGTTCGCCGTCGGCGAGGCGCTGTACGTGGCGTCCTACCAGAGCCGCCTGACCGGGACGCTGGAGAAGCTTTCGGGCTCGATCATGATGACCGCCCAGGACTGGAAGCGCTCATGGCCCGCGTGGCTGCGCGGCACCGCGCTCGGGTTTCCTTTCGGCTCGATCCCGGCCGGCGGCGCCGAGATCCCGACTTTCCTGTCGTATGCGACCGAGAAGAAACTCTCAAAGCACCCTGAGGAATTCGGCCACGGCGCGATTGAGGGCGTGGCCGGCCCGGAAGCGGCCAACAACGCTTCGGCCACCGGTACGCTGGTGCCGTTGCTCACGCTGGGCATCCCGACTTCGGCAACCGCCGCGATCCTGCTCGGTGCGTTCCAGAATTACGGCATCCAACCCGGCCCGCTGCTGTTCGAGAGCCAGTCCGACCTGGTATGGGGACTGATCGCCAGCCTCTACATAGGCAACGTGATCCTGCTGATCCTGAACCTGCCGATGATCGGCATCTGGGTGAAGGTCCTGCAGATCCCGAGGGACCTGCTCTACGGCGGCATCCTCGTGTTCGCCACGCTGGGCGCCTACAGCCTGCACCAGTCGTGGGTGGATCTGCTCACGCTGTATGTGTTCGGGCTGATGGGTTTCGCGATGCGCCGCTGGGGCGTGCCGGTGGGGCCCGCGGTCATCGGCCTGATCCTCGGGCCGCTCGCCGAGACCCAGTTCCGTCGCGCCCTGTCGATCAGCCAGGGCGATGCCAGCGTGTTTTTCACCCACCCCATCTCGGCGACTTTCCTCGCGATCACCGCCTGCGTGATCGTGGTGCCCTGGGTCGTGCGGCGTCTGCGCCGCGGCTAGGCTTTATCGCCCCGGTTTCCCGCTCCGCCTGAAACTCTTTGGCGGTTTCGCGCAGGAACGCGCGAAATCGCGCTGATGCCGGTGCTCGTCCGTGTGGCTGGTGGCTCGGATTTACGCCCTGAAATGTACCGGTATTGGTAAAAAAATTCCCAGAGACTGGCTCCCAGAGCCAATCTCGGAGAATAATTGTCTTGAATTTAATGGTGATCTGTCCCCGATTTCTGCGTTTTCAGATGTAGACCCAGGGCCGCTTTTCGCGGTCCTTCTGCTGGAAAGCGGCGATCTCCGGCTCACGCAGGTTCGTCGATCCGATCTCGTCGAGGCCTTCGCGAAACGCTAAAATCAGGAAAATCTGGGTCAGAGTACGATGTTCCGCAAGGAGAAACATATGCGCGCACCGCATCAAACCGGCACCGTCCGTTCCGGTGACACCGAGATTTTCTATCGCAAGTTCGGTTCTCCCGGCAAGACGCCGATTGTCATCGTTCACGGCGCATCGTTCTTCTCCTACGACTGGATCGATGTCGCCGCCGCCCTGGCCTGTGATCGCGAGGTCGTGGCGATGGACATGCGCGGTTTCGGGGACTCTGCGTGGAGCGCGTCGAAAGACTATTCGGTGCCAACCATGGCCGGGGACATCGCGGCCCTTATCGTCGGCCTCGGATGGAAACAGGCAATCCTCGTCGGTCATTCGATGGGCGGCCGGAGCGTCGCCTGGTGCGCGGCAAAGAACCCTTCGCGCATTCCCGCCGCAGTGCTCCTCGACTACTCACCGGAAAACGCGCCCGCGGGCTCGAAGCGCACCACCGAGCGCATAGGCAGGCAGCCGGACCTGTTCGAGAGCGTGGATGCGGCCATGCGATATCACGGCATCGATCCGGCGTCAGAGTTCGGCGCAGAAAAGCGCGCGCGCTTCGATGCTTTCCTGAAGCCGGTCGCGGGCGGATTCCAGCTCAAACGCGACCTGTACTTTCGCGACCAGTTCAAGCGCGTGCTCGAGACCGGCGAGAAGACCAAACTTGGCGTGGACATGTGGCAGGTACTCGCCGGGATTGCGTGCCCTACGCTGGTGATCCGCGGCGCGCAGTCGGACATGTTCGCGCCCGAGACTGTCCCCAAGGTCAAGGCCGCGAACCCGAACATCACTCTCGTCGAAATCAGGGGCGGGCACAATGTCGCGGGCGACAATCCCGAAGGCTTCGCGGCTGCGGTGCGCACCTTCCTCGACGCCCTGGAGCGAAGCCATGCAAAGGCAGCCTGAGATGAAAAACGAACTGCAGCCCGTCGCGACACGCGGCATCGACCATCTTGCGTTCGTCACCGACGACTTGCCGGCGACGATGGACTTCTACACGCGCGTGCTCGGGATGCAGCTCGTGCAT
>JBBQCV010000230.1:0-5905 GCA_038319115.1 Burkholderiales bacterium | reverse complement strand
GGCCACCCTGCGCTCGAGCACCTGGATCAGGTGGAAGCCGAACGGCGACTTGACCGGCTGGCTGATCTCGCCGGGCTTGAGCTCGTCCATGGCGCGCTCGAATTCGGGCACCGTGTCGCCGCGGTAGATCCAGTCGAGGTCACCGCCCTTGGCAGCGCTGCTGTCCTCGGACTGCAGGCGCGCGAGCTCGCCGAAATCGGCGCCGTTCACTATCCGGTCGCGCAAGCCGGCGAGCCGCCTGCGCGCGTCGTTTTCGGACACTACCTCGTTGGTCTTGATGAGGATGTGGCGCGCGTGCGTCTGTTGCACCGGCGTGCCGGAGAGCGCGGCGTTCCCGCCGCGCCGGTCGATCAACTTGAGCACGTGGAACCCGGCCGGGCTGCGCAGCACCGCCGAGACCTCGCCGGGGCGCAGGTCCTTGAGCGCCGCGGCGAACGTCTCGGGCAGGCGGTCATGCGGGCGCCACCCCATGTTGCCGCCCGCCAGCGCATCGGGGGCGTCCGAATAGCTCGCCACCAGGCGCGCAAAATCGCCGCCGGCCTTGGCTTCCGTGATCACCCGCTCGGCGCGGCTGCGCGCGGCCTGGATGCTCTCCGGTGTGGCCTGCTCGGGCAGGCGGACCAGCACGTGGGAGAAGTTGTATTCCACGTCGGCCGTCGGGGCGCCCGGGCCTTCGGCCTCGGCGAGGTACAGGTCGATTTCGCTGTCGCTCACCTGGATCTTGTCGTCGACCTCGCGCTCGCGCAGCCGGGTCACCATGATCTCGTTGCGGATCTCCTCGCGAAAGCGGTCGAACTTGAGCCCGTCCTTTTCCAGCGCCTCGCGAAAGCTGGCGAGGGTCAGCTTGTTGTTCTCGGCGATCTTGCCAATCGCGCGGTCGAGCTGCACCTCGTCGGCGCGCAGGCCGGTTTCCTTGGCCAATTGCACCTGCGCCTTTTCGAGCACCAGCCGCTCGAGCACCTGCCGCTCGAGCTGGCGCGCCTCGGGGATGGGGGTGTTCTGCCGTTTGAGCTGGCGCTCGGCGATGACGATGCGCTCGGCCAGCTCGGAGCTGGTCACCACGTCATTGTTTACGATGGCCACGATGCGATCGACAAGCGCGATGCGCTGCGCCGCGGCGGGATGCGCCGCGAGGAGCAGCGCTGCTGCAATCGCCCACAGGGGCGCGAATATTGGTTTCATCTTCTCAATACACCTGCTCGAAAGGGAGCCTGCGCTGCAGGCTGGCGGGCAGCGGCTGGTCGGTGCGCGTATTGGTTGCCGTGTAGCCCGGGATCGCGCGTTTCAGGAGATCGAAAGGATCTGACCCGATCTTCGCCAGATCGTTCAACTCGAGCTGCACGTAGTACGAAATGGACGCAAGCTGCGTGGCGACCTGCAGCCGCTGCACGACCAGGCGCACCACCCAGCAGCCCGCATTGTATTCCACCCCGCCCACGCCCTCGAGCAGGCGCCCGTCCTGGAACGAATAGTTGTAGCGCCCGACCGCGTACCAGCCCGGCAGGATCGGCCATTGCCCGGAGAGGTCGACCTGGTGGATCGGGTTGACCGCGTCGCGCGTGAAGCGGTAGCCCAGGTTGATAAACTTGGCGAACTCGGGCGAGAAGCGCAAGTTCATGCCGGTGCGTTCGTTACGCCCCAGGCGGTTGTTGTATTGCACCGTGGTGTCGAAATTCCAGTGCTGCGCAATCCGCGCGCCGACCGAGGCGAGGATGTCGGAGTTGCCGTAGGTACGTAGCGGCGTCGCGGGCGCCACCGGGGTCGTCGGCGTGGCGGGCGTGGCCGCAGGGAGCCCTACGCGCTCATTGTTGAAGTAGAACCGCTGACCGATGGTGGCGCGCAGGAACTCCTGGCCATTGGGAAAGAGCAGCCGCGTGGTGGCCGCGGCGGTGAGCTGATTGGCGTCGCCAAAGCGGTCGCCGCCGACGAAACGGTTCTCGCTGAACAGCTGCGTGTAGTTGAAGTCGGCCAACGCGGTATCGAACAGGGGCACTTTGTCCTGGTTGCGATACGGTGCGCGCACGTAGTACAGGCGCGGCTCGGCGGTGTGGGTGAAATCGCGCCCGCCAAGCTGCATGGGCCGGTCGAACACCAGCCCGCTGTCCAGGCTCATCCACGGCACGGTCACGCTCTGGCGGTCGGGTTGGCCGGGGGCGGTGCGGTCCAGGCTGTAGCCCGCGTAGTGCACCCCGGCCTTGGGGGTGAAGAAGAAACCCGGCGTGAGGTAGGGCGCGGACACCACCGGCCGCGACATGATGCGGCTGCCTTCGACCAGGGTCGAATGGGTGAAGCGGGCGTATTCGGCCGGCAGCGCCAGGTCGGCAAACCCTCCCAGCTCGTTCTTCCACGTGCCGAAAGAAATCTGCGGCACGCGATGGTAGGGGCTCACGATCGGCGCGAGCGGGTCCTGCAGCGTCTGGAAGCGCTGGATCCGCCCCTGCATCCAGTAGTTGTCGCCGTTGTATTGCAGGAAGCCCTCTCTCTGGATGGACGCCTGCGAGGTCTGCCGCACCTTGGAGAACAGGTCGACGAAATAGCGGCTGTCGGACACCCGGTTGAGGTCGAGCCGGCCGAACATGTTGGGCGAGAAAGTCTGCTGGTGGTAGAGCGACATGCCGTAGCGGTTGATGCCGGCGCGCTTGTCGTCGGGCAGGTACTCCAGGCTCGCGGTGCCCGAGTATTTCGGGTCGAGATAGCGGTACTCGCCCTGCATCTGCATGCCGCGCTTGCTGAGGTACCGCGGCGTGATGGTCGCGTCGTTCTCCGGCGAGATGTTCCAGTAGAACGGCGTGCTCAGCTCGAGGCCGCTGCGCGTCGACTGCGTGTAGCCCGGCGCGAGAAAGCCGGTCTTGCGCCCGCGCTCCAGCGGGAAGGTCATCCACGGCAGCACCGCGATGGTGTGGTCGAGAAAGCGCAGCCTGCCGTCGCGCACCGTGGCCGACTGCTCGTTGTAATCGAGGTCGAGCGAGGCGGCCTCGATACTCCAGTCGTCCTTGCCCGGCGCGCAGGTCGTGAACGACCCGTTGCGAATCGCGTAGTGGTCCTTGCCGAGGAATTCGATGCGCTCGGCCTTGCCGCGCGCCGGCTTGTCGCCGCTGCGGATCGAGAACGTCGGGTCTTCCAGCACCCCGGTCTCGGTGTTCGCGTCGAGGCGCAGGCGCGAGCCCGAGAAGCGGTCGACACCCTGGCGCAGGGTCACCCCGCCGTCGGCGTCGATGCGGCCGAACTCCTGGTTGTACTTGATCCGGTCACCGAAGATGGTGGTGTCGTCCTGGCGGTACTCCGCCTTGCCGCTGGCGGAGGTCTCGATGTCCATGACACCGTTGATGCGCTCGGCCTCGATGAGCGTGGGCCCCTTCTCTTTGAGCGGCACGGGCTGCGCCACTGCCTGCGCCATCAGGGCGCCGGAGAAGGCGGCAAACCCGATGGCGAAGCACGCCGCGGGGAGCGCCGCCGGGCGCGCCGGGAAAAGCTGCATGGGAAGGCTGACTGGGACGAAAAGCGGGCTGCTAAAATCGCACAATTCCCGCCATATGGCAATTGCGCCCCGCCTTTTTGCGACCCACGTTTCGCGACCCTCATTTTGCGACCCGCGGTTTGCGACCCGCCCCCTTGCCACTCACCGCCTTGCCACCCGCCGCTCCCACCACAAGTCCCGATGCCCGCCTTGCCGAACTGCACGGCTGGCTCGGCCGCCAGTTCGGCGAGCGCCGCTACAGCGTCGCGCCGGCGTCGGAGGACGCGAGCTTCCGGCGCTACTTCCGCGTCTCGTTTGGCGGCGACCAGGCGTCCCTCATCGCGATGGACGCACCACCCAGCAAGGAGGACTGTGCGCCGTTCCTCAGGATTGGGCGCCTGCTTGCGGCCGCAGGCGTGCACGTGCCGGCGGTCCATGCAGAGGATGCCACGCGGGGCTTCCTGCTGCTCGAAGATCTCGGCGATGCGACGTATCTCGACGTGCTCGTCGCCGGCGCAACGCCCACGCGCGATGCGGGCCGCCTGTATGGCGCCGCAATCGACGCACTCATCGCGATCCAGCGCGTCGGCAGCGACCACGGCCTGCCGCCCTACGACGATGCGCTGCTGCGCCGCGAAATGGCGCTGTTCCCCGACTGGTACGTCGCGCGCCATTTGCGCCGCGAGCTCGCGAGCGCCGAATCGGCCATCCTCGCGGCGGCGTTCGACACCATCGTCGCCAACAACCTCGCCCAGGCGCGTGTCTGCGTGCACCGCGACTACCATTCGCGCAACCTCATGGTGAGCGACCCGCTGCCCGGGGTGCTCGATTTCCAGGACGCGGTGCACGGGCCGATCACGTACGACCTCGCCTCGCTGCTCAAGGACGCCTATATCCGCTGGGACGAGGCGCAGGTCATCGACTGGTGCGCGCGCTACTGGGAAAAGGCGCGCAAGGCCGGGCTGCCGGTGCCGGCCGATTTCGCCGCGTTCTACCTCGACTTCGAATGGATGGGCTTGCAGCGCCATCTCAAGGTGGCGGGAATTTTCGCGCGCCTCGCGCACCGCGACGGCAAACAGCGCTACCTGGCCGACATCCCGCTCGTGCTCGACCACCTGCAGCGCACCTGTGAGCGCTATCGCGAGCTCGGCCCGCTCGCCGGGCTGCTCGAGCGCCTGCAAGGGCGCGCGCCGGGCGTGGGCTATAGTTTTTGATGGGCGTTCCGATGCGCGCAATGATCCTCGCCGCCGGGCGTGGCGAACGCTTGCGCCCGCTCACCGACACGCTGCCAAAGCCCCTGGTCGAAGTGCGCGGCAAACCCCTCATCGCCTGGCATGTCGAAAAGCTGGCCGCGGCGGGCTTTCGCGAGATCGTGATCAATGTTTCCCATCTCGGCGCGAAGATCGAGGACTTCCTCGGCGACGGGCGCAACTGGGGCGTATCGATCGCGTGGTCGCGCGAAGCCGAACCGCTCGAGACGGCCGGCGGCATCGCCAACGCGCGCACACTGCTGGGCGATGCGTCGTTTGCGCTCGTCAATGCGGATGTGTATTGCGATTACGATTTCGCCGCCCTCGCGCGCGTGCGGCTCGACGGGCCCGACGAACTCGAGGGCCATCTCGTCATGGTGCCCAACCCGCCGTTTCGCCCCGATGGGGATTTTTCACTCGCGCAAGGCAGGGTCGGAACCCTCGCCGCGCCGCGCTACACTTACTCGGGTATCGCCGTGCTTGATCCACGGCTCGTGCACCCGGTCGTCGCCGGCGCCAAGGCGCCGCTGGCCCCGCTATTGCGCGCGGCCGCGCAGGACGGTCGCCTCAGCGGGGAGTTGCATGCAGGAACCTGGAGCGACGTCGGCACCCACGAGCGCCTCGCTGAACTTAACCGGATGAAAACATGATGGACGCTACCGCCCTCCCCGTCGGCATTTACGCCGACCGCCGCCAGCGCCTGGCCGCCACGATGCGCGCCGGTGTGGCGGTGCTCCCCACCGCGCCCGAGCGTATCCGCAACCGCGACGCGCACTACCCGTACCGGTTCGACAGCTATTTTCACTACCTCACCGGCTTCGGCGAGCCCGAGGCGGTGCTGGTACTGGTCGCAGGCGCATCCGCGCGCGCCATCCTTTTCTGCCGCGAGAAGAACGAGGAGCGCGAAATCTGGGAAGGCTTTCGTCACGGCCCGGAGGGCGCGCGGCAGAAGTTCGGCTTCGACGAGGCCTATGCGATCGGCGAGCTCGACGCGCGCCTGCCCGACCTGCTCGCCAACCAGCCGGTGATGCACTACGCGCCCGGCGCCGACGCCGCATGGGACGCGCGCGTCATCGGCTGGCTCAACGCGGTGCGCGAGAAAGTGCGCCTCGGCATCGCTGCGCCGGCCAGCATCAGCGACCTGCGCGTGCCGCTCGACGAAATGCGCCTGCTGAAGGACAGCGCCGAACTCGCCACC
>JBBQCV010000229.1:0-5910 GCA_038319115.1 Burkholderiales bacterium | reverse complement strand
GCGACCCGTCGCGACTCCTTGCCATCGGGGCCCCAGGGCGTCATGCGTTCCAGGGCGCGCACCGGGTCGATCGGCTCGCCGCGGTCGATCAGCTGCGACTGCACTACGTCGCTCGACTGGGGGCGGAAAGCCACGATGTGGAGGCCCTCGTAGCGCTCAGCCATCTTCACTGCGTTACTGGTCTTCGTCGGGTCCACATGCCCCATGACTTCGAGGTAGCCTTGTTCGAGCATTGCGCAGTGATTGGCCGACCCCAGCGGCACGATGGGTGCACCGGGGGAGGGCGCGCCGACATGGTGGCTGCGCGCAGTGAGGTTGAAGCCAAGCCTGGCAAAAGCCTGCTGGGCGCGATCGAGGTCGCGCACGATCGTGCCGCAGTGATCGAGGTCTAGAGCGATGGGGGCCATTGCGTCCTGTGTGGGAAGGTGCTGCGCGGTGCAGGGACCGGGCGATTAAGCGCTCGGAGCACGCGTTAGTAAAGGCTGGTTTCGGCGGCTTCCGCCTTCGTCACCGGCAGCGTGCTGGTGATCGACGGCGGCCAGACGCTGCTCTAGCGTTTCTTTTTCGCGGGCTTCCGGGCGGGCTTCTTTGTAGAATTGGCCGAGGTTTTTTTTACGGCGGCCTTCTTCTTCGAGGCCGCTTTCCGCTCGGGCTTGATCTGGAAGATGCAGGTTGTCTCGACCGGCGCGGTGTAGATGAGGTCCGGCACGCTCAGGCTCGCCCGCGCCATTGCACCGGCTTGCGGGCCGAGCACTTCGACGAAAAGATCCGACGCGCCGTTCGACACGAAGGGCGACTTCTCGAACCCTGGCGCGCCGTTCACGTAGATGGTGAGCTGCACCACGCGCACGATGCGGTCGAGGTCACCGAGCACGGCCTTGGCCTGCGCGAGGTGGTTGATCGCGCAAAGGCGTGCCGACTGGTAAGCCTGTTCGACGGTGACCTTGTCGCCGACCTTGCCGAGGTAGGGGAATTTGCCGTTGGTGTGCCCGAGCGTGCCCTGGCAGAACAGCAGCTCGCCGACCGCGACGCCCGGGACGAGCGCCGGGTTGGCCTTGACCACCGGTGCGTCGGGCAGCGTGATGCCGAGTTTCCTGAGGTTTGCTTCGATTTTTCCCATGGGGTGTCCGCAGTGGTCCCTGAAGTGGTTCCTGATCCAGCTTGAGATTGGCGTACCTGATTGAGGGAACGCCTACTCGGCTTTGGTGCCCGAGTCGCGGATGACTTTCGCCCACTTGGCAATCTCTGCGGCATGAAAGCGGCCGAACGCGTCGGGATTGCCCGGGCCCGGCTCCGCGCCGAGCAGCGCATAGCGTTCCTTCACGTCGGGCAGGTTCAGGATCTGGGTGATTTCGTTCGAAAGCTTCATCACGATGTCGCGCGGCGTGCCGGCAGGCGCGTACAGGCCGAACCACCCGGCCACTTCGTAGCCGGGCAGGCCGGATTCGGCAATGGTCGGGACGTCGGGCGCGGCGGAAGCGCGGCGCGCGCCGGTTTGCGCGAGCGCGCGCAGCTTGCCGGATTTCACGAAGGGCAAGGCCGAGGCCATGCTGTCGAACATCAGCGAAACCTGGCCGCCGATGATGTCCGTAAGCGCGGGAATGCTGCCTTTGTACGGCACATGGTTCATCTGCACGCCGGACATCGTCTTGAAGAGTTCGGCCGCGAGGTGGCTCGGCGTGCCCGAACCGCCGCTTGCGTAGTTGATCGAACCGGGCTTCGCTTTGGCGAGCGCGATGAACTCGCGGACGTTCTTCGCGGGCATCGAAGGGTTGACCACGAGCAGGTTCGGCGTGATGGCCGCGAGGTTGACCGGTGTGAAATCCCTGATGGGATCGTACGAAAGCTTCTCGATCAGCGTGACGTTGACGGCCATGTTGGCCGTCGAGCCCATCACGAGGGTGTAGCCGTCCGGCGCGGCGCGCGCCACGAGTTCGGCACCGATCGTGCCGCCCGCGCCCGCGCGGTTCTCGATGAGCACTTGCTGGCCCCAGCGCTCGGCCAGCTTCTGCCCGATGATGCGCGCGACCACGTCGGTCGGGCCGGCCGGCGGGAACGGAACGACCACGCGGATCGGCTTGGCCGGGTAGGGTGCGTTCTGCGCATGGGCCGGCGCGAAGACGCACCATGCAAGTGCGAGTGCTGCGAGTGCTGCGAGAAATCGGGAAGTCATTGGGGAAACCGGTAGGGGATGCGTCATCGGGAGGCCGCCCGATTACACAACTTCGATGGCCGCCTGCCAAGCGCTGGTTCGCACCCGCCTGAACAGCGTCCTGCCAATGACGTACCAGCCCGCGCCGCGCGAGACGGCCCTTGATCCACGTCAAATTGCCGGCAGCGCGGGGCGTTAAGCTGCTTCCACGATCACCACCACAGGATTCGCGCCATGTCCCACTATCACGCAGTCGCATGGATGGACCACAGAGAAGCGCACGTCCTGCATTTCACCCCGGACGAATCGGAAAGCACGATCGTCCATGCCAACGGCAAGAACCGCCAAGTCCACTCGCGCAGCGGCACACTGGGCCCTGGCAAGGCGCCCGAGGACATGGAGTACTTCGGGCGCGTGGCCGAGTCGCTGGCAGGCGCCGAGCAGATCCTGCTGACCGGCCCGGCCAACGAAAAGAACGAATTCAGGAAATACCTCGACGCCCACGCAAAGGGACTCGCCGCGAAGGTCGTGGCAGTGGAGACCTCCGACCATCCGACTGACGGGGAGATCCTCAAGCAAGCGCGCAAGTTCTTCGTGGCGACCGGCCGGATGCGCGTCACGCGGTAGCGTCCGTGTCCGGCGCAGGAGTGGTTTTGAGTCAATCGCGACGCACTGTCCGGCAAATGGATCGTCCGGGCCGTTCATACTGGAGAAAGACCATGTACAAGCACATCCTCGTTTCAACCGACGGGTCGAAGCTCTCGCTCAAGGCGATCAAAGCCGCCGTCAATCTCGCCGCCGCGGTCGGCGCCCGTGTGTCAGGCGTCTACGTCATGCCCGAATTCGCGCCTCCGGTCTACGGCGAAGCGGCCATGTACCTGCCGGAGTTGTCACCCAAGCGGTTCAAGGAAGCCGTCGACAAGGACGCCAGGGCGGCGCTCGCCGTTGCAGCCAAAGCGGCCGAGGAGGCGGGACTTTCCTTCACGTCGATCAAGGCCACCGATCCGCAGCCCTGGAGCGCGATCATCAAGACCGCGCGCGCGAAAAAGTGCGATCTCATCGTCATGGCCTCGCACGGCCGGCGCGGCCTGTCCGGGTTGCTGCTGGGCAGCGAAACGACCAAGGTACTGACCCACTCCAAGGTGCCCGTGCTGGTCGTGAGGTAATCGCAATGGACGTGCCAAACCTCACGATCGAACAGCGCGAGGCGCTGCAGGCGACGCTTGCGGCGCGTGCCGAAATACTTCGTTCGGGCATCGCGCAGTCCCTGCAAGGGCAAGACGGCGGCGGGCGCGGGCTGGCGAATCATAGCGAGGAAACCGACGACGACGCGATCGTCGACCAGGAAGCCTCGATGGACGTTGCCCAGCTCGCGCGTGCTACGCAGGAGCTGGGCGAGATCGAAGCCGCCCTGGCCCGCCTGCACACGCCCGAATTCGGCCAGTGCACGGCTTGCGGCGCCGACATTCCGTTTGCGCGTCTGCAAGCCAACCCGGCAGCGCTGCGCTGCGTGGGCTGCCAGGCCGAATACGAGCGCACGCGCGGCGAAACCACACACCGAACCCTTTAGCGGGAGGGACCATGTCCGATTCAATCGCCTACTGGCGCGCAGAGCACGCAAACTTTGCGCACCTTCTCGATCTACTGGAGAAGAACCTGGCGGCCTTCCACACGGATTCGCCGCCCGACTACGAAGCGATGCTGGACATCATCGAATACCTGCGCCATTTTCCCGACCGCTACCATCACGCACGCGAAGACGTCGCCTTCGCGCGCCTGGAAAAACGCAAGCCGCAACTGGCGCCCATCCTCGCGCGGCTGCGCGAGGAGCACCAATCGATCGGGAAATCCGGCGAAGCACTGCGGACCATGCTGACCGCCGCGGCTGAAGACGCCATCGTGCCGCGCCAGGACATCGAGACCGCTGCACGGGATTACCTTGCCGCCTACCGGAACCATATCGCGACCGAAGAGCTGAACGTAATGCCGCATGCGGGCTCCCTGCTCACCGACGAGGACTGGGCCGAGGTCGCGCGCGCGACCCCGTCCGTACCCGACCCCCTGTTCGGCGCCCATGCCGATGAGTCCTACCGGGAATTGCGCCGCAGGATTGCGAGCAATCAGCCTGCGGCGTAATACTTCGAGGGATCGGGTGCCGGCGTGGCGAGAAGGCCGGCCTTCTCGCGCAACGCCAGTACCGTCTGGATCCCCTCCACATCGATGCGCGCATCCGGAAAGAGGCCATCGTCGCGATCGGCGAGCGCGGCATAAGTAGACCCGGCCAGTTCCCGCCCCAAGCCGAATTCCTTCGCAAGATCCGCGATCGCGGCATCCCGGTTTGCCGGGTCCAGGGCCCACGCGACGCTTTCGCGGTACGCACGTACATAGGCCGCAAGCGCATCCGCGTTCCTGCCGGCCCAGCGCCGCGTGGCGACGCCACAGGAGGCCTGGTATCGCGGGAGGTAATCGTGCGCGCGCGCGAGCAGCGTAAAGCCCTGCGCGATGAGGTCCAGGCTGAACGGCGGCGTCGATATCGCAACGTCGATCCGGCCCTCGCGCAGTGCCTTGGAGCGCGGTTCATGGCCCCCCATCGACAGCGTTTCGTACTCGGAGCGCCGCAGGCCAAGGCGCTCGAGGATTGCGTGCGCAACCAGCGCAAAGCCGGACGCCGGATCGTCCACGCCGAGCCGCTTGCCGGCGAGATCCCGCGCATTGCGGATCCCGGGCCGTGCGACGAGGTGCAGGATGCCCGCATGCAATCCCATGAAGGCGAAAAGATCCGCCCCGTGCGTTTCCACCTCGAAGACGACATCATCGGCGGCGAGAACGCCCAGGTCGCATTCGCCGCCCAGCAGCGCGTCGATCGTCATCCGGGAGCCCTGCGTGTAGACGATGTCGAGCTCAACGCCGTGCCTGGCGAAGACGCCGCGCGCGAGGCCCGTCGTGACGGGCAGGTTGTAGGCGGCACGAAACAGGATCACCTTCAGGCGCATCCGCGCATGGTACTGGTTTCGACTTCGGGTTTCGACTTCGGCGTGTCGACTTCGGCGCATCGACTTCGGCCGTTGACAAATGCGCGTGCCTGCCATTTACTCGAACGCCATCCCCACGCACAACCTTTCGGAGAAGTCCCATGGTGGTCCAACGCCTTGCATCGGCGGTGTTGCTTTCAATTGCCTTCTTGGTCCCAGCGCAGTCTTCGGCCCAGGGCGCCCGCGTCCCGGCCACGCTGCGCCTGGACTGGGTTCCCGGCCCGCACCACATCGGCCCGGTCCTCGCGGCCCAGCGTGGCTACTACGCCCAGGAGGGCATCGACCTGTCGGTGCGGCCGGGCAAGGGATCGGGCTCCACGGTGCAGGCGGTGGCCTCGGGCTCGGACCAGTTCGGCTTCGCCGATGCCGGCACCATGGCGGTCGCGGTCTCCAAAGGCGTGCCCGTTGTGATGGTGGCCAACATCACGCAGCTCGGGCCGAATGGCGCCATCACGCTCGACCGTCAGGTGCAGTCGCCCAAGGACCTGGTGGGCAAGACCATCGGCCTGGTACCGGGTGAGTCCGCGCACGTTGCGCTGCTCGCCGTGGCGAAGAAGCACGGGGTTCCCGAGGGGGCCTATCGGGTCATCGCCACCGACGCCTCCACCAAGATCGCCGCCCTGCTGACCCGGAAGGTGGACGCGATTGTCGGGTTCCGCTTCGGCGACTACCTGCGCGCGTACACGCAGAACCCGAACGTCAAGATCGCCCTGTTCTCCGACTGGG
>JBBQCV010000228.1:0-5952 GCA_038319115.1 Burkholderiales bacterium | reverse complement strand
CAACGTGCTTGCGCGGTTCTACCTTAACGACGAGCCGCGGCAGGCTGGGGTGGCGGCAAGATTGTTAATGGAGGAAGACGTCTTCATTCCCAAGACCGTCCTGCTCGAACTGGAGTGGGTAATGCGCGGCGCGGCCGGCATCGGGCACGAGGGCGTGGCGCGATCGTTCGCCCATCTTCTCCGCCTGAAAAACGTCCGCATCGAGGATGAACCCGCGGTCAGGGCCGCATTCAAGGCGTTTTCAAAAGGCGTCGACTTTGCCGACGCGCTGCATATGGCCTCCAGCGCCGGGACGACGCGTTTCGTAACCTTCGACAACCGGTTGGCGAAGCGCTCTGCGCGCGTGTTGCCGCGCCCGCCGGTCGCGCTTGCCGAGTGAATCGATGAACAAGGGCCTGCTCTCGGTGGACGAAGCGCTGGAAGTGCTGTTGGCCGGTGCGCGAGTCGTGGCCGACATCGAGGAGGTGCCGACCCTCGAGTCCACCGGCCGCGTGCTCGCCCGCGCCCAGGCGTCGACCATGGACGTCCCGCCAATGGACAACAGCGCCATGGATGGCTATGCAGTGCGGGTGGCCGACATCGCCGGGACCGACACCCGGCTGAAGGTGGCGCAAAGGATCGCCGCTGGCGCCGTCGGCATGCCCCTCGCCGCCGGCACAGCCGCGCGAATATTCACCGGCGCACCCATCCCGCCCGGGGCCGATGCGGTGGTGATGCAGGAGTTCTGCGCCGTGGACGGTGACCACGTGGTGGTCAAGAAAAGGCCCCAGCCCGAGGAGTGGCTGCGCCGCGCCGGCAGCGACATCCGTTCGGGCGACACGATCCTCGCCGAAGGCATCAAGCTGCGGCCTCAGGACACCGGCCTGGCGGCGTCGGTGGGAATCAAGATGCTGCCCCTGCGGCGCAAGGTGAGGATGGCGCTGTTCTTCACCGGCG
The DNA here is from genome assembly GCA_038319115.1 of Burkholderiales bacterium. Classification (GTDB taxonomy): domain Bacteria; phylum Pseudomonadota; class Gammaproteobacteria; order Burkholderiales; family SG8-39; genus SZAS-79. The sequence continues at coordinate 5,016 of JBBQCV010000228.1, read as the reverse complement.
ACGAGCTCGTGATGCCGGGGGACCCGCTGCCGCCGGGGCGCATCTACAACTCCAACCGGTTCACGCTCAACGGCATGGCCAACCTGTTCGGCTGCGAGGTGCGCGACTACGGCATCGTGCCCGACCGGCTCGACGCCACACGCGAAGTGCTGCGCCGTGCCGCGGCCGAGAACGACCTCATCGTCACTTCGGGCGGCGTCTCGGTGGGCGAGGAAGACCACGTCAAACCCGCCGTCGAGGCCGAGGGGTCGCTGCTCATGTGGCGGATCGCAATGAAGCCGGGCCGGCCGCTGGCGTTCGGCAAGGTCGGCGAGGCCGCCTTCATCGGGTTGCCGGGAAATCCCGTGTCCTCTTTCGTGACCTTCCTCATCTTCGTGCGGCCTTTCCTGCTGCGCACCCAGGGAATCGCGCACGTGGCGCCCCGCGTCATCGACGTGCGCGCCGATTTCACCTGGGACAAGCCCGATGCGCGCCGCGAGTTCCTGCGCGCGCGCTGGAACGCCAGCGGCGGGCTGGATCTCTTCCCCACCCAGGATTCAGCGGTCATGACTTCGACCGCGTGGGCCGACGGTCTGGTCGACAATCCGGCCAACCAGGCGGTGCGCAAGGGCGACATGGTGCGCTTCCTGCCCTTCTCGGATCTCTACCAATGAGCGTCACGGTGCTTTATTTCGCCCGCCTGCGCGAGCAGGTCGGACAGGCCTCGGAGGCCATCGACCTGCCGGCCGCGGTGGCCAGTGTCGGCGCATTGCGCGCCCACCTTGCCGGCCGTGGCGAACGCTGGCAGGAGGCGTTTGCACAGGCCCGCAACATTCGCGTGGCAGTCAACCAGGACATGCTGCCGCAGGGCGCGGCCGATGCCACTGCGATCAAGTCCGGCGACGAAGTCGCCTTCTTTCCCCCGGTCACCGGCGGCTGACATGGCAGCCCGGATCACGATTGCGGTCCAGCAGGAAGACTTCGACGCGGGGCACGAGATCGCCGCGGTGCGCGCGGCCAACCCCAAGGTCGGCGGGGTCGCCAGCTTCGTGGGGGTGGTGCGCGACATGAACGACGGCGCCGGTGTGGCCGCGATGACGCTCGAGCACTATCCGGGCATGACCGAGAAGGCGCTCAGGGGCATCGTCGACCAAGCCGCCGCGCGCTGGGAGGTCCTGGGCTGCAGCGTGATTCATCGCCATGGCCGCCTTGCCCCGATGGACCAGATCGTGCTGGTGGTGGTTGCGAGCGGCCACCGTGGCGACGCCTTCGCGGCGTGCGAATTCATCATGGACTACCTCAAGACACGCGCCCCCTTCTGGAAAAAAGAGGAAACCCCGGAGGGTGCGCGCTGGGTCGAAGCCCGCGATGCGGACGATGCGGCGGCCGGGCGCTGGAAATGAGCGTGTCCCCGGTGAGGCCACTCGCGTGAGCCCCATGGCCTTCGCAGCGGTCGGCATTGGCGCGGCGCTGGGCGCGTGGCTGCGATGGGGGCTGTCGACCTGGTTCAATCCCGCCGTGCCCAGCCTGCCGATGGGAACCCTCACGGCCAACCTCTTCGGCGGCTACCTGATCGGAATCGCAGTGGCGTACTTCGCCGCCAGCACCTCGATCGCACCCGAGTGGCGCCTGTTCTGCATCACCGGCTTCCTCGGCGGGCTGACGACATTCTCGACGTTCTCCGCCGAGTCGGTCCAACTCCTCATGGGGGCGCATTACGGGGCCGCGCTGCTGCACACCGCGACCCATCTGGTCGGATCGGTGGCGGCCACCTTCCTGGGGTTCGTGACCTACCGAATCGTGGCCTGACCCGGCCACAGGGCGCTTGCCGGTTGAATCCGGGCGCAATGCCCCCATCTGCCTGTCAACCTTTAATGGATGCAGGCCATGCGGATCGAAAAACTCACCACCAAGCTCCAGGAAGCCCTGGGCGACGCGCAGAGCGCGGCCCTGGGCAACGACAACCAGTACATCGAGCCCCAGCACCTGCTGGTGGTCCTGCTCGAGCAGGCCGATGGCTCGATCGCCGCCATCCTGCAGCGCGCCGGCGCCAATCCCCAGGCGTTGAAGACCGCGCTCGCGCAGGCCATCGCGCGCCTGCCCAAGGTCGAAGGCACGCCGGGCGAGGTGATGCTCTCGCGCGACCTCACTCAGCTGCTCAACGTGGCCGACAAGGAGGCGCAGAAGCGCGGCGACCAGTACATCGCCTCGGAGCTGTTCCTGCTCGCGGCCACCGACGACAAGGGCGAAGCCGGCAAGCTGCTCAAGCAGGCCGGCGTGTCCAAGAAGGCCCTCGAGGCCGCCATCGAAGCCGTGAGGGGAGGGCAGAACGTGCAGTCACAAGCCGACGAAGGCAACCGCGAGGCGCTCAAAAAGTACACGATGGACCTCACCGAGCGCGCGCGCATCGGCAAGCTCGACCCGGTCATCGGGCGCGACGACGAGATCCGCCGCTGCATCCAGATCCTGCAGCGGCGCACCAAGAACAACCCCGTGCTGATCGGCGAGCCCGGCGTCGGCAAGACCGCCATCGTCGAAGGCCTCGCGCAGCGCATCGTCAACGGCGAAGTGCCCGAGACGCTCAAGAACAAGCGTGTGCTGTCGCTGGACATGGCCTCGCTGCTGGCCGGGGCGAAGTACCGCGGCGAGTTCGAGGAGAGGCTGAAGACCGTCCTCAAGGAGCTGGCCCAGGACGAAGGCCAGACCATCGTGTTCATCGACGAGCTGCACACCATGGTGGGCGCGGGCAAAGCCGAAGGCGCGATGGATGCGGGCAACATGCTCAAGCCCGCCCTTGCGCGCGGCGAGCTGCACTGCGTGGGCGCGACCACGCTGAACGAATACCGCAAGTACATCGAGAAAGATGCCGCGCTCGAGCGCCGCTTCCAGAAAGTGCTGGTGGGCGAGCCCTCGGTGGAGGACACCGTGGCCATCCTGCGCGGCCTCAAGGAGAAGTACGAAGTCCACCACGGCGTCGAGATCACCGACCCGGCCATCGTCGCCGCGGCCGAGCTGTCGCACCGCTACATCACCGACCGGTTCCTGCCCGACAAGGCGATCGACCTCATCGACGAGGCGGCCTCGCGCATCAGGATGGAGATCGATTCCAAGCCCGAGTCGATGGACCGGCTCGACCGGCGCCTGATCCAGTTGCGCATCGAGCGCGAGGCGGTCAAGAAGGAAAAGGACGAGTCGTCGAAGAAGCGCCTGGGCCTCATCGAGGACGAGATCAAGCGCATCGAGAAGGACTACTCCGACCTGGACGAGGTCTGGAAGGCCGAGAAGGCCCAGGTGGCCGGCTCGCAGCACGTGAAGGAAGAACTCGAGGCGCTGCGCCAGCAGATGGAAGAGGCGCGCCGCAAGGGCGACTGGCAGACGATGTCGGAGATCCAGTACGGCAAGATCCCCCAGCTCGAGGCGCAGCTTAAGAGCGCCGAGTCGAGCGAGGCGCCGGCCGGGAAGGCGACGCTGTTACGCACCCAGGTCGGCGCCGAGGAGATCGCCGAGGTGGTGTCGCGCGCCACCGGCATCCCGGTGTCCAAGATGATGCAGGGCGAGCGCGAGAAACTGCTCCACATGGAAGACAAGCTGCACGAGCGCGTGGTCGGGCAGGACGAGGCCGTGCGCCTGGTGTCCGACGCGATCCGCCGCTCGCGCTCGGGCCTCTCGGATCCCAACCGCCCGTACGGCTCGTTCCTGTTCCTCGGCCCCACCGGCGTGGGCAAGACCGAGCTGTGCAAGGCGCTCGCCTCGTTCATGTTCGATTCCGAGGAGCACCTCATCCGCGTCGATATGTCGGAATACATGGAGAAGCACTCGGTCGCGCGCATGCTGGGCGCGCCGCCGGGCTATGTCGGCTACGACGAGGGCGGCGCGCTCACCGAGGCGGTGCGCAGGAAACCGTATTCGGTGATCCTGTTCGACGAGATCGAAAAGGCGCACCCGGATGTGTTCAACGTGCTGCTGCAGGTGCTCGACGACGGGCGCCTCACCGACGGGCAGGGCCGCACGGTGGATTTCAAGAACACCGTCATCGTCATGACCTCCAACCTGGGCTCGCACATGATCCAGCAGATGGAGGGCAGCGACTACGCCTTGGTCAAGCTCGCCGTCATGGGCGAGGTCAAGGGCCATTTCCGCCCGGAGTTCATCAACCGCATCGACGAAGTGGTGGTTTTCCACGGCCTGGGCGAAGCGCAGATCCGCTCCATTGCCGCAATCCAGCTCGGCATCCTCAAGGCGCGCCTGGCGAAGATGGAGTACGGCTTCGAGGTCGGCGACGCTGCGCTCAACGAGCTTGCCAAGGAGGGGTTCGACCCGGTCTACGGCGCGCGTCCGCTCAAGCGCGCAGTGCAGTCGCAGATCGAGAACCCGCTCGCCAAGGCGATCCTCGAAGGACGTTTCGCGCCCAAGGACACCATCAACGTGGACTGGAAGAACGGCGCGATGGCCTTCGCCAAAACCTGACCGGGCGCATCACGCCGGGCGGGCCGCGGCCCTCCCGGCGCATTTCAGTTGCGCGCGGAATAAAACGCCGCGGGTAGCGCCGTCGGTGCGCTCGCGGTGATGCGCCGCGAATGCGCGATGAGGTCGTCCCACAGGCCGCTGGTGTCTTTCTGGAACACCGCCTCACGATTGGCATGCACGACCGCCCACAGGCCGCGGTCGATCTCCGCGCGCAGTTCCCCCGGGCGCCAGCCCACATAGCCGACGAAGTAACGCGCCTCGTTGGGCGTTTCCTCGATCACCTTGTCGATGGTCGCCGCGCGAAACGCGATGTAGAGGTCTTGCATGAGCAAGAGCGTGCCTGCGCCCGGGTTGGTTTCCGACTTCACCACCGCGACCAGCGCGCCGGGCGAGAACGGGCCGCCATAGCGCACCGGTTCGGCGACTTTCTTGGACGGCTCGTGCTCGGGGAAGAACGAAACCAGCGAGCGGTTGGTCGGCCGGTTGAGGATCACGCCGATGTGGCCGCCGGTCGGGATGGGCGCGGCGATGAGCACGGTGTGGAAGTACCCCGCATCGCGAAAAGCCGGA
>JBBQCV010000227.1:0-5963 GCA_038319115.1 Burkholderiales bacterium | reverse complement strand
GGCGCGAAGATCGGCTGGGTCCTGCTGGTCACCATGCTGTTTTTCAGTTCTCTTGCCTTCAAGGTGCTGGAAAATGCGATGTCGGTGATCTTCCTGCACCGGGTGGCCGAGCGCCGGCGGTCGATCGCCGTCTCGCTGGTGCTTCCTTTCGGCTACATCGTGTTCCTCGGCGCGCTGCTTTTCATCGGCACCTATGTGCTGGCCGACCTGCTCGCGATCGGCGAGCTCAACATCGTGCTCGAAGGCCACACCTGGTCACTGGGCGCCTTCTCGAGCGCGGCGCTGTACTTGGCCGGCATGACCGGCGAGATCCTGCTGATCTCCTCGATCTACTACTTCATGCCGATCGGCAGGATCTCGGTCAGCCACGCCTTGATCGGCGGAGCGACTGCCGGCGTGCTGTGGGAGATCATCCGCCATGGCCTGGTCTGGTATTTCGGCACCCTGTCGCAGGTCAACGTGGTGTACGGGTCGCTGGCCACGGCGATCATCGTCCTGCTCAGCTTCGAAATCGTCGCCACGCTGCTGCTGTTCGGCGCGCAGGTGATTGCCGAATACGAGCGGCTGGGACCAGTAGACCCCCATGCGCCGCCGGTTGCCGCCCAGCTTGGCGAGGAGACCCAGGAGATCGTCAAACCGCTCAGCCCCTGACCGCCGCTTGACCATCTCTGCCGCTTTTTGTATGATCTTTATACAAACATACAAACGCGGCGGCGCACTTCCCTACCAATGAGCCTTGACCGGATCAGCCTGCCCGGCAGCGAACTGCTGCCCGAGCGCATCGCCGGCGCCCTGCGCCAGGCAATCGTCGACAGCGTCCTCGCCCCGGGCGAGCGGCTGCTCGAGCAGGATCTGGCGCTGCGCCTTGGCGTGAGCCGGGTGCCACTGCGCGAAGCCTTCCGGATGCTGGAGGGCGAAGGCCTGGTGCTGATCCAGCCGCACCGCGGTGCCGTGGTGCGCGAGCGCTCCGACACCGAACTGCGCGAACTCTTCTCGGTGCGAGCAATGTTCGAGTCGAACGCCGTGCGCACGCTCGCCCGCACGCGCCCCGCGGCGGCGCTCGAGGCGCTCGACTCGCTGGTTGCGCAAATGAAGTCCGCCGTGCGAGCCAGGAGATTCGATGAGTACTCCCGGCTTGCCGCGCGCTTCCACGACGCAATGGTCGCGGAGTGCGGCAATGCCCTGCTGTCCCGCCTGTATGACCAGATCCGCACCAGCCTGCGCCGCTACCAGGCATTGATGGCCGAACTGCCCGAATCACCGGCCAAGTCGATTCGCGAGCACGAAACGATCCTTGCGGCGATCCGCGCCGGCGATGCCGACGGCGCATCGCGCGCAGCCGAACTTCATATCGGCGAACTGGTGCGCAGATTCGAGCAGGGACCGCGCACGCCGCAGAAGCCTGCCCCACACAGAAAGGCGTGACATGTCCCAACCAGCGTCCCCCTCCCCCTCCCCCTCTCCCGCACCCTCGGCCCCTCCCCTGCCCCTGGCGGGACTTCGCGTCCTCGACCTGTCGCGCGCCCTGGCCGGGCCATTCTGCGCCATGATCCTCGCCGACCTCGGCGCCGACGTGATCAAGATCGAACCCACGCCGGATGGCGAAATGGTGCGCGGCTGGGGACCTTTCAAGGACGGCATCAGCGTCTATTACCTGAGCATCCATCGCAACAAGCGCAGCCTGGCCGTCAACTTTCGCGACCCGGCTGGGCTCGACCTGATCCGCACCCTCGCCGACAAGGCCGACATCCTGGTGGATAACTTCAAGCCCGGCGTGATGGCCGCCATGAAAATGGATTACGCGACGCTGGCGGAACGCAATCCGCGTTTGATCTTCGCTTCGATCACCGGTTTCGGCACCACCGGCCCGTACGGCGGATGGCCCGGCGTGGACCAGATCGCGCAGGGGATGTCGGGCCTCATGAGCCTCACGGGCCAGAAGGAAAGCGGACCCACGCGCGTCGGCATCCCGATCGGGGACGTGGTTGGGGGCATGTGGGCGGCGCTGGGCGTGCAGGCAGCGGTGATCCAGCGCCTGGCCACCGGGCGCGGGCAACTGGTGGAAACCTCGCTGCTCGCCGGCCTGATCGGCCTGCTGACCGTGCAGGGCCAGCGCCAGCTGAGCCTCGACGATACGCCCGGGGTGGCCGGCAACGACCACCCGGTGATCTGCCCCTACGGCATGTTCGAGGCAAAGGACGGCCCCTTCAACATGGCGGCGGCCACCGAGGACATGTGGGTCAAGCTGTGCGGGCTGCTCGGCATGGAGGAATGGATCACCCATCCCGACTTCCGGGACAACAGCGCGCGCAACCGCAACCGCGCGCAGGTCAAGGCGCGCCTCGCGGAAAAATTCATCACCCGCGGCAAGATGGAGTGGACGCTCGACCTCGTCAAGCTGGGCCTGCCCGCCGGCCCGATCTTCACCCTGGACCAGGTCTTCGCCGACCCGCACGTCAACCAGACCGGCATCATCGAGGAAATCGAGCATCCGACGCTGGGCGCTCTGCGCCTGATCGCCAACCCGATCCGCATGGCGGGCATGGGTGGGCGCTCGATACGCACCCCGCCGCCGGCGCTGGGCGCCGACAGTCGCAAGGTCCTTGCCGATTTCGGCATATCCGCCGAGCGCATCGACGCACTCGCGGCAGCAGGCACCATCCAATGCGCCCCCGGAGGGGCGTGACGCGGATACGCCGCCCCCTATCCCATTCACACCGAGGTAACCGCAATGCTTGCAGACCAGATCGCCTACGTGGCGCTCGCCTCCAACGATCCCGCGGCGACGTGCGCCGCCTTCGAAAAACACTTCGGCCTTGCGCGCAGCGAGTTCGACTCGGCACAGGGGAAGGTGCCGGTGTTCGCGGTCGGGCGTAGCGCGCTCGCGGTGTTTCCCCTCGGCCACCCGATGCTCGACGGCGATTCAAAGCCCGGCGTGCACCACATTGCGCTCGGCGTCGACGATGTGGATGCGGTGGCCCGGCGCGCAGCCGAAGCCGGCGCCTCACCCACTGTGACTAAGTCGGGCGGCTTGGACGGGCGCAAGTGCATGCAACTCGATCGCAACGCCAGCGTCGGCGTGCGTACGCGGCTGACCGAGCGCCTGGGCCTCGCGCCCACGGCCGGGAGCGCGGTGGAACGCATCGACCACCTCGGCATTGCAAGCAGCGACGTGTTCGAGGACGAACGGTTCTTTTCCGGCAAGCTGGGCTTTCCGGTCGAAAGCCGGCAGACCGACATGGAGGTCAGCATGGCGGTCGAGAGTTTCACCTCGGACAAGTACGGCGTGGTCTACCACAATCGCGCCCCGCAACCGGTGGGCGGCCTGCGCGTCACGTTCATCACCATGGGGGACTGCGAGCTCGAGTTCCTGGCCAACTTCGACCCCAACCAGGGCGCGCAGGTCGAGCATGGCCATTCTGGGTCGACCAAGCAGGACCAGGGCGCGATCACGCGGTTCGTGCAATCGCGCGGCCGCGGCCTGCATCACGTCGCCCTCAAGGCACGCGATATCGATGCCATCCTCGCATCGATGGCTGCCGCCGGACTGCCGATGATCGACACGCGCGGCCGGCCGGGATCGCGCCGCGCCCTCATCGGGTTTCCGCACCCCAAGGCGACCGGCGGAATCCTCATGCACCTCGTGCAGCGCGATGCCTGACGAACTCGTACTCGCCGAGCGTCATGGGGCGGCGCTGGTCCTGAGGTTGAACCGTCCCGAATCGGGCAACGCCATCAGCCGCGAAGTCGCCGAAGCGTTCGGCGGGCATCTTGAAGCCTGTGCGAAGGATGTGTCGCTGCGCACGCTGATCCTTACCGGGTCCGGGCCGCGTTATTTCTGCACTGGCGGCGACGTCAAGGCGTACGCGCGGCTCGCCTCTCCGCAGGAACTTGACCGGGTGTTCAACCTCATGCGCGATGTATGCGATGCGCTTGAGCGCCTGCCCTGCCCGGTGATTGCCGCCATTAACGGCTATGCGGTGGGAGGCGGCGCGGAGCTGGCGCTTGCGTGCGACCAGCGAATTGCGGAGGCTTCCGCGCAGATCGGTTTCCCTCAGTCACGCCTGGGCATCATGCCCGGGTGGGACGGGACCGCCAGGCTGCTGCGTGCGGTCGGGCATTCGGCTGCGGCAAGGCTGCTGTACTCGGGCAAGCGCGTCAGTGCCGCAGAGGCGCATGCCATCCGGCTGGTCGATGAAGTCGCACCGGAGGGCACTGCCGTCGCTCGCGCACTTGAATTGGCCGCGACCTTTGCCGAAGTCGCTCCGCTGTCGCTGGGCGCGATCAAGCAGGCGCTGCACGAGGCAGGCAGCGCTGGAATCGGGCAGCAAGCAAGAATGCGGGCGCGCGGGGAGTTTGCGCGCCTGTGGTTCACCGAAGACCACAAGGAAGCCGAGCACGCGTTCGAGGCCAAACGCGCGCCCCGGTTCGTGGGCAGGTAAAAGAGTGAGTAGCACCGGACATCAGCGCGTAACCAGTAACAGGAGACGGAATGAATAGCAAACTTGGTATAACGGCGGGCTTCATGAAGGCAGCCTTGCGCGTAGCTGCAGCATCAGCAGTGCTGGGCGTGGTAACCCAGGCCATGGCGCAGGATTTTCCCTCCAAGGGCCCGATCCGGCTCATCGTAGGTTTCGCCCCGGGCGGCGGCACTGACGCGATCGCACGCGCCCTCAACACGCGCATGGGCGAAGTCCTCAAGCAGAGCGTGGTGGTGGAGAACCGCTCAGGCGCGGGCGGTACGCTCGGCGCGGAGCACGTTGCGAAGTCGGCGCCGGATGGCTACACCGTGCTGTTCACGCTCAACAACCATTTGATCAACCAGGCCCTGTACCCCAAGCTCGGCTACGACACCGAGCGCGACTTGCGCGCGGTCACGCTCGTCGGCAGCCTGCCGCAGGCGATCGCCGCGCACCCGGCAGCCACGGCCAATACGTTGCAGCAGTTCCTCCAACTTGGCCCGAAATCCGACCCGAAGCTGCGTGTTTACGCGAGCGGAGGTGTGGGATCGCCGGGACATTTCGCTGCCGCCTACCTCGAGTCGCTGGCGGGGGTCGAGTTCACCCATATCCCCTACCGCGGCGCCGGACCGGCAATCGCCGACGTGATCGGGAGCCAGGTGCCTTACATCCTGTCCACCCTCACCGGGCTGCTGCCGCACATCAAGGCCGGCAAACTCAAGGCCATCGCCCTGACTTCGGCCGAGCGTTCGCCCCTGCTGCCCAACGTGCCGACGATCGCCGAGAGCGGATTTCCCGGATACGACATGGACTCGTGGATGGGCACCTTCGTGCCGCGTGCGACGCCACCGGCGGTGATCCGGGTGCTGCACGAGGCGACGCTTGAAGCCCTCAGGCAGCCGGCCGTACGCGAAAGGGTGGAAGCGCAAGCGGGTCGCCTGACTCCCGGCTCGGGCGAAATGCTCGACAAGATCGTCGCCGACGATATCCGTCGCTACTCCAAAATCGTGCGCGACCGCGGCATCAAGGCGGAGTAGCCCGCTATCAGCGGGTAAACACGGCCCGGGCTTCACCGATGCCCGGGAAGCGTGCAAGGATCTCGTCACCCGGCTGCACCAGTTCGAGCCCGGTCCACGACCCGGTGGTGATGACATCGCCTGCGCGCAGGCCACTGCCGCGCGCTTGCACATGGGCGGCGAGCCACGGGAGCAACCCGAACGGCGAACCGAGCGGGTGCGCCCCCACGGAAGAATTCTTCAGCGCGCCATTGACGTGGAACTCAGCGCGCTGGGCAGTGAAATCGATCGATTGCCAGTCGCGCGAGCCGCTGCCCAGCACAAGGCCATAGTTCGACTGGTTGTCGGCCAGCTTCCACCAGGTCGAGGCCGAGTCGAAATCCCGCAGGCGCGTATCGCAAAGCTCGATCACCACGAGGACCGACTCGACTGCCGCCCGAAGATCAGATTCGGCGCAGCCGGGCCCCACGTCGCGGCCGAGCCTGAA
>JBBQCV010000226.1:0-5984 GCA_038319115.1 Burkholderiales bacterium | reverse complement strand
GCGACTGGCGACCTGCGCCTGCCGCGGCGTGGCGACCTTCCGGTGGTTGCCAACATCGCGCTGCTCCACATGGTCGGGTTCGCGGTGTTGATGGGGATCGGACTGCAAACGGTGGCCGCCGGCCGCTCGATCGTCCTTGGGTTCACCACGCCGCTCTGGGTCATTCCGGGCGCGATGCTGTTCCTGGGCGAGCGACTCAATCCCGCCCGGGCCGCGGGCGTCGCGCTCGGCCTCTGCGGCCTCGCGCTGATGTTCAATCCGACGGCCTTCGACTGGTCGGATGAGCGCGCGTTGCTGGGTAACGGCCTGCTGCTGCTGGCCGCCCTCTGCTGGTCGGCAAGCATCTTGCACGTCCGCAAGCACGCCTGGATTTCGACGCCGTACGAGCTGGTGTTCTGGGAAGTGCTGCTTGCCACTGTCGTGCTGGCCGTGCTCGCGCTTTGCTTTGAAGGAATGCCGCGCATCGACTGGGACACGCAGACCGTGCTGCTCTTCGCCTATGGCGGCATTTTCGGCGTTGCGCTCGCCTACTGGGCCATGGCGATGGTCAATCGAAGTTTGCCGGCCGTGACCACGTCGCTGGGCGTGCTCGCGACGCCAGTGGTCGGGGTGCTCAGCGCGATCGTCATCCTCGATGAGCCGGTCAGCCTCTCGCTGCTGGTCGCGATGGCCTTGATCATCGGCGGCATCGCGCTCGGGACGATTACTTTCCGCTCTTCAGCCGTGCGGCACTGACGTAGGTCGCATGGAACCCGTTCGGCACGCGCTGTGGCAGCAGCACGCGCGCCACCGGCCCGCGTCCGAACTCGGTGCCGCGGCAATTGAACACCTGGATCTCGGAGCGCACTTCGCGCGGGTTCCACACGAACGTGACGAGGTAACCGTCGTCCTCTGATTTCGGGTTGTCGGCCGGGGCGAAGCCGGGCTCGTTGTAATAGAAGTCGGGTCCTTCGCTCCAGGCCTGGTAGCCGCCGGTCTCAAGGTCGTACTTCACCAGTCCCGTGAAGCGCGGCTCTTCTTCTCCGCCTTGCGGGAAGATGATGTTGTAGGTCCAGCGGTTCTTCCTGCCCTGGTAGGCCGAGTTGATGACCGGGAACTCGGTGTTGAGCACGTCGTCGATGATTCGCTCGGTGGTCTTGCCCGTCTTCAGGTCGAAGCGCCATTCCATGAGGAGGAAATCGCGCCGGCGGTAGCGGATCGTCTTGATAAGCCGCTGCACGTCGGGAGTGCCGTCTTCATTCCTGTGGATGCGGTAGGGCGTGCCCACCATCACGATCTGCGTGTCCTCGCCTACGCCTTCCTCCCACGCGTTGACCGCGTGCAGCATGTACGTGGGGCTTGCCTCGAACCAGCGCAGTTCGCTCGCCTTGCCATAGCGCGGCACGATGCCGAAACGCGTGGGCTTGTCCGCATGGAAGACGAGCTTGTGCCGCCCGGCCTTGAGCGCCTCGGGGTCGGGATGCAGCGGGAAGTCGTGCAGGATCGTGTAGTGCTCGGTGACCGCCATGTCGTGCGGCAGGCGCGGGCCGGGCAGGTCGATGTCGATCTTGTGCTTGAGCTTGCCGTCGGCGCCGATCACGCCGTAGGTCATGTAGGGCGGCTTCTTGTCGTAGTCGAAGAACAGCAGTTCGCCGGTGTTCTCGTCGGGCCGCGAGTGGGCGGAGATCTTGTCGAAGGCGCCATCGTAGTCGGTCCTGCCGATCGTCTCGAGCGTGTGGATGTCGAGGTGGTACGGCTTGCCGGTCAGGTAGAACATCGTGAGCAGCTTGCCGGCGTGGAATTTCACGTCGGTGTTCGAGTTGTTCTTCTGCGGCTCGTCGGGGCGGTCGCGGCGCGGCGGTTCCTTGAGCCCGCCCCACAAGGGTTTGCCGGCATCGATCTCTTCGGCCAGGCTGGTGGTGCGGATCCAGCGGTTGCGATAGCTGACCTTGCCGTGGTCGAAGTAAGCCGCGTGCAGCATGCCGTCGCCGTCGTACACGTGGTAGCGCCAGTCGGGCGGGAACCAGGGATTGGGCCCGTTTCTCACATGGATGCCGTTGAGGTCCTTGGGCATCTCGCCGATCACCTCGAGGTCGGTGACGGAGATCTCCTTGTCGACCGGTGCGTTCGGGCCGCTCAGGCCGGGAATAGCGTGGACTGGCAGGTCTGCGAGTTGCATGGCGCTCTCCTGGTCGCGAAGGTCAGTCGGCGCGGAATCCGGAAGCCTTCACCGTGTCGCGCCAGCGTTCGGTGTCGGCCTTCATCATCGCGGCGAATTCCTCGGGGGTGTTCGGAATCGGTTCGAGGTCGATGGCGCGCAGCTTGGCCTGCGCCTCGGGTGAGCGCAGCGCCGCGGTGAACTCGCGGTTGAGCTTCTGCACGATCGCCGGCGGCGTGCCGGCCGGGGCCATGAAGCCCGTCCATGCGTAGATTTCCATCTGCGGGTAGCCCAGCTCCTTGAACGTGGGCAGCCCGGGCAGCAGCGGCGAGCGAGCGCCGGTGAGCGCGTAGGCCTTGAGCTTGCCCGCCTCGATGTGCGCCTTGGCCGAGATGATGGGCACGAACGCGGTCATGACCTGCCCGCCGAGCAGGTCCTGCACCGCCGGCGGCGTGCCCTTGTAGGCGACGTGCAGCATGTCGATGCCCGCGAGCTGGTTGAGGATCACGCCGGCGAAATGCGACGGGTTGCCCGCCGTGAATGAGGCGAAGTTGGTCTTGCCGGGATTCGCCTTGGCGTAGGCGATGAACTCCGCGAGGGTGGCCCCGGGGGTGGCCGGGTTGGCCGCGAACACGAGCTGGGTGCGGATCGCAGCGGTGATCGGCGCGAAGTCGCGCGCCGGGTCGTAGGGCAGCTTGGCGAACGCGTGCGGATTGATCGAGGTCATGCCCGAGGTGTTCAGCAGCACCGTGTAGCCGTCGGGCGGCGCGGAGATGAGCGCCTGCGCGGCGATGACGCCTGCGCCGCCGGGCTTGTACTCGTACACGAAAGGCTGGCCGGTGGCCTCCTTGAAGCGGTCGCCCACCGTGCGCACCACGATCTCGTTGACGTTGCCGGCAGGAAAGGGCGAGATCATGCGGATCGGCTTGGTGGGGAAATCCTGCGCCGCCAGCGGCCCGCAGGCGAACGTCGCGCACAGTGCAGCGCAGATCGCTGCGACACGGGGCTTCGATGCCGGTGTGCTCCGCGCGTGTCGCGCTCCGAGTGTGGTTCCAGTCATTGCAGTCTCCTTTGGTGTGTCGTTGTAGTTTTGCTTGCGTAATGCGTTGCGGGTGCGGCCAAAGCGCCGCTCAATGCGTCATCCACCGGGTGATCGCGCGCGCCAGTTCAGCCGGGGCTTCGAGCGGCGCGAGGTGCCCGCAGTGCTCGAGCACCACCAGTTCGGCCGCCGGGATGCGGCGGGCCATTTCCTCGTGCTGAGGAAGCGGCGTGACCCGGTCCTCGCGGCCCACCGCAACCAGCGTAGGCACGCGGATCGTCGCCAGCACCGCATCGCGCGCGGGCCGCGTCATGGCAGCGCGCTGCTGGGCGATGAAAGTCGCCGCCCCGTAGTCGCGCGACATGCGGCTTCGGATCGCCTGGAGGGCGGGATCTTCGAGGTGGTCGGGGTGCAGGAGGAAGCGTGCCATGCGCGCATCGATCGCTTCGTAGTCGGATTGCGCAATGTCGATCAGCCGCTTGCGGCTAGCGGCCGCTTCGGGCGAGTCGGCATTGGCGCCGGTGGACACCAGCGCCAGGCGCTCGATGCGTTCGCCCGCCTGCGCGGCCATCGCCAGTGCCACGTACCCGCCAAAGGAAAAGCCTGCCAATGCGAATCGCGGCGGGGCGGCCGCGAGCAGGGTGGCGGCGATGGCGTCGATATCCTCCAGCGCGGGGTTCTCGAGCGCGGTGGCGGATATTCCGGCCGGCAGCGCGGCGCGCACCCCGTCCCATACCTCGGGGGTGGAAGACAGGCCGGGCAGCAGGAGCAGGGGCGCCATGCGCGTTCAGCCTGCCATGGCCGCTGCGTACTGCGCGCGCAGTTCGTCGATCAGCGCGGAGGCGCTCTTCACGCTGTCGATCATGCCGATGCCCTGCCCGGCCGAGCGGATGTTCTTCCACGGCTTGTTGTCGCTGTTCTGGCCGCGGAACTCCATGTCCTTGCGCGGCGGCAGCGCATCCGGGTCGAGGCCCGAGGCGATGATGGTCGGGCGCAGCATGCTGGCGTTGGCGCCGGTGAAGGCCTTGGTGATGACGAGGTCCTCGGGGCCGTGGTCGACGAGGAGCTTCTTGTACGCGGCGTCGGCCATGCTTTCCTCGGTGGCGATGAAGAGCGTGCCTGCATAGGCGAAATCGGCACCCAGCACCTGCGCGGCACGGATGCCATTGCCGTTGCACACGCCACCAGCGTAGACGATGTAGCCATCCCACCACTGGCGCACGGCTGGCACGAAAGAGAAGCCCGCCATCTCTCCGGTGTGGCCGCCCGCGCCCGATGACACGAGCACGAGGCCGTCGACGCCGCAGTCGGCGGCTTTCTTCGCCAGCTTGACGCTGTTCACGTCGGCGAACACCAGGCCGCCGTAGGCATGCACGCGGTCTACCACGCGCGCCGGGCTGCCCAGCGCGGTGATCACGATCGGGGCGCGGTGTTCGATGCACAACTCGAAATCGGCCTCGAAGCGGTCGTTGGTGCGGTGGGTGACCACGGTGGCGGCCCACGGCCCGATGGTGCGGCCGGGATGGTCGCGCCGCAGGGCGGCGATTCCCGTGGTGATTTTCTGCAGCCAGTCCTCGAGCGCTTCGGTGGTGCGGCAGTTGGAAGTCGGGAACGCGCCGATCACGCCTTCGCGGCACGCGGCAAGCACCAGATCGGGACCTGAGATCAGGAACATCGGCGCCGCGATGAGCGGCAGCGTGACGGGGTAGGGAAAGGGTTTGGTCGATGCCATGCGGGCAGTTCGGCTCAGGCGCCGCGCGTGACGACGAGGCTCACAACGGTGGTGCAACTGCCGCCGATGTTGAGCGTCTGGAAAGTCTTTGCGCCCTCGACCTGGTAGGCGCCGGCGGTGCCGGTCACCTGTTTGGCCGCATCGAGCAGCATGCGCGCGCCGGTCGCGCCCACCGGGTGGCCGGTGCCGATCAGCCCGCCGCTGGGGTTGACCGGCAGCGACCCGTCCGCGGCGATGGCGCCGGACTCGATCGCCTTCCACGATTCACCCGGCGCGGTGAGGCCGAAGTGGTCGATCGCCATGTACTCGGTGGTGGTGAAGCAGTCGTGGGTTTCGATGCCGTCGAGCGCCTCGGGGCCGGCGATGCCCGCGCGCTGCCACGCGGCGGTGATCGCCTCGCGCACATGCGGCAACACATAGGGGTCGCTGCGGCTGCGCTCCAGTTTCTCGCTCATCAGCAGGCTCGCGGTGCGATGACCCCAGCCTGCGATGTAAGGCAGCTGGGCGAGCGTGCCGCCGCGCCGCTTGGCGTACGCAGCGGCGACCTCTTCGGAAGCGAGGATCACCGCGGCTCCACCGTCGGTGATCTGGCCGCAGTCCTGGCGCCGGATGCGGCCTTCGGTGACCGGATTGGCTTCGTCGTCGGCGCGAAAGCTCGCATCGGTGTACTTCCATGCGCGGGTCTGCGAATTGGGGTTGCGCTTGGCGTTGCCGAGGTTGATCTCGGCGATGCGGCCGAGATGCTCGTATTTCAGCCCATAGCGCCGGTCGTATTCGTCGCCCAGCGTGCTGAACATGTGCGGCCACATGAACTTGGCGTTCTCGCCCTCGTGGCCCACCAACGCGGCGGCGGCCTGGTTGTGGGCGGCCTGGTCGCCGTGCACGTTGCGTTCTTCCTCGACGCCGAGCACCAGCGCGCAACCGTAGCGGCCCGCTTCGATCTCGGCCATCGCGGCGAGCACCGCGATGCTGGAGGAGGCACAGGCGGCCTCGTGGCGCGCCGCCGGCGTGCCGTAGAAAGCCGGGATGGTCGAGGCCACCATCGCGCCCAGGTGCGCCTGGTGGCGATGCAGTTC
>JBBQCV010000225.1:0-6008 GCA_038319115.1 Burkholderiales bacterium | reverse complement strand
CCACGCCGACATGATGGGCACCTGCCTGCGCCTGGGGTTCGAGTGGGCGCACGGCATCCTCAACTCGTTCAAGAACACCATCCCCTACGCGGGCGAGAGCGATTTCGTGCTCGACAAGGGCGATGCGATCCGCACCGATTACGTCGGTTACCTGCAGAGCTACCCGGGCCACCAGTCACGCACGGTGATAATGGGCCCGCCCAGCGCGGAGCAGAAGCGTGACTACGCGATCAACCTCGAGATCCACCGCAGGACGCTCGACCGCTGCCGCGCGGGCGCGCGCGTGCATGACCTCTGGCAGAAGACCATGCAGGACTACGCGGCGGTTGGCTGGCCCGACCACCACATGCTGATCGGCCACGGCGTGGGGGCGTGGTGGCACCAGCAGGAGCCGATCCTGCGCCGCAAGAACGAGATGGTGCTGGAGGAGGGCATGGTGCTGGCCCTGGAGCCGCACGTGAATTTCTGGCACCTGCAGGACATGGTGCTGGTCACCGACGGCGCGCCGCTGCTGCTGTCGCCGAAATTCCCCACCGACGAGCCCTTCGTCGCGGGTTGAGGTCCTGCGAACCCGCTCCGGCGGGGCCAAAACGGGCGACAATGGTCTCCCGCCGAGTCCTCGCGCAGCCCGACGCGCATCCTTAACTTCCAAACACCGACTCGAGGAGCGACCATGCTGGCCCCCGACCTGTCGAACAAGCTCATCCAAGCCGTGGACGCCGGGTTCGATGCCCAGGTCCGCTTCCTCGCCGACCTGACGCGCTTTCCCTCGACGCGTGGGCAGGAGGCACCAGCGCAGGATTTCATGGCCGCCGCCATGGCGAAGCGCGGCCTTGCCGTCGACCGCTGGAAGGTCGCGGTCGAGGACATCCGTCACCTCCCGGGCTTTTCACCGGTGGCCGTCTCCTACGACAACGCCTGGAATGTCGTCGGCACCCATCGTCCGCGCCATGCGAAAGGACGCTCGCTGATCCTCAACGGCCATATCGACGTCGTGCCGACGGGGCCGCTCGACATGTGGGCCGCGCCCCCGTTCGAGCCGCGCGTGGCCGATGGCTGGATGCACGGGCGCGGTGCCGGCGACATGAAAGCCGGACTCGCGGCCAACCTGTTCGCGCTTGATGCGCTCGCGCACGCCGGGCTCGCGCCGGCAGCCGACGTGCATGTGCAGTCGGTCATCGAAGAAGAGTGCACCGGCAACGGCGCGCTCGCCTGCCTGCAGCGTGGCTATCGCGCCGAAGCCGCGCTTATCACCGAACCCTCGGGCGGCACGCTGGGCGCAGCGCAGGTCGGGGTGATGTGGTTCCAGGTCAGGGTGCGCGGCAAGCCCGCGCATGTGGCGGTGGCCGGCAGCGGCGCCAACGCGATCGAGGCGTGCTTTCCGATCATCGCTGCGCTGCATCGCCTCGAGCACCGCTGGAACGAAATCAAGCACCCGGCCTTCGCGGGACACGCGCACCCGATCAACTTCGTGGTCAGCAAGATCGAGGGTGGCGACTGGACCTCAAGCGTGCCGTCGTGGTGCACGTTTGACATGCGCATCGGCCTGTACCCGGGACAGGACCTCGCCGATGTGCGCCGCGAAGTCGAAGCCACCGTCGCTGGGGCGGCGAGGGAAGACGCCTACCTGGCGAAGAACCCGCCGCAGGTCGTGTACCACGGCTTCCAGGCCGAAGGTTATGTGCTGCCGCAGGGCAGCGACGCGCAGAGGCTGCTCGAGCGCTGCCATGAAACCATCGAGGGCGCCGCGTTGGCCCAGCGCGCCGGCACCGGCACGACCGACGCGCGCTTCTACGGCCTGTACGCGGGCATCCCGGCGCTGGTCTACGGGCCCAAGGCGGAGAACATCCACGCTTTCGACGAACGCGTCGATCTCGAGTCGATGCGGCGCGTGACCCAGGCACTGGCGATATTCGTCGCGGAATGGTGCGGCGTCGAGGCGCTGCAGGCATGACCGCGCCGCTGCTCGAAGGGCTCACGGTGCTCGATTTCACGCGCGTGCTGGCCGGGCCGTATTGCACGCGACTGCTGGCCGACCTTGGCGCGCGGGTCATCAAAGTAGAGCGTCCGCGCGAGGGCGACGACACGCGCGCCTTCTACATGCAGCTAGAAGAAGGGCGCACCGACCAGAGCACCTACTTCGTGCGCTTCAACGCCGGCAAGGAAAGCATCGCCATCGACCTTGGCCATCCCGAGGCCCGCGCGGTGGTGCTCGACCTCGCGCAGAAGGCCGACGTGCTGGTCGAGAATTTCGTGCCGGGCGTCATGGCGCGCCACGGACTCGACTATGCGACTGTTGCGGGGGCGAATCCGGCCATCGTGTACTGCTCGATCTCCGGTTACGGCCAGACCGGGCCGTTGCGCAACCGTCCGGCCTTCGCGCACCTCATCAACGCGGCCTCGGGCGCCATGGACATCGACCGGCAGGGCGCGCCCGAACCCCGCGTGGCTTACATGCAATCAGCCGATGCGCTCGCCGGTGTGCACGCCTTCGGGCTGATCCTCGCCGCGATCAACCGCACCCAGCGCACCGGGCAGGGCGCTTACCTCGATGTCACGATGCTGCAATCGCTATGGGCGGCCGAGGACATCGGCATCGCGGCAGCGCTCAATGGCGGCGAATTCACCAAGGCGCCACGCCCCGGCATGATCATCCACGCGATTCATGGCCGCCATCTCGCAGTGCAGTTCATCGGCGGGGGCACGACGTGGGATCGCCTGCTGGCGGCGATGGGCCCCGCCAGCCCGGCCGCCGACGGGCGGTTCGCCGCACCGCAGGCGCGCCGTGACCAGTGGCCGGAGCTGCGCGCGATCATCTGTGCGTGGCTGGATGGGTTCGAATCGGTGGAGGCGGCAATGACTGCGCTGGAGGCTGCGAAGGTGCCGTGCGCGCCCGTAGCGGCGATCGAGGATGTCCTTGCCCATCCACACATGCAGGAGCGCGAGGCATTCAGCGAGATCCCCCACGCCGGACGCGGGTCGGTGCGGGTGACTTCCGCCCCGTTTCATATCGATGGCGAAGCGATCCATGCGCGCGGTGCGGCGCCCTATCGCGCCGGGGAAGACACCCGCGCGGTGCTGGCAAAGACCCTCGGGTATCCCGACGAGCGTATCGAAGCCTTGGTGCGGTCCGGCGCAGTTGCCGTTCCCTGAGGCGTCCGGGGCCTGGCCGGTTGGCAGGATTTCACCCTGGAAGCCGCGCCAATGCTGGGGGTTTATGTTTTTTTGGCGGTATTGACGGTGTCGCACGAAGCGGCGATTGCGCGCGCGATCGCGTCCCGGTCGAGGCGCCCGCGCAGGCCGATGCATGCAACGCCGGGCGTGTCCGGCCCCGCATGCGGCCCGGCTTCGGTGCGCGCCCCGACCACGTGCAAAACGCTGCCCGATCCGTCGAGGTCCCGGACGACACCCTTGGCGCGCAGCACCCCGCAAACGGGCGCGGCGAGTGCGCGCGCGAGTGCGGCCGCATCCACCCGATGCCCGACTGCGAAGCTTGCGCTCTCGTAACGCGCCGCCGCGTCGCCTTGCGGCGCGATCCTTCCGCTGAGCAGCCCGCGGCCGGCACCGCGTAAAGAGGCGGGTGCATGGTCGTCGAACAGGACCCACAGCGGGACGGCGCCGCGGATGGCGTCGACTACGCGGGCCTGGGGTGCCGAGCGTGCCAGCCACGCGTGCAGTTCGACCAGTCCGCCCGGGCCGTCCGGGCCGACCAAGTCGGCCTTGTTGGCGATCACAAGGTCGGCCTCGGCCAGTTGGCGCGTGATGGTGTCGCCCATGTAGGTGTCGGCAGCGCGCGAACGCACGGTTTCGCAATCGGCCAGGACGACAACCGAATCGATGCGGAACAGCGGGTCGAGCGCGATCGAGCGCGCTACGCTGCCGGGCAGGCCGACGCCGCTCGCCTCGACCAGCACATGCTCAGGGGCGGGCTCTGCGCGTGCGATGCGTGCGAGCGCGCCCATGAGGTCGCTGCCGAACGAACAGCACACGCATCCGCCGGCGATGCCGATCACTTCGCCCGACTGGGATTCGATGAGGTCGGCATCGATCGGCAACTCGCCGAAATCGTTGACGAGGACCGCGATGCGCCGTCCCTCGGCGTTGCGCAGCAGGTGGTTCACGAGGGTGGTCTTGCCGGCGCCGAGGTAGCCCGCGACCACGGTGACGGGAATCCGGCAGTCCGCGGGCGCGGCGCCGTGGCTCAAGGCGGGGGCGGGGCGGGAAAGACGCGTCCCTGCTGCACCGTGCCCCATACGCGCACGTCCTTGAGGTGTTCAGGGGCGACGGCGAGCGGGTCGTCCTCGAGCACCGCAAAATCGGCGCGCTTGCCGCACTCGATCGAGCCGACCTCGGCATCGAGCTTGAGCGTGTAGGCCGCCCCCAGCGTGATGGTGCGCAGTGCGTCCGCGACGCTGATGCGCTCGGCGCTGCCCAGCACGCGCCCGCTCGCAGTCAGCCGGTTCACCGCGCACCATGCGGTGAACAGCGGGCCCAGCGGGGTCACGGGCGCGTCCGAATGGATCGCCAGGGGTACGCCGTTCGCAAGCGCAGTGGCGCAGGCATTCATGCGCTCGGCGCGCTCGGGTCCGACGGTGGTCGAATAATGCTGGTCGCCCCAGTAGAAATGATGGTTGGAAAACAGGTTGACGCACATGCCCAGCGCCTTGATGCGCCGGAACTGCGCGGCGTTGACGAGCTGGCCGTGCTGGATGGTGAAGCGGTGGTCGCGCACCGGGTGCCTGGCGAGCGCCTCCTCGACGCAGTCGAGCAAAAGCTCAGTGGCTTCGTCGCCGTTGGTATGGGCATGGACCTGCACGCCGTGCTCGAGCGCGCCGGCGAGTGCCGCGCGCAACTGCTCGGGTGCGACATACCACAGGCCGTTGGGGGCGCCGTTGTAATACCCAGGCCACTTGAGCCGCGCCGAGAATCCCTGGATCGATCCGTCCACCACGATCTTGATGATGCCAAGGCGCAACCGGTCTCCGCTCGCCGCGCGCAGCTCGATGGCGCGCGCGATAAGTTCGGCGGGGGTGATGTTGAGGAACCGGCGGAGCGAAACGATGCGCACTGGAAAGTCCGCCTCGCCGGTGACGCGTGCCATCATCGTGACCGCATCCGGCGGCAACTGGCTCGCCATGTCCGCCGCGGTGGTCACGCCCTTGCGCACGCACAGCTTGGCGAAATAGCGCAGGCCCAGCTCGTCGCAGGCGAGGAGGTCGCGATCGAACCCCACATGCGGCGCGGCCGGCATCATCGCCTCCGGTCCCTTGAGCTCGCCCGTCGGCAGGCCGTCGTCGCCCAGCGGGATTCCGGGATGGTCGACGCCCTTGCGCAACAGGCCCGCCAGTTCGAGCGCGCGGGTGTTCACGTTGAGGATGTGGCCGCTCGCGTGCAGGACGCCTACCGCGCGGGAGGTGGATGCGCGGTCGAGGTCGTGGCGTGAGCAGCGTCGCTCGCCGTAGTAGATCGGGTCGAGGCCCCAGCCCGCGATCGACCGGGCGGGATCATCGAGCGCGGCAGCGGCGGCCTCGAGGCGCTCCACCGCGGCCTCGATCGAATGCGCGCCGGTCCATACGCGCCCCTCGGGGTCGGTGCGGTCGAAATAGCCGACGTAGGTGTAGCGCCAAAAGGTTCCTTCCATGGTGTGGCTGTGCCCCTCGACGAGGCCGGGCATGAGCACCTTGCCGGCGAAGCGCTCATCGAGCGTGTACTCCCCCCAGCCCTGCAGCTCGTCGAGGCTGCCGACTCCGAGGATGCGGCCGTCGCGCACCGCGACGTGTGTCGCCTCGGGGCGCGCCGGGTTCATGGTGAGGATGCGGCGGGCGTGATAGACGACGGTCAATTGAGTGTCCTCGAAAAAGTGATGGTCTACAGTACGGCGGGACGATGCGGAACCGCCCCGTCGTCGCGCACAAGATGGCAGGCAACGCGCTGCCCCGGGCGGATCTCGCGAAGCGCGGGTTCTTCGGACCTGCAGCGCTCCTCGGCAAAAGGGCAACGCGCCGAAA
>JBBQCV010000224.1:0-6016 GCA_038319115.1 Burkholderiales bacterium | reverse complement strand
GAAAGCCCTTGGTAGCCGCCGGTGCCGCTGTAGATCTGCGCATTCACGCCGATCACCTCACCCTGCATGTTGAACAGCGGTCCGCCCGAGTTGCCGGGGTTGATCGCCGCATCGGTCTGGATGAACGGGACGATCGTGCCGTCGGGCAGCGAGCGCGATTTCGCGCTGACGATGCCCGAGGTCACCGAGTTCTCGAAGCCGAAAGGCGAGCCGATCGCCAGGACCCAGTCGCCGACGCGCGTTTGCGCGGGGTTCCCGATCTTCACCGTGGGCAGGTTCTTCGCGTCGATTCGCAGCACCGCGATATCGGTCTGCTTGTCGACGCCGAGCACCTTCGCCACGAATTCGCGCCGGTCGGTCAGTTTCACCAAGACCTCGTCCGCGCCGGACACCACATGGGCATTGGTCATCACCAGCCCGTCGGCGCTGATGATGAAGCCCGACCCCACGCCACGCCGCACCTGCCCGGCCTGCGGCCCCGGGGAATTCTGCGGGCCGAAGTGCTTGAAGAATTCGAACATCGGATTGTTCTCGTCCATCTGGTCGCCGCCGTTGAATGCGGCGGGCTGCGCCTTCGCGGTGACGCTCACATTGACGACCGCCGGACCGGCGGCCGCGACGATCGAGGCGAAATCGGGCATCGCTACGGCTACGTGCGATCCCTGCGCCATTGCGGCTATCGGGGTGACGGAATGGTCCGCGAGCACCGCGGGCCCCGCGCCGGACTGGAGCGCATAACCCGTGCCGAGCGCCGCTATGACCGCAGTGGCAATTGCGCTGCGCCGCAAATATCGGACATTCATTTTGAGCTCCTCAGTGGTCGGCGCGGGCTCGATGCCCTGCGCCTGAAACCAGTGTGGAGTGCGCGTCTTAACCCAGGCTTAAACCCCCGCCACGCCGAATTGGACGAGGGCGCGCAGGCCCGCTTGCCCGTCTTCCCGGGCGTTCAACGAAACCAGGGCGCCATGCGCGTCGGCAATTCGCTTGACGATCGCGAGCCCCAGGCCGCTCCCTGAGGTGCCAGTGCCCTGCGTGCGATAGAAGCGGTCGAACACCCTGCTGCGTTCGTCTTCCCCGATCCCCGGGCCGGTATCGAGCACTTCGAGCGCCGGCCCGGCGGAGGCGTTACTCACCGAAACGTCCACGCGCCCGCCCTCGGGCGTGTAATGGATGGCGTTGCCTACCAAATTCGCCATCAGGATGCGCAGCGCCTCGGGATCGCCCGTCACCGTAACGGGATCGTCCTCGAGCAGACCGAGGTCGACGCCCTTGTCGGTGGCGATCCGGGCGAACTCGGCGACCACTTCACGCGCAACTTGCGCGAGGCCGGTCGGTTCCTGCGCGCGCGGTCCGGCCCCCGGTTCCTGGCGCGCGAGGGTGAGCAATTGCTGCACGAGATGGACCGCACGATCGATGCCGGCCCGCAACTCGGCCAGCGCTCTCGATCGCTCGAGGTCGTCTGCCGCAAGCTCGACGTTCTGCGCCTGCAGGCGGATCACGGCCAGCGGCGTTCGCAGCTCGTGCGCCGCATCGGCGACGAAATCCCGCTGGCTCTGCAGCGCCCGCTCCAGGCGCGTCAGCAGATCTTTCAGGGCGTCGACCATGGGACTGAGTTCCACGGGATAGCGGCCCACGGCCAGCGCGGCGTGCGATTCGGGTCCGCGCTTGCGCAGTTCCCCGGTCAATGAAAGCAAGGGCGCCAACCCCTGCCCGACCGTAAACCAGGCGAGCAGGCCGAGCACCGGAATCAACAGGCCCACGGGGACCAGCATGCTCAGGGCCAGCTTCACGGCCAGGTCGCGGCGCACGCTCATCGGCTGCGCGATCTGGACCGTCTGGTTCGCGCTTTGCACGCCGAAAGTGCGCCACTCGCCCGACGCGGTCGACACATTCGCAAAGCCCAGGCGTGACTCCACCGGCATCTCCAATCGATCCTGCGACACGTAGAGCTGGGTGCCGGTCTTGTCCCAGATCTGGATGAAGATGCGCCCTTCCTCCAGGGTGTCCGCGTCGCCCGAATCGCCAAGACGCGAAATCACCCGGTCGCGCAGCGAATAGGCCATGCGCTCCATCTGGAAATCGAACAGGTTGTTGGCCTGGCTGTACGCCATGAAATAGATCGCGGCCAGCGCGGCGAGCACCGCCAGCGTGCCACCCGCAAGGAGCCGCAGCAGCAGCGTGCGCCGCATTGAGGTCATGTCTTCGGCACCATGTAGCCAACCCCACGCAAGTTGCGGATGAAATCGGCACCGAGCTTTTTGCGCAACGCGTGGACATACACTTCCACCGCGTTGCTCTCGATTTCCTCGCCCCAGCCATAGATGCGCTCTTCGAGCTGGGCGCGCGAAAGGACCGCGCCCGGCCGGGCCAGCAAGGCCTCGAGCAAGGCGTATTCCCTGGCGGAAAACACCACCGGCTCGCCATTGAAGCTGGCCTCGCGCGTGGCCTGGTCGAGGACCAGCCCACGGTGACGCACGACCGACTCCGGGCGCCCCTGATGGCGGCGGATCACCGCGTGGATGCGCGCCGAGAGTTCGAGCAGATCGAAGGGCTTGCCCACGTAGTCGTCGGCGCCCGCGTTCAGCCCGGCCACGCGTTCTTCCACCGCGTCGCGCGCGGTCACGATCACGACCGGCATGGACATTTTCTTCGCCCGCAGCGCCAGCAGGACGGCCAGGCCTGCCTTTTTCGGCAAGCCCAGGTCGAGCAGCATCAGGTCGAACGTTTCCGTGGTGGCCGCAGTCTCGGCGGCCTGGCCGTCGCGCACCCAGTCGACCGCAAAACCTTCCCGGCGCAATCCCGTGCGTACCGCTTCGCCGAGCATGGCGTCGTCTTCGACCAGGAGGATTCTCATGCGGCGGGCCGGTCCGGATGCGCCGCGGGGCGCGGACTCATGCGGTGATTATCGCAAATGCGACGATGATCTCCAACGCACGATGAAACCTGAATCTGGCCGACCCGGACTGCCCGGCGTAAACTGACCCGCAATGGTATTCGACTGGATCAATCGGAAACTGAAGGGCGCGCCGGCCGAGGAGCTGCATTTTCTCGCCACCGACGCGGGTATCGAGGAATTCCAGGCGAGCCTGCCCGCCTCGCAGCCGGGCGCTGCGCTCGCGCAGATCTGCGACGCGCTGGACGCCGCGCTCGGCGCAAACGTCGAGCACAAAGCATTCAGGCGCGCGCTGCGTACGCTGGACAAGGGCGCCCAACCGGTAATCGACGAACTCACCCATAGGCTGTTCCGCGATTCCCGCGGCGACCAGGTGTCCGAAGGTTCGTGGGTGGCGCTCAACATGTACCTCGATCGCGTGCCGGGGTTCTATCGCCACGCGATGGAGCAACTGCCGCCCATGGCCGGCTGGAACGACGAGGACCGCGAGTACGCCCTGGTGACGACGTGCCGCGCCATGCTGCTCATGGTCAGGCGCAAGAAGCTGCTGCATTACGCCTACCGGACCGTGGAGTCCGACCTGTGGGGCCACATGCACCGCGTCTATGCCCGCTCGAAGGTGTTTGGCGTGCATCGCAAGCTCACCGAGCCCTACGCGGGCCTGGGCGAGCCCACCAGCGTGCACAACCTGTACCTCGCGGGGATGCTCTTCGAAACGGCACCGCTTGGCGGCCTGCTGCCGACCCAGATGGAGTGCCTCGACCTGTTCCTGCGCCGCAATGCCGCGCTGATCGCCTCGGCGGACAAGCCTTCGGCCGAGCGGCCGTATTTCGTCGACGCGACCAAGAACCAGCCGCCACAGCGCTGGCTCGAAGGCATGGCGGCGCGCGCCAACCTTTTCTGTTTCGGTCCCGGCAAGACGCATTCGACCATCGAAACGCTGCGCGCCGAAGCGGCCGAAGCGAAGGAGGTTCCCGACTGGGTGGTGCCGAGCAACTGTGACCTGCGCGCCTATCGCGGGCTGCTCGAAATGCTCGCATCGTACTGGTCGACGCAGCCGCCGCAGCGGCGCCATCGCCGCGACACCTCCGCCAGCGAAGTCCTCGTCGCCCACGGCTTCGCCCAGGTGCGCCGCATGGTGGCGATCACCGAGACCGCTCATTCAGGCGAGATGTTTGCCGGCTTCGAGACCAACAAGCTGATGGACGACAAGTACTTCAACAAGATCCGCTTCGGCTCGGTGAATCCCGACCAGACCGGGCGTGGCAAGCGGACCGCCGCGGCGCCGAAGAACCTCTCGCCGCGGGAGATCCTCGAGACGCTGGAAACACGCGGCGACAAGGAGCTTCTGCAACGCTGGATCGTGCTGGACACCAGCGACTCGGGCATCGGCGTGATGGTGCCGGGGCGAGCCCCGTGGGCAAAACTCGGCGTGCTCGTCGCCTACCGGCTGGGTGACAGCCTCAGGTGGGAAGTGGCGATCGTGCGCAGGCTCGGGCGCACCGCGGAGAACAAGGTGGCCGTGGGCCTCGAGCGTCTCGCCGGCGCAACGAAGAGCGCGCGCGCCCTGCAGTTCAAGGGCGCGATCCCGGAAAAATGGGCCGACCTGAGCGCGAACGTCGAAAATGCGCTCGAGGCCGTGCTGGTCGAGGGCGAAGTACGCCTCATGCTGTTGCCGCCCGGGCGTTACGGCGAGAGTGACTGTTTCCTCGTCTCGAGCGGGCTGGAGAAATACCCGGTGCAACTTAACGGCGTCTGGCCGCCGGGCGCCGATTACCAGGTGCTCAACTACAACCGCGCGGGCGGGTACGTGGGCTAACTCGCGGGACACCGGGCGATGGCAAAAATAGCCTTGGCCGGTGCGCGGTACTCCCCGCATAGGACAATCGTCTGCGAACGCCTGGGACGGAGCCGTCGGCCACGCCGGCCTGCTCCTGCTCCAGCAGCGCCGTCATCTGCTCGAAGGCAAGCGGCTTGGCGAACAGGAACCCCTGCATCTCGTCGCAGCGCAACAGGCGCAGCACGCGCGCCTGCGCCTCCTCGTCGACGCCCTCGGCCACCACTTTGAGGCGCAGCGAGTGCGCCAGCGAGATCACCGTCTGCACCAGCGACATGGTGTCGGCATCCTGCAGCATGGTGACCACGAAAGAGCGGTCGATCTTGAGCGCCTGCACCGGCAGCTTGGCGAGGTAGGCGAGCGACGAGTAGCCGGTGCCGAAATCGTCGATCGCGATGCTCGCGCCGAGGTCGCGGGCTTTCTTCAACTTGCGCACGTTGCCTTCGATGTCCTCCATGATGAGGCTCTCGGTGAGCTCGAGGTCCAGGCCCATCGGCACCGCGCCGGCCGCGAGCGCCGCCTCGAGCGTGGCGGAAAAGTCGTTGCGTCGCAGCTGGACCGCCGACACGTTGACGGCCACGCGCGGCGCGGCAAGCCCCATCCCCACCCAGCGGCGATGGTCGGCGACGGCGCGGGCAAGGGCCCATTCCCCCACCGGCAGGATCAGCCCGGTTTCTTCCATGAGGGGGATGAACTGCATCGGCGGCACCAGCCCCAGCTCGGCGCTCTCCCAGCGGATGAGGGCCTCGACGCCGGTGATGTTGCGCGAGAGCGAGTCCACCTTGGGCTGGTAGTGGAGCACGAACTCGTCGGCTTCGAGCGCCTTGCGCAGCTTGTTCTCGAGCGTGAGCGTGCCGGCGCTGCGCACCACCATTTCGCGCGCAAAAAACGTGAGCGGGTCGCCCGTGCGCTTGCCGCGCCGCAGGGCCAGCTCGGCGTGCCGCATGAGCGTTTCGGCATCGCCCCCATCGTTGGGGCACATCGCGACGCCCGCCTTGGCTGCCACCCGCAGCTCGTTGCCCTCCACCGAGAAGGCCTCGCCGAAACACTCGCGCGCCATCGCCTGCGCCATGCGCTCGGCTTCGGAGCGTCCCTTGACCGCCGGCAGCATCACCACGAACTGGTCCGCGCCGATGCGCGCGACCTCGGCCTTGCCCGCGGCGCGCACGAAGCGCTCGGCCACCGCCTTGATGAGGGCGTCGCCGGTCTGGCGCCCGAGCGATTCGTTGACCGTGCGCAGGCGCTCGAGGTCAATGATCCCCAGCGCGAACTTGGCGCCGGACTGG
>JBBQCV010000223.1:0-6019 GCA_038319115.1 Burkholderiales bacterium | reverse complement strand
AGCGCAGCGCGGGTGATGGCCGCCGGCGACTTGCCCGAAGCCTTGGCCACTTTCTCCAGCGCGCGCGCGGTCGTAGCGTCGAGCTTGACGCTGGCCGAACTGGTTGCAGTAGAAGTCGAACTGGCCATCATGGGACTCCGTAAATCGAAAAATCAAGCAGAGTTTAGCATCGCGAACGCGTGCTCCCCGCAGTTCGCGTGCAGGTATCAATCCATCGGCGCTACGTTGAAACCCGGCTTTTGAAGTGCTCAGGGCGTGTGCCTGCCGCGGCGTGGCCAGGGACACCCCTATGCCTTGATGCCACGGCTCACCGGTAGTTTGAGCAGCTTGCCCGCGCCGAGGAATCCCTGATCCAGCGTCAATATTCTCGCCGCACCATGGTTCGCCGCGATGGCCAGGTGGAGCGCGTCCCCCGCCCTCAGGCCGGTCTTCGGTACCTCGAGGTACCTGGCCGCCGTAGCGAAGTCTTCGGCCGTCGGTACAAGCAGTTCGAAGGATTCGGCCAGGACGCGCTCGAACTGCCGGCGCACCTCGTGCGCGTTGGCCTCCGTGAGTTCTCCCATGCGAACCTTGCGCGCCACCAGGCTGGAGAGTTCGACCTGCGTCCACAGGCTGGTGGCCAGTTCGCCGGGGGTCACTTTCAGTACCCACGCCTCCACCGCTTCACTCGAGCCTTCGGGCATTACCAGCGGCGCAATGAAGCTGGTGTCCAGGTAAAACATCAATAGCCTTCATCCCGCAGTTGCC
Source organism: Burkholderiales bacterium (assembly GCA_038319115.1). Lineage (GTDB taxonomy): Bacteria > Pseudomonadota > Gammaproteobacteria > Burkholderiales > SG8-39 > SZAS-79. The sequence continues at coordinate 5,272 of JBBQCV010000223.1, read as the reverse complement.
GGATCACTTGCGCGCTGGCCTTGCGCGCTTTCGGCAGGGTCGCGCGAAATTGCGCCAGCGAACGAAAGGCCTTCCTGGGCGAAACCATCGGGACAAGCTTCGCGACCGGCCGGCCGCGGCGCGTGATGACCGTTTCTTCGCCGCCTTCGGCCTTGCTCACCAGTTCGCTCAAACGCGCCTTTGCATCGGCCAGGTTGACGCCGCCCATGGTGTTCTCCAGTTGGTCAGGAAGTTGGTCAGATGATACTGCAAGATCGCGGGGTGGCCGACATCCTGATCGTGACATCCTGATCACGCTCAGTTGGGGTTAAATCAACCCAACCCATCTCGCGGCAATGTTCCACTATCGCCGACACCGCATTTCCATGCGTCTCTCAGATTTCCGGAAAGGGCCGCGCCTAGCTTGCGCGGATCGGGCGCGCGAAGCAGCCGTTTGTCGATGAAATCCCGGATGCGGCGCTGGACAGGTTTGTCGAGACTCGCGAGCGCCTTCTCGGCGTCAGCGCTGAACTCAGCGGTCCAGGCCAAGGTTCTTCTTCACCTGCTCCCACGGAATGGTCCGGGGAGCGTTCCATCGTGCCGGTCAAGCGGCCAGTTGCGGAAGCTTGCGGATTGTCGCCCCCACCTTCTGCTCGGCAACCCGCAATTCATACAGCTTCTGCAGGTTCAGCCAGAATTCGGCGCTGCTTCCGAAGTAGTGCCCCAGGCGAAGCGCGGTATCGCCCGAAATCGCGCGCTGACCGTTCAGGATCCCGGTGATCCGGTTGGTCGGCACGCGAAGCTGCCGGCCCAGTTCGGCGGCGCTCATGCCGAGCTCAGTCAGCTGTTCGGCGAGGTGCTCGCCGGGATGGATTGCGCTGCGTGCCATGGGGTTCCTCATTTGTGGTAATCGACGATTTCGACGTTCACCGGCCCGGGCGACTTGTCCGGCCATTCGAAGCAAATTCGCCACTGGTCATTGATCCGGATGCTGTACTGCCCTTCCCGTTCGCCCTTCAGGGCTTCAAACCGGTTACCGGGCAATGCCGAAAGGTCCTGCGCCCTGGACGCTGCATCGAGCTGGTCCAGTTTCATCTCGGCCTTGCGGGAAAAGCCGGAGAACGCCTTCACAAACCCGCCTGCGGCCAGTTCGCGCGTGCGCTTGTCCCGGAAGCTCACGATCATGGGTCGACGATAGCCATGATTCTTCGTTACGTCAAGCGTAACGAATCAGGTCGGCAGCTTTGGCTTACGGACCTTCTCAAGCCTCGCTTGCGCGTCGTTCGAACTTCGTGGCGCCGCTCTACGGGCATCTCCGCGCTGCGCTTGTCGAATGTCACAAATGCAAGCCCATTGTCAGGCCCGACTCGCCCGCCAGTTCGTATATCGCGCCGCGTGTGAACCAGCCTGTGGCTCAGGGAAGAGCCTGCGGGATAATGCGGGCTTCGCCAGTGGGGAAATTCCAGCAATGCTCAAAGCAGCCACCTTCGCTAACGCCGACACGGCAGACACCGCCGTCCCCGTCCAGGCCGCCCCGCTCACCGCGCAGGGTGCCGCGTTCCCGATCCTGCTGTCGCTCGGCTTCTGCCACCTGCTCAACGACCTCATGCAGTCGCTGCTGCCGGCGCTGTACCCGATGCTCAAGGCGGAGTTCCACCTCGACTACGGCCAGGTCGGGCTGATCACGCTGGCGTTCATGCTCACGGCCTCGATGCTGCAACCGACGATCGGGATCTACACCGACCGCAAACCGCAGCCCTTCTCCCTCGCGGTCGGCATGGGCGGGACGCTGATCGGGCTGGTGCTCCTGTCGTTTGCGCATGACTATTACGCGGTGCTCCTCGCTGCGGCGTTCATCGGCACGGGCTCGGCGGTGTTCCATCCGGAAGCTTCGCGCGTCGCGCGCCTCGCCTCGGGCGGGCGATTCGGCCTGGCGCAATCGATCTTCCAGGTCGGCGGCAACCTCGGCGGCGCGATTGGTCCGCTGCTGGCCGCGTTCATCATCCTGCCGCGCGGGCAGGGCTCGATCATCTGGTTCTCGCTCGTGGCGCTGCTCGCGATGATGGTGCTCACGCGCGTGGGCATGTGGTACTCGGCGCGGCTCAGGGTGGCGCGCGCGGCACCCAGGTCGGCCTCGTCGGCGGCGCCGGTCAGGCACAGTCACGCGGTGTTCTTCGTGTTCATGCTCATGGTGCTGGTGTTCTCCAAACACGTGTACACCTCGAGCATCACGACCTTCTTCACCTTCTACCTGATCGAGCGCTTCCACCTCTCCATTCCGGCCGCGCAGGTGCAGCTTTTCATCTTCATGGCGGCGATCGCGACCGGGACGCTCGCGGGCGGCCACATCTCCGACAAGATCGGCCGGCGCCCGATGATCTGGATCTCGATCGTCGGCGCGCTGCCCTTCACGCTCATGCTGCCGCACGCGAACCTCTTCTGGACCGGCGTGCTCACGATCATCATCGGCCTGCTGATGGCCTCGGCCTTCCCGGCGATCCTCGTCTTCGCGCATGAGGTCCTGCCGGGACGCGTGGGCCTCGTGTCCGGCATGTTTTTCGGCTTCTCGTTCGGACTCGGGGGGCTGGGCGCGGCGGCGATGGGGCGCCTCGCGGATGCGTACGGCATCACTTTCGTCTACCAGCTCACCGCGTACCTGCCTGCGCTGGGGCTGCTGGTGTGGTTCCTGCCGAACCTGGAGAAGGACCGCATGGCGCGGGAGCGGGCGCAATCCACAGCTTGAAAGAGTATGGTTAGTTTCTTCATACCGCATGGTGAGCAGCGCGTGGGTTTCGGCCGGTGAGAACCACAACCCCGGCAGTTCGAAGCGCGGCGCGTCGGGATCGAGCCGGTAGCCGCGCGCCTCGGCGTCCCATTCGATCGGCGCCTGGAAGCGGTCGCGCAGGTACTCGAGGTCGCGCTTGAAGGTGGCGGCAGAGACTTCGAGCGCTTCGAGGAAAGCCCTGCGCGGCACACAGCGCCGCTCGCGCAGCAGCCGCTCGATCGCATAGAAGCGCCCGGTGCGTTCCATGGGGCGACTTTGTTAAACTTTCATCAGCGAAGACTGGCTAATCTACTAGCTTTCCGGATAGTTGAGTTTCCATATCCGGAAACTCACGCCGCAATCTTTTCCAGCTTCTGCAGCGAGCGCATGCGCCACGGGATCTTGCTGTCGGGGAACAGCTTGGGGTACTCGGTGTAGCTCACTTCGCCCACATAGATGTCGCCGCGCGAATCGACCGCGAGGCCGTGCGGCGCGACGAACTTGCCCGCTTCGAGCCCCGGTCCGTCCTCCCCGCCCAGCCGCGCGATGAGGTTGCCGCCGCCGTCCACGATCGACAGGCGCGGCCCGAGGTTGGGCATCTGCCGGTTGACCGGCATCGCCGGGCCAAGTTCGCCGATGATGAACTCGAGCTTCGCGCCGGCCTTCTGGCAGCAGTACAGGCCGCAGGGCCGGTGCATGTTGACCCACTGGGTCTCGTACTTGCCGTTGCCGTCGAACACCTGCACGCGGTGGTTCTCGCGGTCGGCGACGTACACCCAGCCCTCGGCGTCGGTGACGATGTTGTGCACGATGTTGAACTGGCCCGGGTCGGTGCCGGGCTCGCCCCAGCTCATGAGCAGCTTGCCGTCGGGCGAATACTTGTGCACGCACGCGTTGCCGTAGCCGTCGCTCACGTAGATGTCGCCCCTGGGCGACAGCGCGGTGTGCGTGCAACGGTGGAAGGGCTGGCCGCTCATATACGGCGCCGCCTGGCCGGGCACGCCGAGTTCGAGCAGCACCTTGCCCTCGGTGGTGCACTTGCGCACCACGTGGCCGAGGTCGTCGGTGCAGTACAGGATGTCGTTGGCGTCGATGTGCAGGCCGTGGGCGCGCGGGAACATGCCGCCCTCGCCCCACGAACGCAGGAAATTGCCCTCGCGGTCGAACACCATCATTGGGTGCTCACCGCGGTTGAACACGTACACGCGGTCCTTGCTGTCGACGGCCACTGCGGCGGCGTCCTTGAACTCCCAGCCCTCGGGCAGCCTGGCCCAATTCTCGATTACGCGATAGCGATGCTCGCCGCTGCCGATGGTCACTGCCATGACGCCTCTCCCCGTTGATTTACGTTCACCCGAGTATACCGAGGCGCGCCATGGGGGCTTTCTTTGTGGGCTTTCACACCGCCCTCGCCCGCCAGTGCCCTAAAATCACGGTTCGAACAGTTTCCCGGAGTCTCCGCAATGCCCAAGAAGGAAGACGCAGGCGTGCCCGTTTCGCAGGTGATCCGCGAGCGCGTCAAGGCGGCGAACAAGCGCTTTTTCGCCAACGACAACATCGCCGAGTTCATCGAGCCCGGCGAGCGGGACCTGCTGCTCAAGGAGGTCGAGGGCAAGGTCCAGTCCCTGCTCGAATCGCTGGTCATCGACATCGAGGCCGACCACAACACCCGCGCCACCGGCCGCCGGGTGGCCAAGATGTACGTGAACGAGGTGTTCGGAGGGCGCTATGCCCCGCTTCCCGGCCTGACCGAATTCCCCAACGACAAGCGCCTGAACGAGCTCATGATCATGGGCCCGATCACGGTGCGCAGCTGCTGCTCGCACCACCTGTGCCCGATCATGGGCAAGCTGTGGATAGGCGTGATGCCCAACGAGAATTCCAACCTCATCGGGCTGTCGAAATACACCCGCGTGGCCGAATGGATCATGTGCCGGCCGCAGATCCAGGAGGAGTCGGTGGTCCAGCTCGCCGACCTGCTCGAGCGCAAGATGCAGCCCGACGGGCTGGCGGTCATCATGGAAGCCGACCACTTCTGCATGCAGTGGCGCGGCGTGAAGGACATGGACTCCAAGATGACCAGCAGCGTGATGCGCGGCAGCTTCCTCAAGGACCCGTCGCTCAGGCGCGAGTTCCTGTCGCTCATGAACGGCAAGCACGGTAAGTAGCCTTTTGCCGCGTCCGCACCGGCCACGTCAGCGGCGGGCGCGGCCGGCCGCGACGCGTTAGTCGCTCCCGAAACCCTCAGGCCTTCGCGAGCCGCTCGATCTCGGCCACCGTGCGGTCGAGCTCGTGCCACAACCGGTTTTCTGCCCGCGGCCGGAATGCCGTGAGCAGCGCGCGGTAATACCACAGCGTGCCGTCCTTGCCGGTGGTGAAACGCGGCCACAGCGATTCGCCTATCTCGCGATAGTCCTCGAGGATGGCGCGCGCGTTGTAGAGCTTGTCGGCCATCGACACCAGCAGCGCCTCGGCCGGCTTGGCGGCGATTTCGTCGATGTATTTCTGCTTGCGCGCGCGCCAGCGCCC
>JBBQCV010000222.1:0-6027 GCA_038319115.1 Burkholderiales bacterium | reverse complement strand
ACGGACCTGCGCGATTTCATCGCCCAGCTCGAGGCCGCCGGCGAACTCAGGCGCGTGCAGGCGGAAATATCACCGCGCTTCGAAATGACCGAAATCTGCGACCGCGTCCTGCGCAACGGCGGGCCGGCGATCCTGTTCGAGCACCCGGCGGGCCACACGATGCCGGTGCTCGCCAACCTGTTCGGCACCGTGCGCCGTGTCGCGCTGGCGATGGGCGCGCAGGATGCGGGGTCGCTGCGCGACATCGGCAAGCTGCTCGCTTCGCTCAAGGAGCCCGAGCCGCCCAAGGGGCTGCGTGATGTGTGGGAGAAGTTGCCCGAACTGCGCCAGCTGGCCTCCAAGGTCATGGACATGGCGCCCCGGGTGCTTTCTTCCGCGCCCTGCCAGGAAATGGTCTTTGAGGGCAAGGACGTCGACCTCGCGCGCCTGCCGATCCAGACGTGCTGGCCGGGCGACGCCGGGCCGCTCATCACCTGGGGGCTCACCGTGACGCAGGGGCCGCAGGGGCTGGCCTCGTCCAGGACGAGGCAGAATCTCGGCATCTATCGCCAGCAGGTGATCGGCCCCAACCGCGTCATCATGCGCTGGCTGGCGCAGCGCGGCGGGGCACTGGACTTCCGCGACCACCAGATTGCACGTCCCGGCGAGCCTTTCCCGGTGGCGGTCGCGCTGGGCGCCGACCCCGCCACGCTGCTGGCGGCCGTGACACCCATCCCCGATACGCTGGGCGAATACCAGTTCGCGGGCCTGCTGCGTGGCGCGCGCACCGAACTCGTCAAGTGCGTGGGCAGCGCGCTGCAGGTGCCCGCTTCGGCCGAGATCGTCCTCGAAGGCGCGATCGCTCCCGGCGACACCGCGCCGGAAGGGCCGTTCGGCGACCACACGGGTTACTACAACGAGGTCGGCGACTTCCCCGTGTTCACCATCGAGCGCATGACCATGCGCCGCGCGCCGATCTACCACAGCACCTACACCGGCAAGCCGCCGGACGAGCCGGCCATGCTCGGCGTGGCGCTCAACGAAGTCTTCGTGCCGCTGCTGGTGAAGCAGTTCCCCGAGATCGTCGACTTTTACCTGCCGCCCGAAGGGTGCTCCTATCGCATGGCGATCGTGAGCATGAAAAAGCAGTACCCTGGGCACGCCAAGCGCGTGATGTTCGGCGTGTGGAGTTTCCTGCGCCAGTTCATGTATACCAAGTTCATCGTCGTGACCGACGATGACATCGACGTGCGCGACTGGAAGGAGGTGGTCTGGGCGATCACCACCCGCGTCGACCCGGCGCGCGACACGCTGATCGCGGAGAACACGCCGATCGACTACCTCGACTTCGCCAGTCCCGTGTCGGGGCTGGGCTCCAAGATGGGCATTGACGCCACCGCCAAGTGGCCCGGCGAAACCGCGCGTGCGTGGGGCACGCCGATCGCGATGGACGCGGCGGTCAAAAAGAAAATCGATGGACTCTGGAAGGAACTCGGACTGTGAGCGATTACCCGCAAGTCATACCGCCGCAGGCGCCGCCGCTCGAGGGTCTCAAGGCCTGGGCGCACGTGATCTACGGCCTGCATGCGTTTTCGGTGCTGGTGGGCGTGGTCACGCCGGCCTTCATCCTCACCGCGTTCCTCCTCGGCTGGCCGTCGATCATCGCGGTGATCCTCAACTACGTGAAGCGCTCGGAAACCACCGGCACCTTCCTCGAGTCCCACTTCCGCTGGCAGATCCGTACCTTCTGGTTCGCCGCGCTGTGGTGCGTGGTGGGGCTGGTGCTGTGGGTGACGCTGGTGGGCATCCCGCTCGCGTTCCTGATCTGGATCGCCACCGGCGTGTGGGTGGCTTACCGCGTCATACGCGGCTGGCTCGCGCTCGCCAAGGACCAGCCACTCGTCTTTTGACCGGGCCCCGGACGCGGGCGCGCGCAATTTCAGCGTGCGTACACCCAGTTGAGCAGCGCGTCCTGCGCGGCCTGAGATTGCTGCGCGTTCGGGTGGTTCACGATCATCGCCACCGCCTGCCGTCGCCCATTGCGGTCGAGGACATAGCCGGCGATCGCGCGCACGTCGGACAGTGACCCGGTCTTAATATGTGCTTGGCCGGCGATGGATTCGCTTTTCATGCGCCTGCGCATGGTGCCGTCGACCGCGACCAGCGGCAGCGAGGCGAGCAGCTCGGGCATGACCGGGCTGCGGAAGGCGGCCACGAGGAGCGATGCAAGGCTCTGCGCGCTGATGCGTTCGATGCGCGACAGCCCTGCGCCGTTCTCCATGACCAGTTCGGGGAAATCGAGGCCCTTGGTGGCGAGCCATGCCTTGATGGCGCGCTGCGCATTGGCGGTGGTGCCGGGCACGCCGCCCTGGTCGGCAGCGATACTGAGGTAGAGCTGGCGGGCCATCACGTTGTTGCTGTACTTGTTGATGTCGCGCACGGCTTCCGACAGCGACGGCGACTCGAGCCTCGCAAACGGCTTGCCTGCCGGGGCGGTGCCGTCGCGCGCTGAACCGCCGAGCGTCCCGCCGAGCTCACCCCACAGCAGGCGAAAGAGGCTGCCGGCGTATTGGGTGGGCGCCAGCATCGCGACGTGCCAGTCGTGCTCGCCGCACGTCGTGCTGTAAGTGCCGGAAAACACCGCGCGGGGGGAAGGCGGCTGTGACTGGAAGTCGGCCTTCATGCGCTCGCGCCAGTCGCCGCATCCGCCCTCGGCCAGCCGCAGCGTGCCGGTCACCTCGACGATGCGCGGCTCGGCAAAGATGCGGGCTACGCGCCGTTCAGGTTCCGGCACGAAATTGAAGCGGACCGCCTTGAAGTTGATGAGCAGAGCGTCGGGGCCGACGTTGTAGGGGCGCAGGCCGTCGCCATCGAAGCGCGTGGCGTCGAAATCCCTCGCGGCGAAATGGCTGCGGTCGAGGACCAGGTCGCCGCGGATGTCCTTGAGGCCGCGCGCGCGCAGGTCGCGCAGGAACAGCCAGAACGCCTCCAGCGTGAGCTTCGGGTCACCCTGTCCCTTCAGTGCCAGGTCGCCCTCCAGCGTCCCGTCGCGCAGCGGCCCGCCCAGGTACGCCTCGGTGCGCCACCTGAAAGCCGGGCCGAGCAGCTCGAGACCTGCGTAAGTGGTCACTAACTTCATCGTAGAGGCCGGATTCATAGGAGCGGCAGGGTTGACGGACAGCACCGAGCGACCGCCGGCGGTGTCCTGCACCGCAATGCCTACGGCCGACAGCGGGATGCCTGCCGCGCGCAGCGCCTGCGCCACAGCAGCCGGCGGGGCGTCCTCGGCGAGGACCGGGCGGACGGCAGCCTGAAAAAGGAGGGCTAACAGTGCTGCGGCGAGGCCGTGTAGGAGGGAGGCGCGCATCGGTGTCCATTATTTTAGGGGGGCATGACTTGAAAAATCCACGTTTAGCCACTATTATTAGCACTCGTAGGGGATGAGTGCTAACAGTCCCCTCTTAAGACGGGCCCGCCGTCGGCTAACAGCGTACTGCGGCCCCTTACCTCGTTGAATCGTTGACTAATTGGAAATGGAGACTCGAATGAAAATTCGTCCCCTGCACGATCGTGTGATCGTCAAGCGCATCGAAGAAGAGCGCAAAACCGCCTCTGGCATCGTCATCCCCGACACCGCCGCCGAAAAGCCGGATCAGGGCGAGATCGTTGCCGTCGGCAAAGGCAAGAAGAACGACGACGGCAAGGTTTCGCCGCTCGATGTCAAAGTTGGTGACCGCGTGCTGTTCGGCAAGTACAGCGGCCAGACCGTCAAGGTCAAAGGCGAAGAGCTCCTCGTCATGCGCGAGGAAGACATCATGGGCGTGGTCGAGGGCGCGTGAGTTTGAGCCCACGCGCGCTTTTTGATCCAACCCCATCCCTACAGTAATCCAGGAGAAAGCTAAATGGCTGCTAAAGAAGTCCGATTCCACGAAAGCGCCCGCGTCAAGATGGTTCATGGCCTGAACATCCTTGCGGACGCAGTCAAAGTCACCCTCGGCCCCAAGGGTCGCAACGTTGTGCTCGAGCGCTCCTACGGCGCCCCGACCGTCACCAAAGACGGTGTCTCGGTGGCCAAGGAGATCGAGCTCAAGGACAAGTTCGAGAACATGGGCGCGCAGATGGTCAAGGAAGTTGCCTCCAAGACCTCCGACGTCGCCGGTGACGGTACGACGACCGCCACGGTGCTGGCCCAGGCCATCGTGCGCGAAGGCATGAAGTACGTCGCCTCCGGCATGAACCCGATGGACCTCAAGCGCGGCATCGACAAGGCCGTGATCGCGGTGGTCGAGGAACTGAAGAAATTTTCCAAGCCCTGCACCACGTCCAAGGAAATCGCCCAGGTCGGCTCGATCTCGGCCAACTCGGATGCCGATATCGGCAAGAACATCGCCGATGCGATGGACAAAGTCGGCAAGGAAGGCGTGATCACCGTTGAGGATGGCAAGACGCTCGAAAACGAGCTCGACATCGTCGAAGGCATGCAGTTCGACCGCGGCTACCTGTCGCCGTATTTCATCAACAATCCGGAAAAGCAGATCGCCCTCATGGACGATCCGTTCATCCTGCTGCACGACAAGAAAATCTCGTCGATCCGCGAACTGCTGCCGCTGCTGGAGCAGGTGGCCAAGGCCGGTAAGCCCCTCCTGATCATCGCGGAAGAACTCGAAGGCGAGGCGCTTGCCACACTGGTGGTGAACAACATCCGCGGCATTCTCAAGACCTGCGCCGTCAAGGCCCCGGGCTTCGGTGACCGCCGCAAGGCAATGCTCGAAGACATGGCCATCCTCACGGGCGCCACGGTCATCAGCGAAGAACTCGGGCTCAAGCTCGAGAACGCCACGCTGAAGGACCTCGGCCACGCCAAGAAAGTCGAGGTGGGCAAGGAGAACACGACGCTGATCGACGGCGCCGGCGAGAAGAAGGCGATCGAAGCGCGCGTCAAGCAGATCCGCGTGCAGATCGAGGAAGCCACCAGCGACTACGACCGCGAGAAGCTGCAGGAGCGGGTCGCCAAGCTGGCCGGCGGCGTTGCGGTGATCAAAGTCGGTGCCGCGACCGAAGTCGAGATGAAAGAGAAGAAGGCCCGTGTCGAGGACGCACTGCATGCGACCCGCGCCGCGGTGGAAGAGGGCGTCGTGCCCGGCGGCGGCGTTGCGCTGATCCGCGCGAGGTCTTCGCTCGGCAAGCTCAAAGGCGACAACCACGACCAGGAATGCGGCATCAAGATCGTGATGCGCGCCCTGGAAGAGCCCCTGCGCCAGATCGTCGCCAACGCGGGCGCAGAGCCCTCGGTGGTGATGAACAAGGTTGCAGAAGGCAAGGGCAACTACGGCTACAACGCGCAAACCGGCGAATACGGTGACCTGGTCGAGATGGGCGTGATCGATCCGACCAAAGTCGCGCGCACCGCGCTGCAGAACGCGGCCTCCGTTGCAGGCCTGATGCTGACGACCGATGCGATGGTCGCCGAGCTTGTCGAAGACAAGAAAGGCGGTGGCATGCCCGACATGGGTGGCATGGGCGGCGGCATGGGTGGCATGGGCGGCATGGGTGGCATGGACATGTAATTCGGACCGCGGCCTTCGGGCCGCGCATGAATTGCCTGTGAAAAGGGGCGCTCAATGCGCCCCTTTTCTTTTGCTGTTCGCAGAGCGAAATGTGCCTTATGGGGGATGCTCCGAAAGCGTGTTCCCTATGACAGCAAGCCCCGTCGGAATCGAATTCCAATCCACGTCAGTCACATGAAAGATTCGCGTAAGCCCCCTTTAAGCCCACTCGAATACGCTTGAAGCTGACCGTCCGGTGAAGCTTGGTCCTGTCAGGCAACATCAGGCGTGTCTCCCTCCTTGGACAGCAGCTTGTCCTTTAAGGCGCCGGAATCCGGCGCCTTTTTCTTTGGTGCAACGGGCTTTTCCTTTATAATCCGCACCCTTGCGCAATGCGAGCGGAGTTCTCCGCCGTGTCCCGTACGGCCAAGTAGCTCAGTCGGTAGAGCAGCGGATTGAAAATCCGTGTGTCGGTGGTTCGATTCCGCCCTTGGCCACCAAA
>JBBQCV010000221.1:0-6048 GCA_038319115.1 Burkholderiales bacterium | reverse complement strand
CGCGGCGATCAGGGCCGAGGTCGTCACCACCGGCGAGATGATCAGGGCCGCCGGGGTCAAGCCCGAGTAGGGCAAGCGCGATGCAAAGGCTGCTGCTCCTGTCCAACTCGCGCAATCCGCGCGGGGGATGGCTCGACCATGTCGAGCCGCTCGTGCGCGAGATGATCGACGCGGGGGCCGCATCGCGCGGCAAGGATGCCCGCGCCAACGGCGGCCGCTCCATCCTGTTCGTGCCTTTTGCCGCGGTCACCATCACGTACGACGCGTACGTGGCGATGGCGCGCAAGCGCTTCGCGCAGATGGGGTATGAAGTCACCGGCGCCCACAAGGTGATCCCGGCCGCGGTCGGTAGGTTCGACGCCATCGTGGTCGGCGGCGGCAACTCTTTTCACCTGCTCGCTGAGACGCGTGCGCGCAAGTGGCTGGCGCCGATCCGCGAACGCGCGCGCGCGGGCGTTCCTTACATTGGCTGGAGCGCCGGGGCCAACCTGGCGTGCCCGACGATCCGCACCACCAACGACATGCCGGTAGTCGACCCGAAGGGGTTCGAGGCGCTCGGCCTGGTGCCTTTCCAAGTCAATCCGCATTACACCGAAAAGACCATCAAAGGCCACGGCGGCGAGTCGCGCGACCAGCGCATCGTGGAGTTCCTCAAGGTCAATCCTTCCGTCGCCGTTCTGGGCATCCGCGAAGGCAGCCTGGTGAAAGTCGAAGGGCCGCGCGCGACGCTCCTGCTTGGGCCCGGCGCACGCCTTTTCAGGCACGCGCGCAAGGCGCGCGATCTTGCCAAGGGCGCCGACCTCTCGGCGCTGCTGGGGCCCGAAAAACGCCAAGTTTCGTGAACATTAAATTTCTCACAATGGCTGGCCTGCTGGACATGCCGTCAGTTGGATTGCCAAAACAGGAAAATCAGCGTGGCTGAATCCGATCTTTCCCTGACCTCCGGCCAGTTGCGTATCGGCCAACCCGTGCGACGCCTCGAGGACCAGGCGCTGATCACCGGGACGGCGCGCTTCATCGACGACCTCGAGCTGGCCGGTGCGGCCCACGCCGCGTTCGTGCGCTCGCCGCACGTCCACGCCCGAATCGTCGCGGTCGACGCCGCGGCGGCCCGCGCTGCGCCGGGGGTGTTCGGTGTGTTCGTCGCCGCGGACCTCGCCGAGGCGGGAGTGGGGCCGATGCGCGTTTCGGTGACGCAGAAGAATCGCGATGGGACGCCGGTACCGGTAGCCGAACGCCCGGTGCTGGCCGAGGGGCTGGTGCGTTTTGTCGGCGAGGCCGTCGCGATGGTCGTGGCGGCCAACCCGCGCGCAGCCCGCGATGCCGCGGAACTTGTGGCGGTGGAGTACGCGCCGCTGCCGCATGTGACCGACCCGCGCGCGGCACTGGCTGCCGGCGCCCCGCTGGTGCGCGCGGAGGTACCCGGCAACGTGGCCCTCGACTGGGAAGGCGGGGACCGCGCTGCCACCGACGCTGCGTTCGCGCGCGCGGCGCACGTAACCCGCCTCGCGCTGATCATCAACCGGGTGTCGGCCGCACCGGTCGAGACGCGCGGCGCGGCCGGCGCCTACGACCCGGCGAGCGGCCGCTACACGCTGTACGCGCCGACACAAGGCAGCAAGGCGATCCAAACCGACATCGCCTCGACCGGGCTGGTCGCCGACCCGCGCGCGCTGCGCGTGGTGACGCCCGATGTCGGCGGCTCCTTTGGCCTGAAGATCTCGGCCTACCCGGAGAAGGTCGCGGTGCTGTTCGCTGCCAAACGGCTGGGCCGCCCGGTCAAGTGGTACGCCGACCGGTCGGAGGCGTTCGTCGCCGACGGCGCGGCGCGCGACCACGCGATCGACGGTGAACTTGCGCTCGATGCCGACGGGCGTTTCCTCGCGGTGCGCGCACGCGTGACCTCCAACACCGGTGCCTACGTCACCGCCAGCGCCTTCAGCATCCCGACCACGGGCGGGACGCGCTGCATCACCGGCGTGTATGCGATTGCCTGCTACCACGCGCAGACGCAGGTGGCGTTCACCAACACCGTGCCGATCGTGGCGTATCGCGGCGCAGGCAAGCCCGAATTCACTTACCTGATCGAGCGGCTGGCCGACGCCGCCGCGCGCGAAACCGGCCGCGACCCGGCCGAACTGCGTCGCCTGAACATGGTGCGCCCGGAACAAATGCCGTGGACCACGCCGGTCGGGCTGGTGTTCGATTCGGGCGAGTTCGCGAGGAACATGGACGACGCTCTGGCGCTCACCGACCGCGACGGGTTCGAAGCGCGTCGCGCGCAGTCGGCCGCAAGCGGCAAGCTGCGCGGCTATGGCTTTTCGGTGTATCAGGAACCCGACGGCTATTACGAAAGCCATGTAGGCGCGGTGTTCGACCCGGAAGGCACGCTCACCCTCGCGGTGTCGGCCACCACCAACGGGCAGGGGCACATGACCACCTTCAAGCAGGTGGTGTCGCAACAGCTCGGCCTGCCGCAGGAGCGCATCCGCTTCGTGTACGGCGACAGCGACCTTACCGGCGTGGGCATGGGGTCGGTGGGCTCATGCGAGGCCACCGTGACCGGCACGGCCATCGTGCATTGCGCGCGCATCATCATCGACAAAGGGCGCGAGATCGCCGGCCACCTGCTCGAGGCGCCCGCTTCCGACGTCGCATTCGAGGTGGGTGCCGATGGCGGCGCGTTCGTGATCGCAGGCACCGACCGGCGCGTGAGCATCGTCGATGTCGCCCGCGCGGCGCATGCCGGTGGGCTGCCGCCGGATATTGCGCCCGGGCTGCAGGCCGAGGACTTCTACAAGCCGACCGCCTACAGCTTTCCCTCGGGGTGCCACGTGTGCGAATTGGAGGTCGACCCCGATACCGGCCACGTTGAGCTGCTGGGCTACACGGCGGTGAACGACTTCGGCGTGGTGATCAATCCGATGCTGCTCGAAGGCCAGGTGCACGGGGGCGTGGCGCAGGGCATCGGCCAGGCGCTCATGGAGGAACTGCGCCACGACGCGCAGTCCGGCCAACTGCTCACCGGCAGCTTCATGGACTACGCGTTTCCACACGCCGAAGACCTGCCCTCCTTCGGCTGGGCGCGCAACGAAGTCCCGTGCAAGACCAACCCGCTCGGCGTCAAGGGCGTGGGTGAGTCCGGGTGCACGGCGTCGCTTGCCTGCGTGATGAATGCGCTCATCGATGCGCTCGCCCCGCGCGGCATCACGGCGCTCGACATGCCCGCCACGCCCGAGCGCATCTGGCGCGCGCTTGCACGCGCGGGCCGCTGACATGGCGAGCGTGGCGGCCGAAGGGCCCGACGCGGGCGAATCGCGCGTGGCGGAGATCGAATCCAAGCTGGCGCTGGCCGAGGACTTGCTCGAAGCGCTCAACCGCGAGGTGTACCGCCAGCAGCAGCACATCGACAGGCTGGAGCGCGAGATGCGCGCGTTGCGCGACCAGGTCGAGGCGGCCGCGTCGGCGGCCGAGCCACGCACCCTGCATGACGAGGTGCCGCCGCATTATTGAAACGCGCGGCGCCTCGCCTTTCGCGCTGGCCGCCGCACCCACCGGAGAAAACCATGCCCCAGCCGAAGAAGCCGATGCCCTCGCAGGCCGACAAAGCCGCGCGTTTCAAGGCCCTGCACGAGCGTGCGGGGTGCTTCATGCTCCCCAACCCGTGGGACCCGGGTTCGGCGCGCATCCTCGAGGCGCTGGGCTACGAGGCGCTCGCCACCACCAGCGCGGGCTACGCGTTTTCCATTGGGCGGCTGGACGGTGAGGTCGGGCTGGACGCAATGCTCGCGCATTGCCGCGAGCTGTGCGCGGCCACGAGCCTGCCGGTGAGCGCCGACCTGGAGAACGGCTATGCCGACGAGCCCCGTGCGGCGGCTCAGGCGCTGGTGCGCGGCGCCGAGGCCGGCCTGGTCGGTGGCTCGATCGAGGATTACAGCGGCGACGATGCCAAGCCGATCTACCCTTTTTCGCTCGCAGTCGAGCGCGTGCAGGCCGCAGTCGAGGCGGTGCGTAAATTGCCTTTCCCGTTCACGTTCGCGGCGCGCGCCGAAAACCTCATTCGCGGCGTGATGGACCTCGACGACACCATCCGCCGCCTGCAGGCATTCGAGGCTGCCGGCGCCGATGTGCTGTATGCACCCGGCCTGAAGACGCTCGACGAAGTGCGCCGCGTGACTTCGGCGCTCAAAAAACCGGTCAACGTCAACATGACCGGGCTGCACCACGCCAGCCTCGCGCAACTGGCAGAAGCGGGCACGAAGCGCGTGAGCACCGGCGGGGCGCTGGCGCGGGCGGCGATCGGCGCGCTGCTGGCCGCGGGTCGCGAAATGCAGGGGCCCGGCACCTTCACGTGGGCGGGCGCCGCCACCGGCGGAGCCGAGATAAAGACCCTCCTCGGCTAGCCGTAAAAGCTACACTTTAATTTTCATAGAGTCAATTGGCAGGCCGCTCTCCTGCCAGTTTACTTTCCAATTCAGGAAAACACCTCGCCATGCGCCTGGCGCCCGGCCACGAAGGTCCGCTCGACTGCAATATGGCGGATCTGATCCAGCGCGCAGGTGAGCGGGTCGTCGCCGAGCACCACGAAGTCGGCCGCCATGCCCGGCGCCAGCGGCCCGCGCGTCGCCTCGTCCCACGTGAGGTAATGCCCGGCCACCGTGGCCAGGCGCAGCGCCTCGAGGCGGGTGAGGCGGCTTTCGCCCAGCGCCTGCCGGCCATCGTTGTCCCAGCGCCCCAGCGCCTCCCATAGCGCGAACAGCATCGAATGTGGCACGCCATCGGTGGACAGCGCCACCGGGATGCCGGCATCCAGCAGCTCGCGGATCGGCGTGCCGCGCGCCCCAAGGGCCTGCAGGTTGAAACGGTCGCGCGCCATGTACATGAACCCCGGCGTCACCGTCGCGACGAGGCCGAGCTTTTTCATGCGCTGCAGTTGCGCCGGCGTCGCTTCGGTGACGTGCACGGCCACCCAGCGGCGATCACGGATTGGGACCTGCGCGTCGATCTCCTCGAATGCGCGCAGCACGCGTTCGAGTTCGTAACAGACCAGGGTGGCCACGCGCAGGCCGCGCCGGGCGGCCTCGAGGCCCAGCGACACCAGCCGCGCATGCGGCAGCGCCTGGTAGAAGTGCCCGGCCCACTGCTCGTACGGATAGCCAGTGGCGATGATGCGTGCGGTGGCCGGGTCGGCCACGTCGAGGCAGACGCCTTCCTCGCGCAGCATCCCCGTGCCGAGGGCGTCACTGCCACGGCCTCCGAGCGTGGGCGCCCACACGGCGAGCATTTCGCCGATCTTGCGGTCGCCGAAGGCGGCGCTTGGCACTGACAGCGGCAATTGCATGCGCACGGTCAGCTCCCCCGCCGCGGCCAGCCTGCGGTAGGCGTCGATCACCTGCGGTGTGACGCCGTGGCCCTCGAAAGCCGCGGTGGTGCCGGCCGCACTGGTGGCGCGCACCGCATGGCGCAATCCCGCGTAGCGGTCTTCGTAGGTGAAACGCGGGACGCAGGCGAACAGCGTGTACTCGAGCACCGGCGCCCAGTTGCGCTCGAGGAACACGCCGCTGGGCTCGCCGTCCGCGTCCTTAACCATCTCCACCTTCGCCGGCGGCACGGTGTCGCGCGTGATGCCTGCGGCCGCCAGCGCGCGGCTGTTGGCCACCGAAGGCAGCGGCATGCGGCTCCACCAACCCCACGGCGAGCGGATGTAAACCGGGTGATCGGGCGCGGCGCGGTCGAGGTCGTGCCGGTCGGGAAACCGCCCCTCCGCGAGCTGGCCTGCGTCGAACACGTAGTCCTCCGGCGGCGCGCCCATCGGCAGGGTCACGATCCATTCGCCTGGCGGCGTATGCGCGGCTGCCTCGCGCACGGCGGCGCAGATCGCGGCCACCGAGCGGCAGTGGCCGATGCGTACGCCGCAAAGATCGCGCAGCCCCATGCGGTCCAGGTGCGGGTGGGCGTCGTAGAAGCCCGGCACCACGGTGTGGCCGGCGAGGTCGAGAACGCGGGTGGCGGGACCGCGCAGCGCGAGCACCTGAACATCGGTGCCGG
>JBBQCV010000220.1:0-6052 GCA_038319115.1 Burkholderiales bacterium | reverse complement strand
GATTCAGCACCGGCCGCACAGGCCCACACCAGCAATGAAGCGAATACCGCAGCGACCGCGACGGAGGTGCGCCGTGCGTCCTGCCTCATCGCGCGGGCCACTCCTGTCTCATCGCGCGTGCCACGCGCGTGCCACCGGTGTCACCTAATGCGCCTAGCGGCGGCGATCGAAATCGCGGTTGTAATCGCGCATGTCGCGGCGGATGCCTTCGCGTTGCTCGGGCGACAGGCGCTGCCACTCCGCATAACGGCGGGCGCGCTCCTCGCCGCCAGGGTCCGCCGCGCCGCGGCGCGGGTCCGGGTACTGGCGCTGCAGGTCTTCGCGAAACCGCTGGCGCTCGACGTCCGACATGCGCCCGCCACCGCCACCCCACTCGGGGCGCCGGTCGCCGCCGCCCTGCTGCTGGCCGAGCGCCGTCCCCGCCGTCGCGGCGATCAGCAGGGCCATCAGCAGTCGAACCATCGTTTGCATAGGTGCGTTCATCGCTTGCATAAGTGCGTTTCTCTTGGCACAAATACTACGCGACCCTCGCTCTGGGCTGCCACCCCGGACTATGTGCGATTTGTAACAAATGGTGATCAGCCGCCCCGGGCGCGACAACCTGTTACCCAAAGCGAGGCAGCCCACAGACGTTCCCGGCCAATCCCCTATACCATCCGTCGCATGGCTGAACTCAAGACACGGATCCTGGTGGTCGACGACGACCAGCGGCTGCGCGAGATGCTCACGCGCTACCTCGGAGAGCAGGGTTTCGAGGTGCGTGCCGCGCCCGATGCGCCGGCGATGGACAAGCAGCTCTCGCGCGAGCGCTATGACCTCGTGGTGCTCGACCTCATGATGCCGGGCGAGGACGGCCTGTCGATCTGTCGCCGCCTGCGCGCCCAGAATGGCGCTCCCGCCATCATCATGCTTACCGCCAAGGGCGACGACGTCGATCGCATCGTCGGCCTCGAAATGGGGGCTGACGATTACCTTGCAAAGCCGTTCAATCCGCGCGAATTGGTGGCGCGCGTAAATGCAGTGCTGCGCAGGAAGGCTTCCGCCGGCCCGCCGGGCGCGCCGGCAACGAGCACCGAGACCCACCGATTCGGCGACTTCGAGCTCAACCTCGGAACGCGCGCCCTCACCAAGGCCGGCAAGGACACCCCGCTCACCACCGGCGAATTTTCCGTGCTCAAGGTCCTGGTGCAGAATCCGAAGACGCCGCTGTCGCGCGACAAGCTCATGGAGCTCGCGCGCGGGCGGGAGTACGAAGTGTTCGACCGCTCGATCGACGTGCAGATTTCGCGGCTGAGGAAACTGCTCGAGGATGACCCGGCGCACCCGCGCTTCATCCAGACCGTATGGGGATTCGGCTATGTCTTCGTTCCGGACGGCAATTTGAAGTGACCGCGGCCCCGCGCGCCGCCCCCAGCGCAAATACCGGCAGCCCGCCTGCCTGGCGACCCGATTCGCTGCTTGCGCGATCGTTCCTGCTGATCGCCCTCCTGCTCGTGCTCTCGCTGGGGGGATGGTTCCAGATCTACCGCACCTACCAGCGCGAGCCCATCGCGCGGGAGATCGCGCAGCAGATGGCCACCATCATCAACCTCACGCGCGCGGCGATCGTCAACGCCGACCCGCGCCTGCGCCGCGAACTGCTGCTCGACCTGAACGAGACCGAGGGCATCCGCGTCTATGCGGGCTCGCCCGACGAGCGGCTGCAGCCCGTGCCCGCCGAGGCGCTGTTCGAGCTCATCGGCAGCCGCATCAAGGCGAGCCTGGGCCCGCGCACGCGCCTTGCCTTTGCGCGCAACGGCATCGAAGGCTACTGGGTGAGCTTCAACATCGACGAGGACGCGTTCTGGGTCAAGCTCGACCGCGATCGCCTCGAGCCGGATTTCGCCACGCAGTGGATCGGCTGGGGTTTGTTCGCCCTGTTGCTGTCGATGGTGGGGGCGTGGGCGATCGCCTCGCGCATCAGCCGGCCGCTGGCGGCGCTCACGCGCGCCGCGCAGCAGGTGGGCCGCGGCGAGCGCGCCGAGCGCGCCCCGGAAAAAGGCCCCAGCGAGATCCGCATGCTGGCGGCGGCCTTCAACGAGATGTCGACCGACCTCGCCACCCTCGAGCGAGACCGCGCGATGGTGCTCGCCGGCATCTCGCACGACCTGCGCACGCCGCTCGCGCGCCTGCGCCTTGGGCTCGAGATGGTCGGCGGCGATGCCTCGATGAGCGCGGCGCTCGCCGCCGACATCGACGAAATGGACAAGATCATCGGCCAGTTCCTCGACTTCGCCAAAGGCGAGAGCGAAACCAGGAGCGACACCGACCTCGAGGAACTCGTCGAAGGGATCTGCGAGCGCTACGCCAAGCTCGGCCGCGAACTGGTCCACTGCCGGACCGTGCCGATCCGCATGCCGCTTGCGCAGATGGCGGTGCGGCGCGCCATCTCCAACCTCATCGACAACGCAATCCGCTACACCTCCGAGCCGGTCGACATCGAGACGCGGCGCGAGGACTCCAACGCGGTCATCGAAGTGCGCGACCGCGGCCCTGGCATCCCGGTGGCGGAAGTCGACCGCATGAAGCGCCCCTTCACCCGCATGGAGGAGGCCCGCAGCGGCGGCGGTGGCTCCGGGCTGGGCCTGGCCATCGTCGACAGGGTGGCGCGCATGCACGGCGGGATGCTCGAGCTGCTTCCCCGGCCCGGTGGCGGCCTGGTTGCGCGCATGACCTTCCCGGTGCTGGGCGCCCCGCCACGGGGGCCGTTCGCGCTCACCCCGTTTCGCACCCCGGTCGCGCCGCCGTGAAATCGCGCCGGTGGCGACGAACCGTATGCCACGCGGATTCAGCTATCGCCCGCAGGGCGGAATGCCTGCAGCTCCCATACGATCCGGTCGGTGAGGATGCGCTTCGCGCGGGGCGCGACCATGAGCTCGAAGCGCTCGTACTGGTACTCGTGGCGCACCCAGCGCCGCACCGCCGGCGCGTACCAGTAGGTCTCGACGACCTCGGTATCGCTCCAGGCGTAGTCGTAGTCCCCCAGCGTCATGCGACGCTCCACGCGCAGCGCCGCGAACTCGCCGGCAGGTGTCTTGACGCTCTCCCAGCCCAGAGCGCGGCCCCATGTGCGCCAGAGGAATTGCACGCCGTACTGGTCGGTGACCGTGGCCTGCTCGCGCCATCCCTGCCCCGGCGCAATCGGCAGCGCAATGCGCGCGAGCGGCACGTCGAAGGTGCGACGCATCGGCCCTTCGGATTCGGCGATTTCCCGCCACGGCGCAGCCAGGGCCTCGAAATGCACCGGGTCGGTCGGACGGTCGCTGCGGCGTTCGATCACCAAGCCTTCGGCCGACGCCACGACAGTGTCGGTGACGGTGCGCTCGACGAGGCCGTTGTAGGGGTTGCGCTGCAGGTAAATCCAGGTGTCACCAGGCCGCACGGCGGGCACCGGCACCACCACCATCGGCGCGTCCACAGTCGCAAAGGGTGACGCACACCCGCAAAGCAAGAGGAACCACCCCACGAGGGACACCCTCATCGCCCCCCCACCCGCTGCACGTGCCGTCGTTGCATGGGCTACATGGTAGGCGGGTCACGCTGCTGGCGTAAGCCCCCCGTGGCCGCGCGACCTGCCCGCGCGGCGTGACTTACCCCGTGGCGTACCATCGGGGCCGACCCGTTTTCCACCGACTCGATGACCGCACCGCTCGGCGCGCTGCATAGCGGATACGACCGCATCTCGATTCCCACCATCTGGGTGGCCATCGTGTTGTCGCTCGTGTTCCACGCCATCGGCCTGTTCGGCTGGATCCCCAGGCCCATCGTCCCGTTCCAGGAAGCCAAGCTCGGCCAGCCAAGCGGCACGCTCGCCATCCGGTTGGTGCCGTTTGCGCGCCCTCCGGTGGGGGGGCCCACAGCACCGGCGCCGGAACCCGAGCGTGCGTTGCGCCCCGCTGCCCCCCCTGCACCCGCTGTGCCGGCCCGCCGCGCCGCGCCGCGCAAGCCCGCGGTCGCGAAAGCGTCACCGGCATCGCCGGCGCCGGCCCCGCCGGTCATTGCGCTGAACACCTCTTCCTCTTCGTCGATCGTGGTAGCGCCCCCCGCCGAAGCGCCCAAACCCGCCCAGGGCGAGGACCTCGCCGCTTACATCGCGGCGCGTCGCCGCGCGCGCGAGGGGCCCTCCGCCTCGCCGCCTGCGGCCGAGGCGGCCAAGCCGGCGGAGTCCGAGCAGGAGAGGCACAACCGCACGGTCGCCGAAAACCTCGGGCTCACCAGCACACCCACGTTCGGCAACGATCCGGACCGGGGCGGCGGCGTGTTCCAGATCCGCAGCATGGGGTACGACATTGGCGAATTCGCGTTCTTCGGCTGGAACCAGGCGATCAAGCGCAACTCGCTCCAGGTGGTCGAGGTGCGACGCGGCAACAACGCGAACATGGAGATCGCCGTGGTCCGCCGCATGATCTCGATCATCCGCGAGCTCTCGAGCGGCGATTTCCAGTGGCAGTCGCGGCGCCTGGGCCGCGGCGTATGGCTCTCGGCACGGCCTGCCGACACCGCCGAACTCGAGGCATTCGTCCTCAAGGAACTGTTCCCGGACCCGCGGCCGCGCTGATCCCGGACCACTCGAATCCTGCGGCGCGGTCAGCGCGCATCGCGCCGGCCACGGCAGGCGGCGAGCCGCGGCGATGAGCGCCGGCAAAGCGCCGCGTCCGACGCGCAGGGGTATACTTCTTGCAATGCGAAATGTACTGGTGCCGGTAAATTTTTACCCGGAGAGCCAATATCCACGCGGCTCTTCTGAAGAAATGTCCTGAAATAGCTTTCCCGCCAGAACGCGGTGTCAGCGGCGTCCCCGTGCGCGACGATCGCTTCCGAAGTCAGTCGACTCGGATCCTGAGCCCCAGCATCGTGCGCGCCGCCTACACCCGCGATGTCACCCCGAGCCATTCGCCTCAAGGCCCTTTTGCCCTATGCGGGGTGCCGGCCGATCGCCGATTGCTTCAATCGCCGCTTCGGCGCCAAGAGAATGTCACAGTCGGCAAGACCTTCGTCGCCGATTTGATCCGGCGGTACTGCTACGAGTTTGCCCTCACGGGGAGGGGAGTCCGGCGCGCCAAACCGAAGCGGGTGAAACTCACGGAGTCGATCCGCCGATTCGGCAAACCGCACGCGGTCAGAACGGACAATGAGCCGGTCTTCACCTCCCGCGTATTTCGCCTCGCACTCCTTTTGCTCGGCATCCGCCACCAGCGAACCGATCTGCACAGTCCTTGCCAGAACGGACAGGTCGAACGCTTCTTCGGCACGCTCCAGCATCGATGAGGAGTTTGAATGCTGAAAAAATGAGGTGCGCTCGAACTGAAATCGCTCGGCGGACAGGCGGACGGGACCGCAAGTGGCCAATGGCGCCTGCGCCCAAAGCGCGGGCGTATACTTCTCACACTAGAATGTTGGTGATGCAAGGACTGACACCATGACCGAATTAACGGTAACACTGCCGGACGAGCTCGCGCGCAAGGCGCGAGATGCAGGGCTGCTCACCTCGGAGGCGATCGAGCGCCTCGTGCGACAGGCGATCCGCAAGGCTGCCGCCGATCGCCTGAGCGAGTACGGCAAGCGCCTGCGCGAGCCCGGTGGCCCCGAGATTACTGAGTCCGAGCTCGAGTCCGAGCTGAAGACGGTGCGCGCCGAGTTGCGCGAGGCCGGTGCGCGTCGTCCTTGACACCAACGTCGTCGTCTCCGCGCTCCTCTGGGGCGGTACCCCAGAGCGGCTGATCGAGGCGGCCGGTGAAGGCAGCCTCGAACTTTTTACCTCGGCAGCGCTCCTTGCCGAACTCGCCGGCATCCTGGGCCGGCCCAAGTTCACCGCCAAACTCAGGCACAAGCACCTCGCCACGGCCGATATCCTCACGCGCTACCGCGAGATCGCCGACATCGTAGAAACCGTGCCGATCGAGGAGCCTCGCCTTCGCGATCCCGACGACGCCGCAGTCCTCGCCTGCGCGCTCGCCGCCCGAGCCGATGCGCTAGTCTCGGGTGACGCGGACCTCCACGCGCTCGGCAGTTT
>JBBQCV010000219.1:0-6055 GCA_038319115.1 Burkholderiales bacterium | reverse complement strand
TGCGGGCCGGCGTCGCTGCGCTCTGCTTCGCTGCCCTAATGGAAATCGCGACTCTGCGTGTCGAGCGTCCCGAGCAGGCGGCTGTCGTCCACCAGCCGGTGCGCGATGAGGTGGGCGACGTCGCCTTCGCGCTCCAGCACGCCGTGGACCGTCATCAGCTTGGCGCCCAGCAGTTCGCGCCGCTGCTTTTCGACCAGCCCGGGCCAGACGATGACGTTGATCCAGCCTGTTTCGTCCTCCAGCGTGACGAACACCGTGCCCGAGGCGGTGCCGGGGCGCTGGCGTCCGGTGACGATGCCGGTCACCGTTGCGGCGCTGCCGTGCGGGAGCCGGCCGAGGGCCTCGGCGGTCATCGGCCGGCTCGCGGCGAGCCGATGTCGCAGGAGCGCAAGCGGGTGGCGGCCGAGCGTGAGACCCAGCCCGGAGTAGTCGGCCAGCAGCGTTTCGCCCTCGGTGGGCACGCGCAGCGGCGCATCTTCCTCGATGGCGCTCGCGCCGCGCAACAGCGGCCCCGCATCCTCCACGCCGGCCACTTCCCAATACGCGTGGTGCCGGTGTCCGGCGATCGGCTCGAGCGCGCCCGCGCGCGCCAGCGCGCCGAGGTCGCGCTGGCCCAATGCCGCGCGTTCGGCGAGGTCGGCGACCGAGCCAAAAGCCCGTTTTTTGACCGAGCCGTCGCGCGCAGCCACGATCCGCCCTGCCGCTTCTTCGCCGAGCCCGCGCGCCATGCGCAGGCCGAGCCTGACCGCGGGCGGCCTGCCCTCCGAGCGCCGGTGCGTTGCTTCGAGGGTGCAGTCCCACTGGGACTGCAGCACATCGGCCGGCAACACTTCCACGCCTTGTCTTGGCCCCTTGGCCCGGCGCGCGTCCTGCACCAGTTGCGAGGGCGAATAAAAGCCCATCGGCTGGCTGTTGAGCAGGCCGCACAGGAACTCCGCCGGGTGGTAAAGCTTGAGCCAGGCCGAGGCATACGCGAGCAGCGCAAAGCTGGCCGAGTGCGACTCGGGAAAGCCGTACTCCCCGAAGCCGAGGATCTGCTCGAAGATGCGGTCGGCGTAGGCCTGCGAGTAGCGGTTCTTCAACAGCCCGTCCTTGAGCTTTTTCTGGAACGGGCCGAGGCCGCCCTTGCGCTTCCACGCCGCCATGGCGCGCCGCAGCTGGTCGGCTTCGCCGGGCGTGAAGCCGGCCGCGGCGATGGCGATCTGCATGACCTGCTCCTGGAACAGGGGAATCCCGAGGGTGCGCTCGAGCACGCCTTTGACCGCTTCGCTGGGATAGTCGATCGGGTCCAGCCCGTGCCGGCGGCGCAGGTAGGGGTGCACCATGTCGCCCTGGATGGGGCCGGGCCGCACGATCGCGATCTCGATCACGAGGTCGTAGAATTTTTCCGGCCGCAGGCGCGGCAGCATCGACATCTGCGCGCGCGACTCGATCTGGAACACGCCTATGGTGTCCGCCTTCTGCATCAGCGTGTAGACCGCGGGGTCTTCGGCCGGGATGGCCTGCATGGCGAGCGTGCCGCCGCGCCCGTCGCCCACCAGTTCCAGCGCCCGGCGGATGGCCGAGAGCATGCCGAGGGCCAGCACATCCACCTTCATGAGGCCGATCGCGTCGAGGTCGTCCTTGTCCCACTCGATGATCGAGCGCTCGGGCATGGCCGCGTTTTCGATCGGCACGAGGCGCGACACCCGGCCGCGGCCGATCACGAACCCGCCCACGTGCTGCGAGAGGTGGCGCGGGAACCCGCGCACCTCGCCCACGAGTTCGATGAGCTGTGTGACGGCGAGCGCGCTGGGGTCGAACCCTGCTTCGCGCAGCCGCTCGGGCAGCGAATCGGGCTCGTCCCACCACGCGAGCAGCTTGGTCAGGCGCTCGACCTGCTCGAGGGAGAAGCCGAGCGCCTTGCCGACGTCGCGCAGCGCGCTTTTGGAGCGGTAGCTGATGACGGTGGCTGCGATGGCGGCGCGCTCGCGGCCGTACTTCGCGTAGATGTACTGGATCACCTGCTCGCGCCGGTCGTGCTCGAAGTCGACGTCGATGTCGGGCGGCTCGTCGCGCTCGGCCGAGATGAACCGCTCGAACAGCAGGTTCGCGCGCGCCGGGTCGATCTCGGTGATCCCCAGGCAGTAGCAGACCGCCGAATTGGCCGCCGAGCCGCGTCCCTGGCAGAGGATGCCCTGCGCGCGGGCAAAGCGCACGATGTCGTGCACCGTGAGGAAGTAGTACTCGTACTCCTTCAACCTGATGAGCGCGAGCTCCTTGTCCACAAGTGTGCGCACTCCTGCCGCCATGCCGGCCGGGTAACGGAATTCGGCGCCCTGCAGGACCAGTTCGCGCAGGTAGTCCGCCGGGGTGCGCCCCGCGGGGACGACCTCCTCGGGGTACTCGTAGCGCAACTCATCGAGCGAGAAGGTGCAGCGCTCGGCAACGCGCAGCGTCTCGGCCAGCAGCGCCGCGGGATACAGCGCGGCGAGGTGCGCGGGCTTGCGCAGGTGGCGCTCGGCATTCGGGAACAGGGCGTGGCCGGCGTTGGCCACCGTGGTACCCAGGCGCACTGCGGTGAGCGTGTCCTGCAGCCGCTGGCGCGAGGCGGCGTGCATGTGTACGTCGCCTGTGGCTGCCAGCGGCAGGCCGCACAGCGCGCCCAGTGCTTCCAGCTCGGCCAGGTAAGCGCGGTCGCGCGGGCCGTGGTGCAATTCCACCGCGATCCATGCGCGGCCCGCGAAGCGCGATCCCAGCCAGCGCGCGTGCGCTTCGTCAGGCGTCGGGCCGGGAACCAGCAGGGCGAGGCACCCGGGCAGCCCGGCGTCGAGGTCGACGCGCTCCAGGCTGTAGGTGCCTTTGCGCGCGCGCCGGCGGCCGGCGGTGATCAGCTCGCACAGGTTGCCGTACCCGTCGCGGTCGGTGGCGAGCAGCACGATCTTCGGCCCGTCGCGCAGGGCGATCTCGGTGCCCACGATGAGTTTGAGGTCGTGCGCCTTGGCCGCGACATGCGCGCGCACGATGCCGGCCAGCGAGCATTCGTCGGTGATCGCCAGCGCCGTGTAGCCATTGGCGTGCGCTTGCGCCACCAGTTCGGCCGCGTGCGAAGCGCCGCGCAGGAAGCTGAAGTTGGACACGCAATGCAGCTCCGCGTAGGCGGGCGGCGGGGCGTGGTGGCGCGGGGTGCTTTCGCTAGCCGAAGATGCCATGCAGGTACCACTGCGCCGCGGCGCCCTGCTCGCGGAACACCCACAACAGCGATTCGGTGCGGGCGCGGGCGACGAAATAGTCGCGCGCGGCCTCGCGGCCGTCCCACCATCCCGAGGCGATGCGCTCAGGTCCCGCGAGCAGGTCCAGCGGCCCGTCGCAGTGCGGGGTCGCGCCGACGGCGTCGAGCCGCTTGGGGTGCGGCAGGAGCCACAGCGGCCGGCTGCCGAAGATGAGTTGCGGGCCGCGCTCGCCCGGTTCGGCCGCCTGCCAGGCGGCTTCGGGCCGGTGTTCTGCGTTCAGCGCAAGGCCGCCCACCGCGCGGTTGCCCAGCCGCGCGCGCAAGCGCTCCATGAGGCCGGCCCAGTCCCCAGCCTGCTTGCGCGTGTCCTCGAGCAGGTCGAGGTTCTCGTGCGCGATGGCGAGGATCTCGTCGGCGGCGAGGCCGATGCGGCGCACCGGTTCCTTGAGTGCGAGCGCCGCGAATTTCTCGCGCGCGAGCAAGAGAAAATGCCCGGCGTCTCGGCTGGGCCGGACCAGGCCGATCTCCACGTCGGTGCGCGTTTCCTTGTGGAAGAGTTCGATGCGCAGGCGCTGGATGCCGCCATCGCGCGTGGCGAGGAACCCGCCCAGCTGCAGGACCAGCCGCCGCAGCGCAAACAGCAACGCCTCGGCTTCGCGCACCTCGGCCGGGAGTTCGAGGCCGGCATGAAAGCGCTCGGGTGGGGCGAAAAACCGGCGCGGATCGGCGATCGCGCCTAGCGCCTTGTCGATCTCGTGCACAAGCGCCTGCCCGAAGCGGCGCGCAAGCCCGGCGCGCGGTAGCGCGAGCACTTCGCCCAGGGTACGCACGCCGACGGCCTCGAGCGTGGAAAGGGTGCGCGCATCGCAGCCGAGCACCTCCACCGGCAAGGGCTGCAAGCGGCGCGCGAGGTCTTCGGCCGCCAGGCACAGCGAAGGCGCGCCGGCGCGGGCCAGCAGCCACGCGCCGTGCGCGGTGGGCGCGGAGGACACGCAGGCGGTGTAGCCCAGGTCGGCTGCGCCTTGCGCGAGACCG
Source organism: Burkholderiales bacterium (assembly GCA_038319115.1). Lineage (GTDB taxonomy): Bacteria > Pseudomonadota > Gammaproteobacteria > Burkholderiales > SG8-39 > SZAS-79. Next base: position 1,809 of record JBBQCV010000219.1, on the reverse strand, counting down.
GCGGCGATCGGCGCGACACCGCCAAACAGTTTCAGGCTGCCGGACACTTCCAGCAGCAACCCTTCGGCCGCGCCAGCGCCGGCCGCCAGCGCGACGTTCGGTGTATAGCGGCCGGCCCATGCGGCCACTCCTTCGAGCGCCGCCTGCTCGGCCACCGCGTCGCGTTCGCGCAGCCGCAGGTGCGGGGCCAGGGCGGAGGCGGCCGCACGCGCCATGCGGGGGCGCACGCCCTGCGCGAAGGCCGCCGCGTTGCAGTCCACGACGTGGCGCTGCTCCGCCACGGCCCAGGGCTCAGCCGTGGGCGAGGCGCGCAGGAAGGATTCGAGCGGCAGGCGCGGCAGGTGAAGGGCGATCCACTGCATGGTCGAGAGCGAAGACTGGGGGCGACGGCGGCGTGTCGGCCACCGGCGCGGGGGTGAGCACGATGGGTCGCGCGAGCGGCCCGCCGCGGCGTTTGAGGATCCGTACCGCCAGCTCGCCCTTCAGGCCTTGCAGGTGCAAGCGCAGCGCGACCGGCGAGGCTTCGCGCGCGGCCAGCGGCGGGCGGAACAGGAAGGCGAGCGCCGGGCTGCCTTCGGCTGCGATCTGCAGCCGGCGCAGCTGGGCGAAGGTGGCCTTTTCCGGCCAGCCCAGCACCGCGCCGCAGGCGCCCGATTGCAGCGCCTGCTCGATCGCCCAGAGGGTGTCCTGCGCCGAGCGGGTGCGCACCACCATGACCCGCGCGAGGTCTATGCCCGCGGCGTCCAGCGCCGGCGCGTAAGGCAGGTAGGGCGGCGCGATCCAGGCGAGCCAGCGCCCCTCCCGCGACAGCCGCGCGAGGGCGGGCCCGAGCGCGCGGACCTCGCCGATGCCCACGTGCTCGGGCAGCAGCTCGGTCAGGGTGCCGGTCGGCCAGCCGCCTCCGGGCAGCTCGGCATCGAGCGCTGCGAACCCGGTCGGCACGCCGGGCTGGCCGGCGCGCGGCAGTTTCCCGACGCGCCATACGAGGCCGTGATGGAGGATGTCCGCGAGCGCGGTGAGAGGAGACATTTGCGGCGGGGTGCGGACGCGGGCAGGGCGACCGCGGAACCTGATACTGTATTTTTATACAGTAAACGACTTCCCGCCAAAAAGCAACGTGTCGGGGCGGGACTTAGCCCGAGGCGAGCTGCGCGCGCTCGAGCCGCGCCACATAGCTGCGCACCTGCTCGCGCGACAGCGCGGGCAGGTCGACGAACTGGCAGCCGGCGCGCTGCGCTGCGCCGCCTCCGGAGGCGTCTTTCACGTAAACAATGTGCAGCGTGCAGCGCATCCGGCCGATTCCAGGCAGCTCGAGGCTGCACTCGGAGTACGTCTTGCCTGCGGCAAGCGCCTCCTGGCCCGGCGGCAGCGCCAGGCCGAGGCCGCCGATGGAAATGTCCTCTACGCGCAGGTGCAGTTCTTTCGTGGGGTTGGCCGCGACGGGGACGGTGCACAACGAGGGTTTGTCCCGGGGGGAGGAGATGCGCACCGAATCCCGGCGCTGCATGCGTGCAAGCACGTCGGGAATGCGCCCCCGCAATGCATCCTGGCCCTTGAACCGGGTGGTTTCGGCATGCGAGGCGATGAACAGGATGCGGACCGAATCCAGCGCGGTTTCCACCCCGAAAGAGCCCGCTTCCAGCAGGCGCTGGAAAGTTTCGGGATCGTTGCCCGGGGAGAACAGGAGCTCGTCATAGGCCGGGTTCACGCCCAGCAGCACGGTTTCGAGCTGCGCATCGGCTTCGCCGAAGTAAAGGGTCACCAAGCCCTGGCGCGAAGCCAGGGCGCGCAGCACGGCGAGCATGTCCA
>JBBQCV010000218.1:0-6070 GCA_038319115.1 Burkholderiales bacterium | reverse complement strand
TCCATGCGCATCGCGAGCGTCGCGGGATCGGGCTCGGAGCCCGTTTCCTGCAGGATCTGGCGCGAGATGCGGTTCATCTTGTTGATCGTCTCGATCATGTGCACCGGGATGCGGATGGTGCGCGCCTGGTCGGCGATCGAGCGCGTGATGGCCTGGCGGATCCACCACGTGGCGTAGGTCGAGAACTTGTAGCCGCGGCGGTATTCGAACTTGTCCACCGCCTTCATGAGGCCGATGTTGCCTTCCTGGATCAGGTCGAGGAACTGCAGGCCGCGGTTGGTGTACTTCTTGGCGATCGAGATCACCAGGCGCAGGTTGGCCTCGGTCATCTCGCGCTTGGCGCGGCGGGCCTTGGCCTCGCCGGTGGACATCTGCTTGTTGATGTCCTTCAGCTCCTTGAGCGAGATGCCGATCTTCTGCTGCACGCCGACCATCTTGCCCAGCAGCTCGAGCACCGAGGGCTCCAGGCGGATAAGGCCCGTGCTCCACGCGTGGCTGCCGTTGATCTCGGCGGTGAGCCAGCGGCGCGATCCTTCGTTGCCCGGGAAAATCTTGATGAAATGCTGGCGCGGCATGCCGGCCTTGCGCGTGCAGATGTCGAGGATCTCGCGTTCGTTCGAGCGGATCTGCTCGACCAGTCTGCGCAGGCTGTCGCACAGCCTCTCCACCGTGCGCGCGGTGAAGCGGATCGCCATGAGCTCGTTGGAGATCTTGTCGCGCGCGGTGAGGTAGTCCTTGTCGCGCGAGCCCTTGGCTTCGAGGGCCTTCTTCATCTTGTCGTACAGGCGGCGGATGCGCGCGAATTTCTCCAGCGCGTCGGTCCTGAGGATCAGCAGGTTGGCCGCCGCGATCGCGCCATCGTCGTCGGCGTCGGCGTCATCGTCGGTGGCTTCCTTGTCGTCCTTTTCGTCTTCCTCGATGGTGGCCGCCGCCTCGACCTTCTTGGCGTCGAACTCGTCTTTGGCGTTGGGGTCGATGAGCCCGTCGACGACTTCGTCGATGCGCATCTCTTCCTTCTCGACCTTCTCGGCCAGGTCGAGGATGTCCTGGACCGTGGTCGGGCAGGCCGAGATGGCCTGGATCATGTGCTTGAGGCCTTGCTCGATGCGCTTGGCGATCTCGATCTCGCCCTCGCGCGTGAGGAGCTCGACCGAGCCCATTTCGCGCATGTACATGCGCACCGGGTCGGTCGTGCGGCCGAACTCCGAGTCGACGGTCGAGAGCGCGGCCTCGGCCTGCTCCTCGACGTCCTCGTCAGTGGTGGCCACCGGGGCCGCCTCGTTGATGAGCAGCGTTTCCTGGTCGGGGGCCTGGTCGAAGACCTGGATGCCCATGTCGCCGAAGGTGGTGATGATCGACTCGATCTGCTCGGCGTCGACGAGGTCGTCGGGCAGGTGGTCGTTGACCTCGGCATACGTAAGGAAGCCGCGCTCTTTGCCGAGCTTGATCAGGTTGCGCAGGCGCATGCGGCGGGTTTCGGCGTCTTCCTTGGGCAATTCGGGCGAATTGGCGAGGAAGCTTTCCTTGCGCCCTTTGCGACCCGGGCGTCCCTTGCCGGCCTTGAGGCCCAGGTTGACCTTGGCCTCGAGCAACTCGAGGGCTACCTTTGCGCTCTTGATGGTGGCCTTGCCGGCCTTGGCGACGGGGGCCTCGGGCTTGACCGCGGGCAGCGGGGCGCCTTTCTTGCCCGCCTTGGGGAGGTCCTTGGTTGCCACGGCGCTGGCGACGACCAGCGGTTTCTTGACGACCTTGCCGTTGATGGGAGCGGGCAGCTTCTTGGTCGCGTGCTTGGCGACGGTCTTCAGCGCGGGCTTGGGGGCGGGCTTGCGCGCAGGCTTGGCCTGCGCCTTCTTCGCCACCGGCTTGGAAACAGCCGACTTTTTCTTCGTTGCCGGGCGCGCGACCTTGCCCGCCGCAGCCTTGGCGGACCTGGTGGGCTTCGCCTTCAAGACCTTGACGATCTTGGACTTTTTCTTGGCGGCCGCCGCTTTTTTCGGCTCGGGTTTACGCTTGTCTCTGCCCATTCCTGCCTCGCGCTGGTGTTCCGGCAATGCCTGCCCCGACATGGACAGGCCCTTACCAGAAAGGGGAACCCTCTATTATAGCAAAGCCGGCCCTACATCCGGCGTCCCTTGAGCTCGGCGAGCTCCTTGGTTCGACGCAGGAGTTCGGCCCCGAGTTCCGGGCGGTGGGTGGCTTCGAGCTTGAGGCTCTCGATTTCCTCGTTCTTGCGCTTGATGTGCAGCGACAGCAGGATCTGGCGGAATTCGGCCTCCGCCGTGTCCTCGGTCGGGCCATGGTCGAGCATGGCCGCCTGGGCGCGGAACACCACCGCTTCGAGCTCGGTTCCCTGCAGCCTTTCGACCACCATCGCCTCGCTGGGCGGGTCCTCCACCTCCAGCCACCCCGCAATGGTGCGCAGGGCCGCGGTCTCCACCAAGCGCTCATCGAGCAGGTCGAGGTCGAGCTCGGCGGCGAGGACCGGCCGGGCCAGAACGCAGCGCAACAGGTTCTGCTCCTGCGCGGTGATCAGCGGCGCGGCCGCGCGGGGCGGTGCGGCGCGCGTGTAGGTGCGCTGACCCGGGGTGCGCAGCTCCATGAGGCGCTCGGCTTCATCCTGCGACACCTTGGCCATCACGGCGACTTCCTTCAGCGTCTGCAGCTTGAGCCCGGGGGCGCCAATTTTCTGCAGGTGGGGCTTGGCCTGGGTCAGGAGCTTGGAGCGCCCCTCGGGCGTGGCGAGGTCGGCCTCGGCGCGCAGTTCGCCGAGCAGGAACCCCGACAGCGTGTCGGATTCGCGCGCGAGCCGCTCGAACGCGTGCTGGCCGTGCGCGCGCACGTAGCTGTCCGGGTCGTCTTCGGCGGGCAGGAACAGGAAGCGCATCGGCTTATGGTCCTGCGCGAGCGGCAGGCTGACTTCCAGCGCGCGCCACGCGGCCTTGCGCCCGGCCTTGTCGCCGTCGAAGCAGAATACGATTTCATCGGCCACGCGCAGGAGCTTGACGATGTGGTTGGGCGTCGTCGCCGTGCCGAGCGTAGCCACCGCGTAGCCGATGCCGTACTGCGCCAGCGCCACCACGTCCATGTAGCCTTCGACCACCAGCACCCGCCCGGCGGTCCGGATGGCGTCACGCGCCTGGGTGAGGCCGTAGAGCTCGCGCCCTTTCTCGAACAGCGCCGTCTCCGGCGAGTTGAGGTATTTCGGCTCGCCCTCGCCCATCACGCGGCCGCCAAAGCCGATGACCGAACCGCGCTGGCTGAAGATCGGGAACATCACGCGGTCGCGAAAGCGGTCGTAGCGCCGGCCCTCCTCGCTGTCGATGACCAGCCCGGTCTCGGCGAGGCTCTTGTCGTCATAGCCCGGGAATACCGCCTTCAGGCCCTGCCAGTCGTCCGGTGCATACCCGATGCGAAAACGCGCCGCGATTTCGCCGGTGAGGCCGCGGCCCTTGAGGTAGGCGACCGCCTTGGGCGAGTCCTTCAACTTGGCGCGATAGAACTCCATCGCCTTGTCCATCACCACGTAGAGATCGGTTTCGCGCTCGCGCCGCTCGGCCTCCTGCGGGGTGCGCTGCGCCTCGGGCACCGTCATGCCGGCGCCGGCGGCGAGGTCTTTCACCGCATCGACATACCCCATGCCGCCATAGGCCATGAGAAAACCGATGGCGTTGCCGTGCGCCCCGCAGCCGAAGCAGTGATAGAACTGCTTGGCCGGGCTGACCGTGAAGGAGGGCGACTTTTCGGTGTGGAACGGGCACAGGCCCTGGAAATTGGCCCCGCCCCTCTTGAGCGTGACGCAGCGCGACACCACGTCGACGATGTCGACGCGGTTGAGCAGGTCTTGTTTGAACGAGTCGGGAATCATCGGGACGGGGCCATTCTCCGCTCAAACGGCCCGCCGTTGCGCGCCCCGGCGGTCAGCCGCTGAGTTTCGACTTCACCAGCGCCGAGACGCGGCCCATGTCGGCGCGCCCCGCGAGCCGGGGCTTGAGGATCGCCATGACCTTGCCCATGTCGGCCATGGCCTTGGCGCCGGATTCGGCGAGCGCAGCATCGATGGCGGCCGCCACGTCGGCCTCGGCCATTGGCTGCGGCAGGTAGGCCGACAGCACGTCGACTTCGAATTTTTCCACGTCGGCGAGGTCGGCCCGCGCGCCCTTTTCGAACTGCACGATCGACTCGCGGCGCTGCTTGATCATCTTCTCGACGATGCCCATGACATCGGCGTCGGTGAGCTCGATCCGCTCGTCGACTTCGCGCTGCTTCATGGCCGAGAGCAGCAGGCGGATGGCCGACAGGCGCGCCGCTTCCTTGGCGCGCATGGCGGTCTTCATGTCTTCGGTGATGCGTGCCTTGAGCGACATTCGATCAACCTCAGCGATGAACCCCAGCGATCAGGCCCGGAAAAGAAAAAGCCGCGAGGCGGACGGTGCGTCCTGCAATCGCGGCCCGCAATGCGAGCTTAGTGCGGGCTTGCCTGGTCGAGCTTGATGCGGGCTTGCCTGGTCGAGCTTGATGCGAGCTTGCCTGGTCGAGCTAGTGCGAGCTTGCCTAGTACATCTTTTTCGGGAGCATCTGGCTGCGCAGGCGCTTGTGGTGGCGCTTCACGGCGGCGGCGAGCTTGCGCTTCCTTTCCGCGGTGGGCTTTTCGTAGAACTCGCGGGCGCGCAGCTCGGTGAGCATCCCGGTCTTCTCGATGGTGCGCTTGAAACGGCGCATGGCCACTTCGAACGGCTCGTTTTCCTTAAGTCGAATTGTCGGCATAACCCCTCGTGAATGACTTGCGTAATGCGGCCAGGCCGCGTTAATTCGGTTGCGGCGCGAAATTCAGCCCAAGCGAAAGGCGCGGATTTTAACGGAAAAACCCCTTTCTGCGCCAGTTTCCGGGAGTTCCGTGGCGATATCATTGCACCTCCCGCGGCGGGCGAGGCCAAGCCGAGCCGCCTTCGCAGTCAATACAAACGTATTAAATCAAACAGATGCTGTTCCTCGGCGTGGAATCTTCCTGCGACGAAACCGGGCTCGCGTTGTACGACGACGCCGAAGGACTCCTTGCGCACGCGCTCCATTCGCAGGTTTCGATGCACCAGGCCTACGGCGGCGTGGTCCCCGAGCTCGCCTCGCGCGACCATATCCGGCGCGTCATCCCGCTGGTGCGAGAGGTGCTGGCGACCGCGGGACGCGACCTCACCAGCGTCGATGCCGTCGCCTACACAGAAGGCCCCGGCTTGGCCGGCGCGCTGCTCGTCGGCACCGCGTTCGCCAAGAGCCTGGCTTTCGGGCTGGGCATCCCCGCGCTCGGCATCCACCACCTGGAAGGTCACTTGCTTTCGCCGCTGCTTGCCGCAAAGCCGCCGGCCTTCCCTTTTATCGCCCTGCTCGTGTCGGGCGGGCATACCCAGCTCATGCGCGTCGCCGGTGTCGGGCGCTATGAGCTGCTCGGCGAAACGCTCGACGACGCGGCGGGCGAAGCCTTCGACAAGACCGCCAAGCTGCTCGGGCTCGACTACCCGGGCGGGCCGGCGGTCTCGGCGCTGGCCGAAACGGGCCGCGCGGGCGTATTCAAGCTGCCGCGCCCGATGCTCAATTCGGGCGACCTCGAGTTCAGCTTCAGCGGCCTGAAGACGGCTGTGTCGATGCTCGCGAAAAGCCAGGGGGCCGATGCCCGCGCCGACATTGCGCGCGCCTTCCAGGATGCGATGGTGGACGTGCTGGTCGCCAAATGCGCGCTCGCCTTGCGCAAGACAGGACTCGACCGGCTGGTGGTCGCCGGCGGAGTGGGCGCCAACAAGCAGTTGCGCGCCGGCCTCGATGCGGCGGCGAAGAAACACGGGTTCGAGGTGTTCTACCCGGAACTGGAACTGTGCACCGACAACGGCGCAATGATCGCTTTTGCCGCGGCCCTGCGCTGGAAGGCGGGCCTGCCGCCTGCCGATCCCAGGTTCAGCGTACGCCCGCGCTGGGAACTTGCGACGGCTTAGGCAGCGGCATCCTTTTTTGCCCCGATGCGCGGCTCGGTGCCCGCGAGCAGGCGCCGGATGTTGGCGCGGTGGCGCACGAGCACGAGCAC
>JBBQCV010000217.1:0-6092 GCA_038319115.1 Burkholderiales bacterium | reverse complement strand
GAACGTTGCGAGGTCGACCACGCCGCCGGATGAAGTGGCGGCGGCCTGCGCCGCCAGCGGCACGGCGAGGAACTGGCGCACTGCGCGATCGCCGGCGAACGCGCTCGCCCTCAAGGTGTTGCCGCGCGACAGGCGGTGCTCGACCGTGAGGCCGGCTTGCGCCTGGCGCACGCTCTTCGATGTATTGAACGTACTTGCCGCGGGATCGGCCTGCCTGCGATGCGCATTGAACTGGGTGCGCGACAGGCCCAGCGGGTCCTGGGTTTCGGGCTGGGCGAGCGTGTTGGCCACGAGCGTTACACGCGTATCGTCGCCCGCCTGCCATCGCAGCTTGGCATTGCCCTGCTGGCGATTGACCGAGGAGTGGGCGCGCCAGCCGTCGGTATGAAAGCGTGACCAGTCCGCGGTGTAGTTCACCGCCGGGGCGGTGCCGCCGTACTTGAGGCCGAGGCGGTTGGTGCCCCACGGCCCGAGCAGCATCTCTGCGGTGCCGGCGGGGGTGCGGGGCCCGTCCTCGCTGAAAATCTGCACTACGCCGCCGGCGCTGTTGCCGTACAGGCTGGCGAAGGGCCCGCGCATGACCTCGACCCGCTGGGCCGAGAACAGGTCGAAGTTCGCCGCCTGCCCTGCGCCGTCGGGCATGGTGGCGGGAATGCCGTCGGCGTAGAGCTTCACGCCCCGGATGCCGAATGTCGAGCGTGCGCCGAACCCGCGGATCGAAAGCTGCAGGTCCTGGGCATAGTTGTTGCGGTTCTGGATTACCAGGCCCGGCACGCGGCCGAGCGACTCCGACAGGTTTACCTTGGGCTGGCCTTCGCGCAGCGCCTCGGTCCCGACGGCGTCGATCGACACCGGCACGTCGAACGTCCTGCGCTCGCTGCGCGTGGCGGAAACCACTACCCCGTCGACGGGCTCCTGGCCGGATGCCGACAGGCTGGCGAGCAGGGCGAGGCAAACGGCAGCCGGCCGGGCAGCGCACCGGAACCGGTCAGCGCAGGTGGGCGAGGAAATGGGCGAGGGCTTTGATGTCGGCATTCGAAACCCCATGCGGCATCGCTGCCATGATGGTGCGGCTTCTCGCCTATCAGACTCTGCATGACCGAATTGCAGCACGGGCCCTCATGCGGGAGCACCAAGTGTTCTGGAGAGATATGCGCGGCTGGCCGGCGACCGAGGGTATGCCCGCGCAGTATGAATCCCGCTGGCCCAGACTTCGATCTTGAATCGCTTGCGCAATTTTGAGACTCTCCCTTGTTGCTGGCGCCATTGCGAGTGCGCGAGGATTGTATTCCCTTGCTACCTGCGCGCAATCGCGCACCGCAGCGTGAACTGGTTCATTGTGCGGCCCAAACGATGCCGATATGATGCGCACTCGTTTTCGCAATGCGTGATGGCGGAGGGCCGATGGCAAATGTGAGCAAGGCGGATCTGACCGATGCCGTGGCCAAAAGGGCCGCGATCAGCAAGACCGCCGCGGCCGAAGCGGTGAATGCGCTGTTCGATACGGTGGTGTCCGGCGTCGCAAAGGGAAACCGCGTGACCGTAGTCGGATTTGGCACATTCCTCGCCCGCAAGCGCCAGGCGAGGGCAGGGCGCAGCCCCGCCAACGGCAAGGAAATCAAGATCCCGGCCAAGACCTGCCCCGCATTCACCCCGGGCCAGGCTTTCAAGGACGCCGTCGAAGGCGCCCGCGCCGCCGGCAAAGCGCGCGCCTCGAAACGTTAGTTTTTGCTTTAGGGAGCGTTGCCAAGTCCAGAAGGATTCGGCAGAATCCTCCGGGTCATTCGATTCGATGGGGTTTAAAGGCAAAAAGCCGGCCATGGACAGTCCGCTGATTCTTTCCCTCGACCTGCATGGCGTGCCGCATCGCTGGATCAGCTGGCAGCAGGCCTGCTTCTATTACGCGAAGAACCTCGTCGCGTGGACGATGGGTGAGCGCACCTTCACTTTCAACGGCGGCATTTCGCGCGCCACCGGCGAGCGGTCCAGCATCACCGCCCACTCGATCATTGCCATCAAGGGCAAGGCCATGGCGAGGAAGGGGTTCAACCATGTGCCGCCGCTGAGCAACCGCGAGCTGTTTCGCCGCGACCGCCAGATCTGCGCGTACTGCGGCGGCGATTTCCACTATTTCAGGCTCACGCGCGACCACATCACGCCTTTGTCGCGTGGCGGCAGGGACACCTGGATGAACGTCGTGACGGCCTGCCGGCATTGCAACGGCCTCAAGCGCAACCGCACGCCGGAAGAGGCGGGCACCGAACTGCTGTACGCGCCTTACATCCCTAACAAGGCGGAGTACCTGATCCTTACCAACCGGCGCATCTTTGCCGACCAGATGGAATTCCTCAGGCAGCATGTGTCGGCGCATTCGCGCCTAGTACTGGCTGCAGCGTAGCCGGAACAGGGGCACCGAAAGGTGTCCGCCGGACCCCCACCCTCCTATTTTCGAACGGACCAGCGTGCCTGATTTCTGGCGCAACAGCGGATTTCATCTCGTAAGCAGGAACGAGCGCGGGTGGCTGCGCGTCTCGGACGACTTCCTTCGCGCCTACTACCTGCGTCCGGAAGTGCATCCGGTGGAGGAATCTGGCGAGGCGGAGCTCGCGCTCCACGCATCGCTGATGGCCGAACCGAGCCGCGCCGTGAACGCAGCCGAAATCGAGGCGGTCGAGGACGAGGATGCGCGCGACAACTACCGCGTGGTGTTGCGCTTTCGCGACCGCTTGCTCGCCGCGGGCACGCTGGAGGGCGCCTATCTGGCGCTGTTCAGGTCCGGCAGCGTCGACATCCCGCCGCTATTCATCGAGCACATGGCGCATGTGATCCTGCGCAGCGTGCTCGAGGGCACCGACGAGCCGCTCCGCGCCCGCGCGGGAGAGTTGTTTTTCCGCGACCAGAAGCTCAACCTGCAACAGGACTCGGGCAGCACCACGATCCTGCTGGCCGACCTCGAGACAGTGGAGATGCACGCCGCGGGCAATGCCTACGGCAATATCGGCCGCCTGCTCGTCGAGGCGCAGACCAGCCTCAAGAGCGTCGAGCTCGACGTGCTCGACAAGGACAACGCGGCGGTGTACTGGGAGCGCGATTCGCGCCACGACACGGTGATCAGCATCAACCAGGGGCGCGCGGCGCTGGAGGCCTTTTGTCGCGTGATCGAGCAATGGGTGGCGCATTTCCATGGCATCGCGGTTCGCGTCCGGCCGCTGGCGCGCATCGACGAGCCGCGCTGGGCCTGGCATATCGGCCTCGACGCGGCGTCGACGACCATGCTCAATGACCTTTACGCGGGCGCTGAGGTGGACCCCGGGCGCATGCGGCGCCTGTTGTCGCTGTTCCGTATGGATTTCGAGAACGCATCCGACATGCGCGCCGACCTCGCCGGGCGGCCGGTGTACATGGCGCTGTCGGCCAACGATGACGACATCGTGCGCATGAAGCCGCAGAACCTGCTCGTCAACCTTCCGCTCGCGCGCGCATCGTGACTGTCGCAGCCATTCCCGCGGCACCGTTGCTCCTGGCCAAACCGGACTTCTGGCTCAAGGCCAAGCGGGAATTGGCGCGCTCCGACCCGGTCATGGCGAAGATCATCCGCGCTTACCCACGCGTCTCGCTGCAGCGTCGCGGCGAGCCGTTCTATACGCTCGCGCGCTCCATCGTCGGGCAGCAGATCTCGGTGAAGGCGGCGCAGAGCATCTGGGATCGTGTCGCGGCGCTCGCGCCGCAAATGCAGCCGGCGCAGATCCTGGCGCTGCGCGCGCGATCCCGGCGCTTGCGCGCGGCGGGACTGTCGGAGCGCAAGGTGGAGTACATCGTCGATCTTGCGCGCCATTTCAGCGACGGCACCATCCATCCGTACCGCTGGGGCGAGATGGCCGACGAGGATGTCATCGACGAGCTGGTCCAGGTGCGCGGCATCGGCCGCTGGACCGCCGAGATGTTCCTGATGTTCAACCTGCTGCGTCCCGATGTGTTCCCGGTCGCCGACCTCGGCCTGCAAAAGGCGGTTCACCTGCACTATTACGACGACCGCCGCATCCCGCTGGCCCAGCTGCGCGAGCACGGCGAGGCCTGGCGGCCGTGGCGTTCGGTGGCCACGTGGTACCTGTGGCGCAGCCTCGACCCGGTGCCGGTCGAGTACTGAGCGCAGCCGCCCGCCGCCGATCGGCGCGGGGCGACTAGCGTAAAATCGCGCCATGCCGCCGCCCGCCAGCAAGACTACATTCCTGGAGTTCGAGCAGCCGATCGCCGAGCTCGAGACGCGCATCGACGAGCTGCGTTTCGTGCAGGACGATTCCGCCGTCGACATCTCCGAGGAAATCGCCCGCCTGCAGAAAAAGAGCCAGGTCCTCACCAAGGAGATCTACGCCAAGCTCACGCCGTGGCAGGTAGCCCAGGTTGCGCGCCACCCGCAGCGCCCCTATACGCTCGATTACGTCGGCATGCTGTTCACCGGGTTCGAGGAGCTGCACGGCGACCGCCTGTTCGCCGATGACCAGTCCATCGTCGGTGGCCTGGCGCGCTTCAACGGCGAATCGTGCATGGTGATCGGCCACCAGAAGGGCCGCGACACCAAGGAAAAAATCACGCGCAACTTCGGCATGCCAAAGCCCGAGGGCTATCGCAAGGCGCTGCGGCTCATGAAGCTGGCGGAAAAATTCCGCCTGCCGGTGTTCACGTTCGTCGATACGCCCGGCGCCTACCCCGGCATCGACGCCGAGGAGCGCGGTCAGTCCGAAGCGATCGGGCGCAACCTGTACGCGATGGCGTCGCTGCGCGTGCCGCTCATCTGCACGGTGATCGGCGAAGGCGGCTCGGGCGGGGCCCTCGCGATCGCGGTGGGCGATGTCACCATCATGATGCAGTACTCCACCTACTCGGTGATTTCGCCCGAGGGTTGCGCGTCGATCCTGTGGAAAAGCGCCGACATGGCGCCGGAAGCCGCCGAGACACTGGGGATCACGGCCAGCCGGTTGAAGACGCTCGGCCTGGTCGACAAGGTCGTCGCCGAACCGCTGGGCGGCGCGCACCGCGACCCGCAAGCCGCGGCGCAGGCGCTGCGCAAGGTCCTCGCGGAGGCGCTCAAGCAGCTTCAGGTGAAAAAGCCCGCCGTGCTCGTGGAAGAGCGCCTCGAGCGCCTCATGGGCTATGGCAAGTTCAAGGAAACCGGCGCCAAGTAAGCGTGGGGCCGCACAGGGCGCGGCGGCGCGCGCGCGCCTGCCGTCACTTGCGTCCCTGACTGCAAATAGCGTAGCGATGCGGCTCGGGGCGGGGGTCAATCCCGGCCCGCGCACGCGGCGTTCTGGGCAAACGCCGGTTGCATCGGTGCTGGTCCTTGCCGCGATCAGCGCATCGCTCCAGCGCGTGCTCACACGCCCGGCGTCGATCTGCGTGGCCCTCTCAGGCGGTGTCGACTCGGTGGTCCTGCTGCATGCGATGGCTTCCCTGGCAGGGCGCCATGCCATCGCGCTCACCGCAATGCATGTCAACCACGGGTTGAGCCCGTCGGCGTATCGGTGGGAGCGGCACTGCCGCGACCTGTGCCGGCGCTTGCGCGTGCCGCTCACCGTGAGGCGCGTGAAGATCCCCGCGCGTCGCAAAGGCGGCCTCGAATCCGCCGCCCGCACGGCGCGCTATGCGGCGCTGGCGCGCGCGAAGGCAGACTTCGTCGCGCTGGCCCACCAGATCGACGACCAGGCCGCGACCGTCCTGCTCAACCTGCTGCGCGGAGCGGGGCTGCGCGGTGCCGCGGCGATGCCCGAATCCGGCGTGTTGCCTATCGTAGGCGCGACGGCAGATGCGGTAATCGGTGCGGTACGCGCGCCGCGTGCGCTGCGGCCCCTCCTGTCGGTGCCGCGCGAATCCATCGTCGCGTATGCAGTCGCGTATCGCCTGCACTGGGATGAAGACGAAAGCAACGCGGACCGGGCGTTGTCGCGCAACTGGCTGCGCCACAGCGTTGCCCCGATGCTGGCAGCGCGCTATCCGCGCTGGCGCGAAAGCCTTGCACGTGCAGCCGCGCATTTCGCCGATGCGGACGCGTTGCTATCGAACGCGGCCGTCGATCAAGGCGTTGATCGCCTGTCGGT
>JBBQCV010000216.1:0-6166 GCA_038319115.1 Burkholderiales bacterium | reverse complement strand
GCCGAAGACCTCCTCCCACAGCGCGATCACGGCCACCGCATGCCCGGCCGCTGCCCCGGGCGCAACCCGCGCGAACTTGGCACCGTTCAGGCGCAGCGCATGCTGCATTTTGCGGAATTCTCGGTAGGCCCCGCCCACCGCGTCGGCGTGCGCGGCGCCCACCAGGCCGAGCTCGGCGCAGATGCCGAGCAGCGCGATGTTGCCCAGGTTTCCCACCAGGCGCTTGTGCCGGTGCGCGTGCGCGAGCACGAGAAACTGCACGATGAACTCGATGTCGATCATGCCGCCGCGATCGTGCTTCACGTCGAACAGGCCGCTCGCATTGGGGTGCGCCGCATGCATCCTGGCGCGCATGGCGAGGACTTCGCCAGCCAGCGTGCCGGCGTCCCGGCGGCGGCGCAGGACGCGCTCGCGCACCGACTCGAACGCCTCGCCGACGGCCGCGTCGCCGGCGCAGTAGCGCGCGCGTGTGAGCGCCTGGTGCTCCCATACCCAGGCGTCGTCCTGCTGGTAGCGGGTGAATCCCTCTATCGAGGACACCAGGAGGCCGCTCGCCCCGCTGGGCCGCAGCCGCAGGTCGGTATCGAAGAGCTGCCCGGCGGAGGTGCGGCTCGTCAGCCAGTTGTTGAGGCGCTGGGCGAGGCGCGCGTACACCTCGGGCGCGGCGGGGTCGGGGTCGTCGTAGAGGAAGATGATGTCGAGGTCCGAGGCGTACCCCAGCTCCTTGCCGCCGAGCTTGCCGTACGCGACGATGGCAAAGCGCGGCGGGGTGTCGGCGTGCCGCCCGCGCAGTTGCGTCCAGCACAGTTCGAGGGTGCGCTGCAGGAGGATGTCGGCCAGGAGCGAAAGGTGGTCGGCCAGCGCCTCGATGCTGAGGATGCCGGCGAGGTCCTGCGCGAGGAGCTGGAACACCTGCGACTGGTGGGCTTCGCGCAGCGCATTCATCTGCCGCTCGGTGTCGCCGGCGGCCACTTCGAGCTGGGCGGCGAGCGCTTTCGAAAAGGCCTCCCAGTCGGGCTTGGCGTACAGCATCCGGTCGTCCAGCAACTCATCGAGCAGCAGCGGGTGGCGGGTGATGAACTCGGCCGCCCAGCTGGCCGCGCCTATCATGCGCGCGACGCGCACCAGGGCTTCGCGGTTCTCGGCCAGCAGCGCGAGGTAGGCGGCGCGGCGCGCGATGGCCTCGATGAGGTCGAGCCCGCGCGCAAGCGTCGCGTCCGGATCGGGAGTTTCCACCGATGCGGCGGCCAGCCGCGGCACGAGAGCGTCGAAGCGCTGGCGCGAGTCGGTGGGCAGGGCGTGGTAGCGCTGGCTCGTGCGTGTGGCCACAAGGCGCGCCGCGGTTGCTTCGGGATCGTGAAAGCCGTTGTCGCGCAGGGCGCGGGCGACCTCGCCTGCGTTGTCCTGCCAGACCGCGTCGAAGGACGAGGCCCCCTCGGGCGCCTGGGCGAACACGGTGCTGAACTGCGCCGAGACGCCGTCGCGCACCGCATCGAGCCGTGCGGCGAACGCCTCCCAGCTCGCAAAGCCGCACATGGCCGCCACGCTTGCGCGATCGTCGTCTTCCTTGGGCAGGCGGTGGGTCTGCGCATCGTCGAGGTACTGCAGGCGGTGCTCGAGGTTGCGCAGGAAGACGTAGGCCTTTGCCAGTTCCGCGGCCGCCTCCGGCGGCAGCAGCCGCAGGTCGGCGAGGCGCGCAAGGATTGCGAGGGTCGGCCGGCCGGTGAGCTGGGGGTCGCGGCCGCCGCGCACCAGTTGCAGCGCCTGCGCGACGAACTCGATCTCGCGGATGCCGCCCGGGCCGAGCTTGATGTGATCGGCGAGGTCGCGCCGCTCGACTTCGCGGCGCACTTCGGCATGCAGCTTGCGCATCGCCGCCAGGGTGGCGTAATCGAGGTACTTGCGGAACACGAACGGCAGCCGGATCGCCTCGAGCTCGGCATGGCACTCGCCGGTGAGCGCGCGCGCCTTGATCCACGCGTAGCGCTCCCACTCGCGGCCATGCGAGACGAAATAGGCCTCGAGCCCTTCCAGGCTGATGGCGAGCGCGCCCGACTCACCATCGGGACGCAGGCGCATGTCGACGCGGAACACGAACCCGTCGCCGGTCGCCTCGTTGAGCAGCGCGATGAGCTTGCGCCCGAGGGCGGCGAAATATTCGTGCGCGCTGACCGGCTTGAGGCCGGTGTTGCCTTCGCCGTCGTCACCGTCGCTTTCACCTTCGGACGGGTAGACGAACACCAGGTCGATATCGGAGGACACGTTGAGCTCGCGCCCGCCGAGCTTGCCCATCCCGACCACGATGAGGTGCCGCGCCTTGCCGCTCGCGTCGCGCACCACCCCGTGGCGCTTGCGCATCATGGTTGCGGCGAACGATTGCGCCGCCGCTATCGTTGCTTCGGCGAGGTCGCTCATCGTCGCGCAGACTTCATCGAGCGAGGCGAGCCCGGCGAGGTCGCGCGCCATCACGCGCAGCAGCACACGCTGGCGCAGCAGCCGCAGGATGCGCTGTGCGCCCGCTTCGTCGGCGCCACCGAGCGCTTCGAGCGCGGCGTCGATTTCGCCGCGCGCGAACGGATGCGCGCCTTCGGCGTCCAACTCGTTGGCGAGCGCAGGCCGCGCCTGCAGGATCCGGGCGGCATAACGCGATACGGCGAGATGCGCGGAGAGCTCGCCCACGGCCCGTCTCATAGGGAGGAAATCCGAATCAGATCGGATGTTTACAGTTAAAATGACCACGCAACTATAGGGGCACGCGCAGCACCATGCAAACGCAGTCAGGCACCGACGCGAGCAGCATCGAGGCTGGCGTCGCACCCAAGGCGGGAGCCGCGCGGGATGCGCACACGCGCACGCTGCCGCGCTGGGTTCGAGGTGTGCGTCACCTCGTTGGCGGGGTGCGCCTGTTCGTGCGCTCGGTCGAGTTGCTGCTGTGGGCAGCGTTCTTCCTCGTCGCCATCACATTCCTCGCGTTGCGCTACTGGGTGCTGCCGAACGTCGAGCGTTATCGCCCCGCCATCGTGGCCGCGGTCAGCGCGGCGGCCGGTCGCCCGGTCACGGTGGAGCGCATCAGCGCCGACTGGCGCGGGCTGCGCCCGCAACTCGAACTGGTGAACGTGCGCGTGTTCGACGAGGGCGGGCGCGAGGCGCTGGTGCTGCCAAGCGTGGTCAACGTGATCGCATGGAGCTCGCTTGCGTTCCTCGACCTGCGCCTGCACTCGTTCGAGGTCGACAACCTCAAGGTGTCCGTGCGGCGCGATCCCGACGGGCGCATTTCGGTGGCCGGCATTGTCCTCGAGCCGCAGAAGAAGGGCAACGGCAGGCTGACAGACTGGGTGCTCGGCCAGCGCGAAATCGTGGTGCGCAATTCCGACATCGTGTGGCAGGACGAAATGCGCCACGCCCCGCCGCTCAGGCTCGCCAACCTCAACTTCCGCCTGCAGAACGACGGTGACGAGCATTCCGCCGGGTTCTTCGCCACGCCGCCGCCCGGCCTGGGGACATCGGTCGAAGTGCGCGCCGAACTCATCGGTCCTAGCGTCACCCAGCCGTCGGAGTGGAACGGTCGCCTGTTTGCCGAGGTTGGCAACACTGATCTCGCCGCTTGGCGCGCGTGGCTCGACTACCCGGTCGACGTGCGCAAGGGTGACGGCGCGGTGCGAGTGTGGGCGACGCTGGCCGGAGGCAAGGTGCGCCGGGTGGCCGCCGACCTCGCGCTGTCCGGCCTTGAAGCGCAGATCGAACCCGAGCTGCCGATGCTGCAACTGGCCGGTGTGCAGGGGCGGCTGTCGTGGCGCCATACGCCCACTGGTTTCGAGCTCGGCAGCCGCGAGCTGCGCTTCAACGCGAGCGACGGGGCGCAAATGCAGCCCACGACATTGCGGCTGGTGCTCGAGCGCGCCACCGGCGCGCGGCCGGCCCAGGGGACGTTCAAGGCCTCGCGCCTCGAGTTCGCCCCCATCGCGCGCATCGCCGGGTCCCTGCCTTTCCCCGCAGACGTGCGCAAGCTCCTGGGCGAGCTCGCGCCGCAGGGCGTCATGCAGGAGGCGCAGTTCAACTGGGTGGGCGAGCTGCCACAGCCGGCAACCTATGTGGCGCGCGGCCGGTTCGAGGGACTGGGCCTGACTGCACGCGGCCGCGTGCCCGGCTTTTCGGGGTTGTCCGGGTCGCTCGACGCCGACGAAAAGCGCGGCACGCTGCGGCTCGCCGCGCGCGATGCCGTCCTCGACCTGCCAAAGGTCTTTCGCGAGCCGCGCACCCAATTCGATTCGCTCTCCGGGCAGGTCAGTTGGGAAAGCCTTGGCGCATCCAAATCCGGCGCGGCAGCGCCCCACTTCAAGCTCGCCGGCCTTGCCTTCTCCAATGCGGCCTTCGCCGGTACCGCCTCGGGAACGTACGCGCTCACCGGCCAGGGCCCCGGGACCATCGACCTGTCAGCGCAACTCACCCGCGCCGACGCGCGGCAGGTGGCGCGCTACGCGCCGCTGGTGCTGAGCGAGGGCCTGCGCTCGTGGCTCGCCAGCGCGATCGTCGCCGGATCGTCCAACGACGTGCGCCTGCGCCTGCGGGGTGACCTGTTCGATTTCCCCTTCGCCAACCCGGCCAAGGGCGAGTTCAAGGTGGCAGCGAAGGTCCACCAGGGCGTGCTCGACTACGTGCAGGGCTGGCCGCGCATGGAAGGCATCGATGCCGACCTCGTGTTCGATCGCGAGCGGGCCGAAATCGTCGGGCGAAAGGCGACGATTTTTGGCACCACTCTCACCGGGGTGCGCGTGTCGATCCCGAACATGGGCGCGGGGCTCATCAACATCAGCGGGCAGGCCGACGGCCCCACCGCCGACTTCCTGCGCTATACGCAGCAAAGTCCCGTGCGCCGCATGATCTCGGGGGCCACCGACGCAATGCAGGCCAGCGGCCGCGGCCAGCTCAAGCTGAAACTCGACTTTCCGCTGGGCGACTTGTCCAAATCGAAGGTGGCTGGCCAGTACCAGTTCAACGCCAACAATGTACTCGTCGATCCGCGCCTGCCGCAGGTGGAGCGGGCCACCGGCCGGGTCGAGTTCAGCGAGGGCTCGCTCGCCATCCGCGACGTGCGCGGCGCGCTGTTCGGCGGGCCGGTGAGCATCGCCGGCGGCACCCGGCCCGAGGGGGGCGTCGCCGTGACCGCGCGGGGGGATGCGACGGTGGCCGGCCTGCGCAGCGTCTTCGACCATCCGTGGCGGCGCTTCCTGTCGGGGGGGGCCCCGTACTCTGCGACGGTCATTGCTGCGGAGGGCAAGGTGCGCGTCGCGTTCGAGTCCAGCCTCGCCGGGGTGACGAGCGAGCTGCCGGTGCCGCTCGCCAAGGGCGCGCAGGAAGCGCTGCCGCTGCGCGTCGAAATCGTTCCCGTCGACAATGGCGATCGCATCAGCGTGACGCTGGGCAAGTTCGTCAACGCCGAATTCCAGCGCCGCCGCGAAGGCGATGCGCTCGTGGTCCAGCGCACCGGCGTCGGCCTGAACCAGCCCACGCGCCTGCCCGAGCGCAACGGCTTCATGCTTGCGGGTACGCTGCCGGCCCTCAGCCTGGACAACTGGCTGCCGCTGATCGGATCGGCAAGCGGTCCCGACACGCCGGCTGCAGGCGCGTCCGGCCCGGCGGGTGCAGTCGCCGCGCCAAGCCCGGCGCCTGCGCCGATCGCCGCACAAGGCGCGTTCGGCACTACGCGCGCACCGGGCACGCCGAACACTTCGAACGCGCCGGCCACGCCGGGTGCGTCGACATTCGAGCTCAAGCTGGGCACGCTCGACGCATTCGGCAAACGCCTGCATGCGGTCGCCCTGCGCGCGGGCGCCGAGGGCAACGGGTGGCAGGTGAATATTTCGGCCAACGAGATGGCCGGTGACCTCAGCTACAGCGGCGAAGGCCGCGGCAAGCTCACCGCGCGGCTGGCGCACTTCACCCCACCGGGCGAGTCTCCCGGTGCGCGCCAGGGCGGCTCGGGCGACCTGCCGGCGGTGGATCTCGTCGCCGAGCGATTCAATTATCGTGGCAAGCAGCTTGGCCGGGTCGAGGTGGTGGCGCAGCCCGAAGGCGCCAACTGGCGCATCGAGAAGGTCGCCAACGTGAACCCCGAGGCGGCGATGACCGCGAGCGGGCTGTGGGTCACGGGCGCAAACTCGCGCAC
>JBBQCV010000215.1:0-6223 GCA_038319115.1 Burkholderiales bacterium | reverse complement strand
CCCAAGCTGTCGGTTACGCCGGGCGAAGTGCGCTGGGCCGGGCCCGCGGTGGGCCAGCACAACGAGGAGATCTACGGCGAGCTATTGGGCTACGGCCGCGAAAAGCTGGCCGAACTGGGGGCCGCAGGCGTGATCTGAGCCGGCACAGGCAAGCCGGGGTGATCGAGGCACGGCCCGGGTAGAGGGCAGGCCCGCGCGAGAACTCGCGCAGGCCGGTTGCAATTACTTCTTCGCGTCGATCGCCTTCTCGGCGGCCTTGACGTTCTGCTTGTCGCGGTAGACTTGCGCCGAATCCTTCGATTCGGCCGACATGCGGCCGGCGGCCTTGTTGGCCTTGAGCTTGGCTTTGTCGGCGCGCAATTTGGCCCGCTGCTTCTTGAGGGCGGCCCGGTCGGCTTGCCTCTGCGCCGAGCCGGGCTCGCCGGCGGCGATATTCTTCTTCATGCCCTTGATACCGGCCTTGTCGCGGCGGACCTGCGCGGCATCCTTGGACTCGGCGACCATCTTGCCGGACGCCTTGTCGTCCTTGAGTTTCTCCTTGCTGGCATCGAGCTTGTCCTTGTCGCGCTCGAGGCCGGCCTTGTCGGCCTTCATCTGCGCGGGGGAGGGCGACTGGGCAAGCGCCGCGCCCGAGAAGGCGAGGGCGACGGCGAGCGCAATGATCGTTTTCATGGTGTGACTCCAGTCGGGTGCGTGAATTGGGAAACCGACGGGAGCATGCGACGCGCCCGGGTGGGCGTCTGTTGGGTGGCGAACATTGGCCCACATGCTAGTCTTCTGCGCATGGCGCTCAAGCACACCAAGGCCCCGCTCGGCACGGTCGTCGTGCTCGAGCACACCTCGAAAATCCTCAAGGGCAACCCGCTCCGCGACCCGCATGTGCGCAAGGTCGGCGCGTGGCTGCCGCCGCAGTACGAGGCCGAGCCGGACCGGCGCTTTCCGGTCCTG
The DNA here is from genome assembly GCA_038319115.1 of Burkholderiales bacterium. Taxonomy (GTDB): domain Bacteria; phylum Pseudomonadota; class Gammaproteobacteria; order Burkholderiales; family SG8-39; genus SZAS-79. The sequence goes on along the minus strand of JBBQCV010000215.1, from coordinate 5,275 downwards.
TACGACCTGGTCGGGTTCACCGGCTCGGGCCTGTCGCACACCGGCTGGAAGCCCTTCGGCGACAACGTGGCCGAGCGCGCGGCGCGCCTCGTCCACGCAAAGAAGATGGGCCCGGTGATCATTGTGTTCCCGGATTGCTTTACCGCGCTGGGCGGCAACCAGTACGTCAATTCCTCGGCCATCGGCAACTACGCCGACTACCTTACGCAGGAAATCGTCCCTTTCGTCGACGCCGAGCTGCGCACGCTTGCCTCCCGCGAGCATCGTGGCTGCTTCGGCAAGTCCTCCGGCGGCTACGGTGCGATCGTGCACGCGATGAAATACCCGCAGACCTGGGGCGCGGTCGCCGACCACTCGGGCGACGCCGGCTTCGACTTCGTGTACTGGCACGACTGGCCCAACACCCTCAATGAACTCGCCAAGTACCGTGCCTCGAAGCGCAAGGCGGGGGCCTACGACGCCGCGGCCGAAGCCGGGCGCAAAGGGCTGGACGCCGGCCTTGACGACGGGCGCATCAAGCGCTTCCTCAAGGCCGTGTGGGGACGCGAGAAGCTGTCGGGCGCCGAGACCCACTGCATCATGAACCTGTGCATGGCGGCGACCTACGATCCCGACCCCCGCGCGCCGAACGGGTTTCGCGTGCCGTTCAACCTCGAGTCGGGCGAGGTGATCCCGGCGCGCTGGAAGCATTGGCAGGCGAACGACCCGATCCACATCGTGGCCAAGCACCGCGCCAACCTGAAGAAGATGCGCGCGATCTATATCGACTGCGGATGGCGCGACCAGTACCACATCCACTACGGCACGCGGCAGCTCTCGGCGCGCCTCTCGGCGGCGGGGGTGAAGCACACCTACGAGGAGTTCGACGACAACCATTCCGACGTCGACTACCGCATGGATACCAGCCTGCCGTTCCTGTACCGGGCGTTAAAGGGATAGTACGCAGCTTGCGTATATACGCAGGTTGCGTATAATTCATCGATGGAGGCCGTCTTTGTCGAACTTCCGGCGTTCGAACGTCATCGCCGTGAATATCTTGACGACGATGGTTTTGCGGCTCTTCAGCGTGAGCTGATGAGTAAACCCGCCGGGGGTGAGGTCATCGAAGGAACCGGCGGTCTCAGAAAAACGAGATTTGCCGACAAGCGTCGAGGCAAGGGAAAGCGTGGCGGACTGCGAGTGATCTACTACTGGTGGGACTCGGGAACGCAGTTCTGGCTGTATACGCTTTACGACAAGGATGAGATGAGCGATTTGGACCCTCGGCAGCGAAAGCAACTCAAGGCGATGCTCAAAGCCGAGCTCAACTCCAGGAAAACGGGATGAAGACAGAATCGAAAGGAAAGCGAGCAAAGAAACGCGACTTGTTTTCAGAACTGACCGAAGGAATGGCGGCGCTCGGCAAGGCGCGCGAAGGAAAGCGCACGCTACGCACGCATGCTTTGAAATACAAGCCGGCTCCGCATGTCACGCCCAAAGAGCTGGTTCGCGTCCGGGAAGAACTGAATCTTTCCCGAGCGCTCTTTGCAGCCTACTTGCGCACAAACACGCGGACCCTCGAAAACTGGGAGCAGGGCAGGGCCAAACCGAACGCGCAAGCTGCTCTTTTGATCAATCTGGTCAAGCGCTATCCCGATACGGTCCAGCGCCTGGCAGCGATCTAGGATCCGGAACCACAGTTGCCATAATCCCAGCTGCGCGCCGAGCGCGTCCTCTATCGATCGCTGAACGCATAGCGCACGACCAGCTTGCGCAGCTCGCTGTACCACAGGACTGCGCTGGCCATCGCGGCGCACAGCATCCACTGGCCGAAGGTCAGCGGTGCCGTTCCGAAGGCCAGGTTCAGGAAGCCCAGGTGCACCACCGCCGCCTGCAGCAGCAACGACAGCGCGACCGCTCCCCAGAGCCATGCGTTGGTGAACAGGTGACGGAACGCGCTTGCGGTTTCCGAGCGGGCGGTGAAGCAGGTAAACAGGCTGGTGAGCACGAGCACCGTGAAGCCCGCGGTGCGCGCGGTATCGAGGCTGGAGGCGCCTTCGATGAGCCCGCCGGGAAGGTGGAGGTCGATCGTCAGCAGCGTCACCAGCGCAATCACGACGCCGGTCTGGACCACGTCCGCCCACATGCGGGCGTCGATGACGCGCTCGCCTGCCTGCCGGGGCTTGCGCGCCATGAGATCGCCGGTGGGCGGATCGACGCCCATCGCGAGGGCCGGCCCGGAGTCCGTGACCAGGTTGATCCACAGGATCTGCGTGGCCAGCAGCGGCAGCACCACCGAGCCATCGGCGCTTGTGAGACCAATGACCCCGGCCCCCACCACGCCGAGGAAGACGGTGAGGACCTCGCCCATGTTGGTTGACAGCAGGTAGCGCAGGAACTTGCGGATGTTGTCGAAGATGGCGCGTCCCTCGCGCACCGCCTCGACGATGGTGGCGAAATTGTCGTCGGCGAGGATCATCCGGGCCGCCTCCTTCGTCACCTCGGTCCCGGTCACCCCCATGGCGATGCCGATGTCGGCCGCCTTCAGCGCCGGTGCGTCGTTGACGCCGTCGCCGGTCATGGCGACCACGTTTCCCTCGGCCTGCAGGGCGGCGACGATGCGCAGTTTGTGCGCGGGGGACACGCGCGCATACACGGACGTATCGCGCACTGCCCGGGCGAAGGCCGCGTCGTCCAGCGCGTCGAGTTCGAGCCCGGTCAGGCTGGCGGCGCCCGGTTTCACGATGCCCAGGTCCGCCGCGATCCGCGCAGCCGTGCGCGGATGGTCGCCGGTGATCATGATCACGCGGATGCCCGCCCTGTGCGCCTCGCCGATGGCCACCGCCGCTTCTTCGCGCGGGGGGTCGATGATGCCGACCGTCCCGACGAAGATGAGGTTCCTCTCGAGGGACTCGCCGGCGGCTGCGTCCTCGCCCTGGTCGAGCGGGCGATGGGCGACGGCGATGGTGCGCAGCGCCGCGTCCGTGAGCGTGTCCACGTCGGCCAGCATCTTCGCGCGCAGGGCGTCATCGAGTTCGACGACCTCCATCCCCGATCGCACCCGGGTGCAGTGGCCGAGCAGCACGTCCGGCGCGCCCTTGGTGATCACCACGGCCTGGTCGGCGTGCTCATGATCGATCTCGAGCGTCGACATCATCTTGCGCTCGGAGGTGAACGCGATCTCGCCGATGCGCTCGAAGCGGCGCTCGCGCCTCTGCGTGGCGCCGAGCTTGCGTTCGGCCACGAGGAAAGCCGCTTCGGTGGGGTCGCCGTTGACCTGCCACGTCCCGTCGGCGTCCTGCCGCAGGTCGGCATTGCCGGCCAGGCTCCCCCCGCTGAGCATCACGACGTTCTCATCGCGCAGCGCCCCGGCCGCGAGCGCCGCGCCGTCGCGCTCGACCCTCCCGTCAGGTGCGTACCCCACGCCGGTCACCCGCGTGCTGCCGGATGCGGTCATCACGCGCTCGATGGTCATCTCCGAGCGCGTGAGGGTGCCGGTCTTGTCCGATGCAATGACCGTCGCGGCGCCAAGCGTCTCCACCGAAGACAGCTTCTTGACGATTGCGTTGCGTTTGGCCATCCGCTGCACGCCGAGCGCAAGCACCACGGAAAGGATTGCGGGCAGGCCCTCGGGCACGGCCGCCACGGCCAGCGATACGCCGAGCAGCAGGACCGTGACGACATCGGCGGCGTTGCGGATCTCGGACACCATCAGGACGGTGCCCACCACCACCAGCGCGATGAGGCCGACCGCGATGCCCAGCATGCGCCCGATCCGCGCCACTTCCTTTTCGAGCGGCGTCGGTTCCTCCGGGGTGGCCTCGAGCATTCCGGCGATCGCGCCGATCTGGGTTTGCATTCCGGTCGCCGTCACTATGGCGCTGCCCGAGCCCTGCGCGACGGCGGTGCCTTTGAAGACCATGTCGAGCCGGTCGCCTAATGCGGCGGGATGGGGCAGGGTGGCGGCATCCTTGAGCACGGCTTCGCTTTCGCCGGTCAGCGAGGCTTCGAGCACCCGCAGCGAACTGGCCTGCACGAGGCGCGCATCGGCCCCGACGGTGTCGCCCTCGCCGAGCACCAGCAGGTCGCCGGTCACCAGCCCGGCGCTGGGGACGCGCAACACCTTTGCGTCGCGCACGACGGCCGAAGTCACCGCGGTCATTTTCGCCAGCGCGGCGACCGCATCCTGCGCTTTCGTTTCCTGGACGAAGCCCAGCACCGCGTTGAGCACCACCACCAAAGCGATGACGATTGCGTCGACGGGCCAACCGTGCGTTCCGTCGATCGCCCATGCGATCAGGGCAATGGCAACCGCGGCCAGCAACAGGTAGACGAGCGGATCCTGGAAATGCGCGAGGAGACGCCGCCAGAGGGGGACAGGTGGCGCGACACGCAGGTCGTTGGGGCCGTTTGCCGCAAGCCGGCGCGAGACTTCCGCGCTCGCCAGGCCGGTCTCGGGATCGGTTCCGAGTGCCTTCGCCACGTCGCCCACCTCCTGCACGGACGGGTCGCCCGCCCTGTCTGCGCTGTCCATACCTACGACCCCCCCGAGCCAGTTGGCGCATTGAGCATCCCGCGAGGATGAGGGCGGTCCCATTTGGCGTCTGTGGGCCATCGCGCACAGTGCTCTCTGTGGCCTGGCGAACGGACCGGGCGACGGGCAACCGCCGCCCTCGACGCCGGGGCGGGCGCCAATTACGTCGTAACCTTCAACAGCGGCACGCTTACCGTCGGCCCGCGTGGCATCACGATCACGGCAAGCGATACGGCCCGTGCTTACGGCGACGCGAATCCCCCATTCAACTACCGGATCACCGCCGGCAGCCTGGCCGACGGTGACGCCCTCGGCGGAAGCCCGGCGTCGATTGCCGGGTCGGGTTCGAACGTCGGAACCTACGCAATCACGCAGGGCACGGTTGGAGTCCCCGCGGCCAATCCGAACTATGCGATTGCGTTTAACAACGGCACGCTCACCATCAGTCCGCGCGCCGTGACAGTGACCGCGAACGGCCAGACCAAGGTCTTTGGCGATCCCGACCTGGCATTCACCTTCTCTACTTCCGACCTCGGCGCCGGCGCGCCGCTGGCGGGATTCCTCAATCGCGCGGCCGGCGAGGAAGAGGGGCGCTATTCGATCAACGATTTCTCGCCCACTGGTGCGGGAAGCTCGAACTACCTGATCGGGTTTCTGCCTTCGACGCTGGAGATCGAGGCGGCTGCGCAATCTGCTGGGCAGCCTGAAAGAGGGGACGAGGCAATTGTCGTGGCGTCCTCGGCGCGCCCGTGGGCGATCCTC
>JBBQCV010000214.1:0-6228 GCA_038319115.1 Burkholderiales bacterium | reverse complement strand
TTACCGCATCGAACACGCGTTTCGCGCCGAAACCCGCCTTCGCTAACTCCACGGCGATGTCCAGCAAATAGTTGTTGTGGCCCGCCTGTACTGCGACTACAGCTTTACCTGGGATCACGCGGACAGCACGGCGCCCGATGGACGGTGTGCCGGTGGCTTGGGCAAAGCCCAGTTTTCCGGTCCTGCTGCACCGGCCGATGACTGTGAAAGTCAATTGGATGACTCCTTCTGATGAGGAAACTTGTAGAGCTCGGCAGCCGTCCCGTACAGGATACGGTCCTTGTCCGCAGCCGAGAGGAAATCGCAGTGCTTGCGGATGTAGTCAAGCGACTGCACGTAGGTCGCCGCGCGCTCGGAGGTCGGGTAGTCCGAGCCCCACACCAGCTTGGTCGCACCCAGCCGTTTGTGGAAATCCTTGATGAGCGACTGCGCTTCGACGAAAGGGTACTCCCAGCGATTGCCCTGCATGACCGGGAAGAGCAGCTCGAGCGTGATGTTCGGGGCCGCCAGCGTGTCCCAGAATTCCTGCGGGATCACCACGCGGCCGCCATTGTCCATGAGCAGGCCGACGTGCACGCCATGCGTGAACACGCTCGGGATGTCCTTCCAGCGACGCGCCCACTTCCCAAGGCGCGCCACTTGCTCGACATAGTTGCGCTCGCGCGGCGCGCCCAGCGGCCGGATGTTCCAGAGCACCGGGATGCCCAGGCGCTTGACCTCCTCCCAGAAGGGGTCGAACTTGGTGTCGTCGAACTTGTCGCGGAAGTCGTAGCGGAAGAAGCCTTCGATCTGGAAGTGCAGGGCCGTCAGGCCGAGGACTTCGACGGCGCGCGTGAGCTCGGCGATCTGCTCGGGCTTGTCGCAGTCGGCCTCGTGGATCTGCGCCGAGGCGGCGAAGCGATGCGGGTACTTCCTGACGACCTCGCCGTAGAAGTCGTTAAGCATGCCGTACATGTGCGCGTTGTGCAGCATGGCCTTCTCGACGCCGGCATAGTCCATCAGCGCGAGCATCTTTTCCGGCGCAAGGCTTTCGGGGAAGTTCGGCGCGAACATCTGCAGGTGATAGTCCTTGTCGTCGCGAGTCCATTCCATCCTGCCGAACTCACCGTAACGAAAATTCACGTCGAGCATGTTCGACCAGCCCATGCCCTTGCCGTCGCTCAGCGTCTGCTCGGTAACAACGCGCCCGGTGGCGGTCTCGATGACCGGCTGTGAAGGTGCGACCACGTGCACCTGCGCGGCTCGCATGTGCTCTTCGGGGGAGTCGTAGCCCGCGTGGTCGTGCAAAGAGGGGAATGCGTGCGCGTGTGCGTCGATGATCATGAGCGGTTCTCCTTTTTTGCGCCGCCCATGCGGCGCTCGATTCTTGCGGCTTCCGACTTGAGCAACGCGGCCACTTTCGCGCGGCGCGGGGGCCCAAGCCTTTCCTTGATGGCTGCGCAGCTGAGCGCCCCGATCGGGCGGCCGTCCTGCCCGAGGATCGGGACGCCGACCACCAGAGCTTCCGAAATCAACGCGGGCCAGAACGCGTAGCCGGTGTTGCGGGCATCCTCGAGCAGCTTTCGGATGCGCGTAAGGTTCGCCTTAGGGTACGCGCCGATGCGCGCGCGCAGCCGCTCGAGCATCGCTTTCGCTTCCTCCGTGTCGAGGGCAGCGAGAACAGCCATCCCGCCGCCGCCGACGCCCACCGGATAAGCCTTGCCGACTTCCATTACGAGCGACTTGATCGGGTAGGTGCCGTCGCGCCGGGCCACGCACAGCACGTCGTCGCCCACGCGGCGCAGCAGGTAGATCGTGTCGTGGGTTTCGGCTTCGATGCGGTCCAGCGAATCGCCGGCGAGCGCATTGAGGTCGAAGCGCCGGTTGGCCGCCATGCCGAGCAGCCAGGCCTGGGACCCGAGGTGGTAGCGGCGCTCGTCGTCGCGCTCCACCAGCCCCTCGCGCTCGAGGGATTTCACCAGGCGATGCATCGTGATGCGGTTCATCCCGGTCGCCTCGACGATCTGCCCCGCCTGCAGGCCGCCGGTTTCGGCGTCCCCACCAAGCGCAGCGTCCCTCAAGGCGCGCAGGATCGTCATCGACTTGCGCAGCATCACTTGAGGCTGTTCCTCAGGAGTTGCTTGTCGATCTTGCCGACGTTGGTCCGCGGCATCTCCGGCAGCACGCGGATGGTTTTCGGGACTTTGTACGGGGCGAGCTGCGTGGCACACAACGCGCGCAACGCGTCCGCCCCGATCGGCTGGCGGGTGGTCACGAAGGCGATCACTTCCTCGCCGAGCTCGACCGAGGCTACGCCGACGACCGCCGCTTCCGCCACCTGCTCGTGCCCGAGCAGGACGCTCTCGATCTCGTTGGGGTACACGTTGACGCCGCCGCGGATGATCATGTCCTTCTCCCGGCCGGTGATGTAGACGAACCCGTCGGTATCCACCAGGCCCAGGTCGCCTGGCAGGTACCAACCGTCCCGGAAGGCCTGGGCGCTGGCTTCCGGGTCGCGATAGAACTCGCTGGCACTGCCGCCGCTGCGGTAGCAGATGCGGCCAATCTCGCCGCGGGGGAGGTCGTTGAAATTCTCGTCCACCACGCGCACTTCGGTGCCCCAGACGATTGCGCCGGCCGAACGCGATTTCTCCGGCGGATGCGCCGAGGTCAGCGCCGAGATGCCGCTGCCCTCGGCCGACCCGTAGAAGTTGATGATGTTAGGGGTGATCTTCTTCATCGCCAGCTCGCGGTCTTCCGCGAATAGCGCTGCGCCGGTCGAGATCAGCACGCGGAGATCCGGGAAGCAGAAACCGTCGCCGGTGTTTGCGTCGATCAGCCGGCGCACGATGGTCGGCACGATGAACGCGGTGGTGCACTTGTAGTCGTTCACTTCCTCGATCAGCCTGGCCGCGCGGACCGGAGGCGGAAGCAGCACGACAGTGGATCCGGCATAGAGCGCGCACGTCGAGAACCCGCGGCTGCCGCTGTAGTAGAGCGGCGAGGCGCAGGCGAAGCGGTCGTGCTCCGTGAAGGTGAGCGTGATGTAGTAGATGAGGAACCGGTGGTACATGTTCCTGTGCGTGATCAGCGGGCCTTTGGGCCGGCCCGTCGTGCCGGAGGAGAGCGAAAGGACGAAGCCGAGGGCTTCGCCCTTTGGGCTTTCGGGCGGCCTGGCGTTCGTATCGATCCTGAGCGGGGCTTCCACCGTCTCGCAGGCGACGCCTTCGATCGACGCGTCGCCCGCGTCGATCAGCGTGAGCTTTGCGCCAAAGTGCACCGCGACGCGCTGCTTCTCGAATTCGGTCCAGCGCTTGTCCATCGGCAGGATCACGGCGCCCGCTCTCGCGATCCCGAAGAGGAAGGCGAGGTGCTCCGGCGTATCGCCGAGCGCAATGCCGACGATGTCTCCCTGCTTCACGCCGCGCTCGAGGAGCCACACTGCGGCCGTGTCCACGGCGGCGTCAAGGTCCGCGTAGCTCCACGTGCGGTCGCGCGCAACTATTGCCGAGTGGGCCGGTCGCCGGCGGGCGTGATGCCGGATGAGGTCTGCGAGGTTCATGCTCAGTCCACCCGTGCCGGCTGGCGGTCGGTGGCGCGACGATTGGCATGCCGGGAAACGAGGAGCTTGAGGACTTCGCTGGTGCCGTCGCCAATCTCGAACAGTTTGGCCTCGCGGTACATCCGCTCGATCGGGTGGAGCTTGAGCAGGCCGTGGCCGCCCATGATCTGCATTGCTTCTCCTGTGGCTTCGACGGCCACCTGGCTGGCGAAAATCTTGGCCATGGACGCCGCGACCGGGGCATCCGCGTGGCCTTCGCCCGCAAGGGCGGCCGCGCGGTAAGAAAGCTGGCGCGCGGCTTCGATCTTCGTGACCAGCTCCGCCACCTTGAAGCGGATGCCCTGGAACGACGCCACCGTCTGCCCGAACGCCTTGCGCTCCACCGCATACTGCAGCGCGTAGTCGATCGCCGCCTGCGCCACGCCGACGCAACGCGACCCGTAGACGGCGCGGATCTTGGCGAAATCCTTCTGGATGTAGCTGAAGCCTTCACCTTCGCCGCCGATGAGGTTCTCCTTCGGCACGCGAACGTCGTCGAAGACCACTTCCCAGATCGGGTTCGCGGTGTGGGCGATGGTCTCGAACCGCTGGCCGATCTGCAGGCCCTTGGTGCCTTTCTCGACCAGCACGATCGAGATGCCCTTGCCGCGCGGCGCGTCGGCCGAAGATCGCGCGAACACAATGAGCACGTCGGCACGGTGTGCGTTGGTGATGAAGATCTTCTGCCCGCGCAGCACGTACTCGTCGCCCTCGCGCGTCACGCGCGTCGTGATATTGGCAGCGTCTGATCCGCCCGCGGGCTCGGTCAGCGCAAAAGCCGGCACCACGGTGCCGTTGCAGATGCCGCCGAGGTAGCGGCGCTTCTGCTCGGGCGAGCCAGCCGCGAGCAGCGGCCCGGTCGCGAGGTTCATCGCGAAGATCGTCGATGAGAACCAGCCCGCGGCCAACTCCTCGAGGATCACGGCACAGCTCAGCGTGTCGAGTCCCTGGCCGCCGTATTCGGCGGGCACGTCCAGGCCGAGCACGCCCTGCTTCGCCATCGCTTCGAGCGCCGAGACCGGGAAGTCCGCGCCTTCGCGCTCAGTCTTCGCCGCTGCCTGGAACAGGTAGCCCTGGGCGAACTTTCGCGTCGCTTCTCGCAGCGCCTTCTGTTCTTCGGTCAAAGCGTACTGTGACATCTCAATCCTCTGGTCGGTAACTTCTGGCCTTGCGGCTGTTGTGAAACGAACCCGGGTTGTCCACGCCCCGATGGCGCGCTTCGCATAAACTTGGTGGAACCCAAACGCGATCGGAGCAGGACCATGGCATCAATGTATTTCGAGGACTTCGAAGTCGGGCGCCGCTACCCCACTTACACGCGGACGATCACCGAAGCCGACCTGGTGCTGTTCTGCGCGCTGGTCGGCTACCACACGCCGATGTTCATCGACGAGCACTACGCGAAGAAGACGCGCTTCGGCGGGCGCATCGTGCCCAGCTCGCTCACCATGAGCTTTTCCACCGCGATGACCGAATCGTTTTTCCGCACGACGATCGTCGCGCACCTTTCCAGCGACAAGGCGACTTTCCACGCGCCGGTGCGCCCCGGCGACACCATCGGCACCGAGGTGGAGGTCGTGTCGAGGGAAAGCAAGTCCCCGCGCAGCGGGATCGTGCTCTTCAAGGACCATGTCACCAATCACGAAGGCACGCTCGTGTACTCGGTCGAAAAGCGGGTCCTGATCGCCAAGCGCCCGGCCTGATCCGACGGGGCACGCCATAGCGAACCATCAGGCGAGCCCCAGCACGCGCTTGGCCAGCAGGTTGCGCTGCACTTCGTTGCTGCCGCTGTAGATCGTGGCAGGGCGCGAGCGGTAGTACAGGCACAGCGCCGCGAGGCTGCCGGACTCGTCCATGTGTTCGGCCTCAACGCCCTCCTCTGCCGACGCCTCGAGGAACAGCTCGGAGATCCGCTGGTAGGTTTCGGTCGACCAGATCTTGAGCATCGAGACTTCCGGCCCCGGCGTGCGGCCGGACTTGAGCAGCGCGCAAAAGTGCCGGTAGGCGCAGTACTGGTCCTGCAGGTCGAATCGCAGCGTGGTGAGCCGGTCGGCAAACGCCTGGTCGTGCAGCAGGCCTCTTTCCCGGGCGTATTCGTCGAGCCGGTTCAGTGCATAGAGCCCGAGCTTGGGGCTGCCGTTGTTGATGCGCTCGAATTCCAGCAAGTCCTTCGCTGCCGCCCACCCGGCGTGCACAGGGCCGACAATGCTCTTCGCGCTGACTCGCGCGTTGTCGAAGAACACTTCGCCCAGCTCCGCATGGCCGGCGATCGTGGTGATCAGCCGGCGCGTGACGCCGGGCGTCTCCAGGTCGACGAGGAAGAGGGTAATGCCGTCCTGCTTGCGCTCGGATTTTTTGGTGCGCGCGAGCAGGAACATGTGCGTCGCGTCGTCGAGGAACGTGGTCCACGTCTTGTGGCCGTTGATCACGTACTCGTCGCCATCGAGCTCGGCCGTGGTGCGCAGGCTTGCAAGGTCAGAGCCCGCGTTGGGTTCCGAATACCCCTGTGACCAGCGATGCTCCCCGGAGCGGATCTTTGGCAGGTATTCGCGCTTCTGCTCCTCGGTGCCGTGGCGGATGAGGATCGGGCCGAGCATGAACAGCCCCATGTCGTAGAGGCGCGGCACGCCCCAGCGCTCGAGTTCTTC
>JBBQCV010000213.1:0-6245 GCA_038319115.1 Burkholderiales bacterium | reverse complement strand
ACTAATCGCCGCGCGGCTCTCCTGCCAGTTGGTGTACCAGTACCGGTACATTTCTCGCGGACGGGTGACGCATGAGCGGGAACGCGGGTGAAGGCCTGCATACGTTGCGCGCGACGTTCGACCGGCAGAAGTACGCCAGCCTCGCGGCCCCGGAAGTGCCGTGGGCGCTGCGCGCCGACCGGCTGCGCCGGCTGGAGCGCCTGGTCGAGGCCAACGCCGCGGATTTCGCCGCGGCCATCAGCCGCGATTTCGGCCACCGCTCGGCGCACGAGACCGACCTGCTCGAAGTGTTCCCGAGCCTTGGCGCCATCCGCCACGCGCTCGCGCACGGCCGCCGCTGGATGCGCGGCGAGCGGCGCGCCACCGGCGTGTGGTTCCTGCCGGCTCGCGCGAGCGTCGTGCCGCAGCCGCTGGGCGTGGCGGGCATCATCGTGCCGTGGAACTACCCGCTTTACCTCGCCATCGGACCCTTGGTGGCGGCGCTGGCCGCGGGCAACCGCGCGATGCTGAAACTCTCGGAGTTCACCCCGGCGTTCGGTGCGCTGTTCGCCGACCTGTGCACCGCGTCGTTCGCAGCCGATGAACTCGCCGTGGTCAACGGCGACGCCGGCGTGGCGGCCGCGTTTTCGCGCCTGCCTTTCGACCACCTGCTGTTCACGGGCTCCACTTCGGTCGGGCGCGAGGTGATGCGCGCTGCCGCCGACAACCTCACGCCCGTGACCCTCGAACTCGGCGGCAAGTCGCCGGTCATCGTGGCGCCGGGGTATCCCATGCAGCACGCGGCGAGCCGCATCCTGCTGGGCAAGTGCCTCAATGCCGGCCAGACATGCATCGCGCCGGACTACCTGCTGGTGCCGGCCGGCAGCGAAGAGGCTTTCGTGGCGGCCGCGCGCGCGGCGGTAGCGAAGATGTATCCGCGCATCATGAGCACGCCGGACTATTCGAGCATCGTCTCGGCGCGCCATTACGCGCGCCTCAGCGGGTACCTCGAGGAGGCCCGTGCGCAGGGCGCGACGGTGGAGAACCTTGCGGCGCACGGGGAAGCCGCCGACCCGGTCACGCGCCGCATGCCGCCGGTGGCGCTGGTGGGCGCGGGCGAGGGGCTGCGTGTGATGCAGGAGGAGATCTTCGGCCCGCTGCTGCCGGTGGTGGGCTATGCGGACATCGACGCAGCCATCGCGTACGTCAACGCGCGACCGCGGCCGCTCGCGCTGTACCTGTTCGACCATGACACCGCTCGTATCGGGCGCGTGCTCGCCCGCACTACCGCCGGCGGCGTCACCATCAACGACACGCTGCTGCACGTCGCGCAGGAGTCGCTGCCGTTCGGCGGCGTCGGCGCGAGCGGAATGGGGCATTATCATGGCTACGAAGGTTTCGCCGCGTTCTCCAAGATGAAGCCGGTGCTGCGCCAGTCGCGCCTCAACGGCGTTGCGCTGTTCAACCCGCCCTACGGCCCGCGCACGGCGAAAATGATCGCCTTGCTCAAGCGCTGGGCATGACGCAAAGCGAGGAAACGACCCCGATGGGTGGAATGCCGCAGGAAAAATCCGCAGCCAACACCGCTTCCGCGGTGAATGCCGCGGTGCGCTCGGCCCCCGAGGCGCAAGCCACGCCGCGCGATTTCGACACCCTGCCCGGTCCGCGCGGCCTGCCGATCGTGGGCAACGTATTCCAGATCGATTCCATGCAGTTCCACGTCACGCTCGAACAATGGGCGCGGACTTACGGTCCCATGTACCGCTTTCGCGGCGGCCCGCAGCGGCTCATGGTGGTGTCCGACCCGGCGGTCATCGCGACGCTGCTGCGCGACCGCCCCGACACCATCCGGCGCACGTTCCGCTCGGCGCGCGTGTTCCAGGAACTGGGCACCACCGGTGTGTTCAATGCCGAAGGCGAGGACTGGCGCCGGCAGCGCAAGCTGGTCATGAAGGCGCTCACGCCCGAGGTGATCCGCAATTTTTTCCCCACCCTCGTGGCGCTCACCGACCGCCTGCTCGAGCGGTGGCAGGCCGCGGCGCGCACCGGGCGCAAGGTCAACGTGCTGCGCGACCTCAAGGCATGGACGCTCGACGTGACCATCTGGCTCGCCATGGGCCAGGACATCAACACCCTGGAGCACGATGCCAACCCCCTCCAGCGCGACATCGAAACCATCTTCAACCGGGTGGCGCGGCGTCTTACCACGCCGATCTCCTATTGGCGTTATTTCAAGCTGCCGGTGGACCGCGAAGCCGACGCCGCCTCGGCGCGCATCCAGGCGGCGGTGACCGGGTTCGTTGCGCAGGCGCGCGCGCGAATCGAGGCCGACCCCGCGCTGCGCGCGAAGCCAACCAACCTGCTGGAGGCGTTCGTGGTGGCGCGCGACGAACCGGGTTCTGGGTTCAGCGACGAGAACGTCGTCGGCAATGCGGTCACCATGGTGTTCGCGGGCGAAGACACGACTTCGAACACCATCGCCTGGCTGCTCGATTTCATCGCGCGCGATGCGCGCGTGGCCGATCTGGTGGCGGCGGAAGCCGACACGGCGCTGGGCGGAAACTCGGTGCTGCGCGGCAACGCGGTGCTGCGCGACCTCGCTTCGCTCGAGCGCTTTCCTTACCTGGATGGGGCCGTCGACGAGGCCATGCGTCTCAAGCCGGTGGCGCCCTTCCTCGGGCTGGAAACCAACCGCGAGGTCGTGATCGGCGGGGTGCTGGTGCCCGAGCGCACGCCGGTGATCGTGCTCACGCGCCTTGCGGGCCTCGATCCGGCGGATTTCCCCGCGCCTGAGGAGTTCCGCCCAGAACGCTGGCTGGAGGGCAAGCGCCCTGCCGGCGACGATCCCGCGCGCAAACTCTTCCCCTTCGGCGGCGGCCCGCGCTTCTGCCCCGGGCGCTACCTTGCGCTGGCCGAGATCAAGATGGCGATGGCGATGATCGCCGGCAATTTCAGGGTGGCGCTCGACGCCAACCCGTCCGAAGTGAAGGAGCTTTTCACCTTCACCATGACGCCGAGCGCATTGCCTGTTCACCTGCTGGCGAGGCACTCCGCATGAGCGTAAAAGTCGTCACCTACCGCACCATTGCGCCCGGCCCGGCACTGACCGTGCTCGGCGCCGTGCATGGCAACGAGCGCTGCGGCGCAGAGGCCATCGGCCGCGTGATGGCCGACATCGACGCGGGCCGCCTCGCGATCACGAGCGGCACGCTGCGGCTGGTGCCGGTGACCAATCCGCGCGCCTATGCCCAGGGCGTGCGTTTCGTCGAGCGCAACCTCAACCGCTTCCTGTACCCGAAGGAGCAGAAGGTGCACTACGAGGATCACCTCGACACTATCCTGTGCGGCGTGCTCGACAAGACCGAAGTGCTGCTCGACCTGCACTCCTACACCTCGCAGGGCGGTCCGTTCATCTTCCTCGGCGGCCACGATGCCGCCGAAACCGCGTTTGCGCGCGCCCTCGGTGTGCAGGATTTCGTTTACGGCTGGTCCGAGGCGTTCGGCAGCGGCGAGGACAAGGCGTCGCAGGGCACCACCGAATATGCGCGCACCAAGGGCGCGCGCGCGGTCACGCTCGAATGCGGGCACCACCACAACCCCGACGCGGCCGACGTGGGATACCGCGCCATCGTGCGCGCACTGGCGCACCTGGGCATGCTGGACCCTGCTTCGCCCGCTGCACCGGCGCCCGCAGGCAACGAAGCTGCCGCAGCGCAGCGCTGCATCCGCATGCAGAGCGCGTACTTTCGCGCCGAAGGGGCCGCGTTCACCCAGCCGTGGCGCCACCTGGATCGCGTTGCCAAGGGTGAGGTGCTGGCGACAGCGCCCGAAGGACCGAGTCTTGTCGCCCCCGAAGACGGGTGCCTCGTCATGCCCAACGGGAGCCCGCCCACCGGCGTCGAGTGGCTGTATTTCGGCACCGAGGTCCCTTTCCCGGCCTGAGCCGGGCACGGTTAAGCGTCAGGCATTCAGGCGCCTGATCTCGAGCATCGCCCCCGGCAGCCACACCCTCACCATCATGGGCACCAGCTCTTCGAGCGTGCCATGCACGGTCATGTCGAACACGTGGCTGCGCGTATGCGGAAAGGCGATCGCGCCGTGCAGGACCTGCGCGAGTTCTATTTCCCGGCCGGTGACCTCGCGCGTCGCCGCGTCGGCAACGCCGGCCTCGTGGCGCAGCTCACGGATCATGGGCACGAGGATGCGCCGGGCCAGCGTGCCGCTGAAATCACCCTTCTTGTGCAGCCCGAGCAGGCCGGCGCGGGTCCACAGCCGCGCGCCGTCGCGCACGATGTTGCCGCGGTACTCGACGTAAAAGCGCGCCAGCCGCTCTTCCAGCGGCAGGCGCCTGTCCACCAGCAGCACATCCCATTCGGGCTTCCAGCGGCCGGCGAAGAGCTGCGCGAACACGCGCTGCATGAGCGCCTTCTTGCTCCCGACCTCGCGCGCAAGCACGGCGGGCGTCACGCGCGCCGCGGCTGCGATGCGCGCGAGCGGCACGTCGAAGCCGTGCTCGGCATACAGTCGGAAAGCCGCATCGACGATGCGCGGCGCGGTGGCGGCGCGCGGGGGTCGCGGCGCGGTTGGCGCTTCCCGCGCGCGTACGCTTGCGCCGGCGGCCGCGCCAGTTCTGGCGGATTTCACCCCTGCGGCGCGCACGTTGCGGGCGGCGGGTTTGCGTTTGGCTGCCTTTCCCATCGGGTTCTCCCCTCGTAGCGCGTGAGCGTCTTCTGATCTCTGTGGCCTCCATCCTCTGGGGCCTCGTCCGGTTGATCTTAGGCAGATTTCTGAATATCTGTAAAATCTATAAGGGGAATGTATTGATTTCTCAGATTATTTGACAATATAGATAAAACAGATAATGATAGGCTATCTGAATTTCAGATACTGAGGACACCGATGCGCCCAACGTCCATCACTCATGCTGCCCAGCTACGTCAAATCATTGCGGCCAGGCGGAAGGCCCAAAAGTTTTCGCAAAGCGAACTGGCGTCGAAGGTGGGGGTGACCCAAAACCGCCTATCAGACCTCGAGTCCGGTCGGACAAAACTAACGGTAGATAGGCTCCTCGATCTGTTCCATATCCTCGGAATAGAGCTTCTCGTACAGGATCGGGGCGATACACCAAGCAAAGGCGAGTGGTAGCGAATGGGCAAGAAATCCGGGGTGCGCGCGGTTTCGATATGGGCAAATGGAGTGCGCGTCGGCGAGTGGCGAATTCCGTCAAGGCAAGACGAAGAAATTCAATACGATCGCGCGTGGAAGGAATCCGCTGAAGGACGTCCTTTATCGTTATCACTACCCTTTAACCTGGAGAATTCGCCAAACAAAGGGGTAGCTGTACACAATTACTTCGACAATTTACTGCCCGACAGCGAGCCCATTCGTCAGCGCCTGCAAAGGAAATTCAAGACCGAATCACAGGGCGCCTTTGATCTACTTGTCGCAATAGGCAGAGATTGCGTAGGCGCAGTACAACTTCTACCCGTGGATGAACATCCAGGCGATATCCGCAATATCGAAGCCGAGCCATTAGATGAAAGTGAAGTTGAAGCCGCGCTGATCCAGGCCACCTCATCCACGCCATTACATGCGATCGACGAGGGTGGATTTCGCATCTCAATCGCCGGCGCTCAAGAGAAATCAGCCTTCTTATTCCACGAAGGAAGATGGTGCCGACCGTTGGGGACAACTCCGACCACCCATATCTTCAAATTGCCACTTGGGCTGATTGGCGGAGTTCAGGCCGATATGCGCAAGTCAGTCGAAAATGAGTGGTTATGTTCAAGAATTGCATCTGCATTCAAACTCCCGGTCGCCGAATGCCAATTGGGTACATTCGGCTCTCAAAGAGCGCTGATAGTGGAGCGATTCGACCGACAAATCCACTCGAGCGGCAAGTATTGGTTGCGACTTGTCCAGGAGGATTTTTGTCAGGCCCTGGGCCTGCCGCCCGCGAAAAAATACGAGGCAGATGGGGGACCTGGAGTCTTGGAAATGGCCAAAATATTGAGAGGTTCTGAGAGCCGTGACCAGGACTTGCAAACGATCTTGAAAGCACAAATTCTCTTCTGGATGCTTGCGGCAGGTGACGGCCACGCCAAGAATTTCAGCATACGGTTACTTACGGAGGGTCGTTATCAATTGACTCCTCTCTACGACATCATTTCATATTGGCCAATTGCAGGTGAGGGCCCCAACAGGCTTTCTACACATGACTTAAAAATGGCAATGTCCATCCGCGGAAAGCATAAGCACTACAAGCG
>JBBQCV010000212.1:0-6289 GCA_038319115.1 Burkholderiales bacterium | reverse complement strand
GAAACCTGCAGCCGGTCCTCGTCGCCGTGCGGGCAGGTGCGTCCAGAGGCCATGCCGGCGCATCGGTGGCACCAGAACGTCACGCCCATCTTCAGCGGCTGCGTCTCGAGCGCATCCTTCGGAATCTGGTCGAAAATGTGGTGCGCGTCGAATGGGCCGTAGTAGCTTCCCACGCCGGCATGGTCGCGACCGACAATCAGGTGGGAACAGCCATAGTTTTGCCGGAACAACGCGTGTAACAGGGCTTCGCGCGGACCGGCATAGCGCATGTCGAGCGGATACCCGGCCTGCACTACCGTGCCCGGCAGGAAATACTTATCGATCAGGACGGTGATCGCGTCGGTGCGCACATCGGCAGGAATGTCCCCCGGCTTAAGGTTGCCGAGGAGCGAGTGCACGAGCACGCCGTCACAGACCTCGATCGCCACTTTGGCGAGATACTCATGCGAGCGGTGCATCGGATTTCGCGTCTGAAACGCGGCGACACGCGACCAGCCGAGCCGCTCGAATTCGGCACGCGTCTCCGCCGGCGTCATGAATAACGCGCCGTATTTCGCCTTGAACCCCCCGTCGGAGAGCACCTTCACCGGCCCTGCCAGATTGACCTCGGGTTGCTCCATCACCATCTTCACGCCGGGGTGCGCCGGATCGGTGGTACGGAATACAGCCTGGCATTCGCGGGCCTTGTCGATCGAGTATTTCCCGGCAACTTGCATGGTGGCGAGCGTCTCGCCGCTTTCAGGGTCGACCAACGCGATATCGCTGCCGTGCGGGATTGCCGCGGCGGTCGCGGCATCCACCGACAGCGTGATCGGGATCGGCCAAAACAGGCCGGTCGAGGTGCGACAGTTCTCGCACACTTGCTCCCAGTCCGCTTCCGACATGAAGCCATCCAGCGGCGTGAAGCCCCCGATGCCGAGCATGATCAGGTCACCCTTTTCTCGCGAGCTGACCGGCACCCGGCGCAACGTCTGCGCACGGGCGCGCTCGGCGTCCAGGTGTTCGCCCGCCAGAATCAGCGGCTTGAGGGCACTTCCTCCATGCGGAGGGACCAGGTTAGCCAAAGTCGTCCAGTTTTCGTATCGCGCTCCGATCATTTTCGGAAGGCTCGGCGCAGCGGGCAAGACCGATTTTCATATGAACAGATTAGCGCAATTGATCTTGCCGTGCTGAAGTTTGGCCGATCCTCTCATTGCTCGTCGCCTCTCGGGCAATAGGGGGTGAGTGCGGATCGACTGTTGATTCGGTACGCGCATTGGAATCGAATCGCTGTGCAATAATCCGGACACGCTTCGCGAAGCGGAATGCCCCGCCCTCCCCACTATGCCCAAGGCCCCCCCAACCCCAACGAGCTGGCTGTTGGTGGTCGCGACACTGCCCACCGACGATCCTGCGCCGCGCATGCGCGTCATGCGCACGTTCGAGGCGCTCGGCGCGGCGATCATGCGCGACGGGGTGTTCCTCCTGCCCGAAACGGCGGTCAATCGGCAGGCGGTGGAGCGGCTGGTGGAATACATCAATTCCAACGCCGGCAGCGCCCACGCGCTCAAGGCGGCGCCGCTCGACACCGCCCAGTACGACGTTTTTCGCCGGCTTTTCGATCGCTCGGCGCGTTACGAAGAACTTACCAAGACGGTGGAAAGCCTGCGTGTCGGCTTCGGGTTGGCAGACCCGAGCGCGATTTCACGCGTGCTCCACAAGCAGCGCCGCGAGTACGATGCGATCGGCCTGCTGGATTTTTTCCCGACGCCGGCGCGCGATAAGGCGCGCGACGCGCTTGCTGCGGCCGAATCCGAGGTCCGCAACCTGCTTTTCCCGGCCCAGACGGCGCCGGGCGAAAAGACCGGCGAGCGTTTCCTCGGGCGGACGTGGGCGACGCGCAAACCGCTGTGGGCCGACCGGCTAGCGTGTGCCTGGCTGGTGCGCCGGTTCGTCGATCCTGAGGCGACCCTGGTGTGGCTCGACAAGGCGCAGGAGTGCCCCCCGGGCGCGATCGGATTCGCTTTCGACGGGGCGCGCTTTGCCAACAGCGGCAACCGCATCACGTTCGAGGAAATGCTCGCCCAACTCGATATGCACGGTAACGCGGCGCTGATGAAGATTGCCAGCATCGCCCGGTTCCTCGAAGCGCGCAGTGGCACTTCGGTGCCCGAAGCCGCCGGCGTGCAGACCCTGCTGCAGGGGGCCACCCGGCGCTCGGGCAGCGACGACGAGCTGTTGGGCGAAGCCGAGAAGACCTTCGACCTCCTTTACGAGGCGTACTGCGACCCGGGCAGGAAATAGCCCGGCGCTTGGGACATTGCGCCGCCCGCAAGCCATGCCCGAGCGTGTGTAAAGGTGTGCCTGCCTGGCAGGGACTCCCTGGCCGAGGTCATTTGAGCGGCTTGCTTTCGGCCGCGAGGCGGGTGCGGATTTCCTTCAGCCGCGCCTCGACCGCCGAGAGTTCATAGAAGTTGCCATCCCCCGCAGTCTGCGCAAGCTGCAGTTGTTCGATCGCCGCAGGCAGGATTCCTTGCTGCACGTACACCTCGGCCTGGGCCTGGTGCTGCAACAGGCGCTTGCCTTGCGCCGCATAGCCCTTGGCCTGCATGCCCAGCAACTGCGCGTCCTTCGGATACAGGCGCAACTGCTCGCGCAGCGCGGCCATGGCATCGTCGACGCGTTTGGCATCGAGCAGGACCCCCGAATAAGCGTAGAGCATCGGACGGTAATAGGGATTGCGGCCGATCGCCCCTTTCAGGAGCGCGATGGCCGATCCGCTGTCGCCCGCCGCAACCATCGAGCGAGCCGCCAGCGCGTCGAGCATCGGGCTCTTGGCCGTGGCGCCGAGCAGCTTCTCCGCCTCGATCCTGGCCTCCGCGAACTGCCGGTTGCGCAGCAAGGCAATCGCCAGGCCGTAGTGCGCCGCCGTTTCATTGGCGAAGCGACGATCCTTCAGGATTGCCCTGAACAGCACTACGGCGTCGCGCGATTCGCCGGTCTCGGCGCGCAGCTTGGCGCGCACGAGGTGAAACTCAAGGCTGTCGGCGTGTTGGTGATAGGGCGCGTTCTGGGCGCGATTCTGCGCATCGGCCACGCGATCCACGGTGAGCGGGTGGGAACGCAGGTACCCCGGCGCCGACCCGTCGTCCATGATGCGGGTGAAGCGTTGCAGCTTCTCGAAAAAGGCGGGCATCCCGCGCACATCGAAGCCAGCGCCCTGCAGCGTCTGGAACCCGATGCGATCGGCTTCGCGCTCGAAATCGCGGGAGTAAGCGAGCTGGCCCGAAATCGCCGCTCCCTGCGCCGCCATCGCCGCGCCTGAGGCGAGGTCGGGGCGCGACTTGGCCGCCAGCAACGCCGCCGCCATCGCGATCATGGCGGGCAGCTGCATCTGCTTCTGCGCGCCGAACAGGCGGGCGATGTGGTGCTGGGTGACGTGCGTGATCTCGTGCGCGAGCACCGAGGCGACCTCGGACTCGGTGTCCGCAGCGGTCAGCAGGCCGGTGTGGACGCCGACAAAACCGCCGGGCAGCGCGAAGGCGTTGATGGTGGGCTCGCGGATCGCGAAGAACTCGAAGTCCTGGCGTGACCCAGGCACCGCGGCCAGCAACTTGTGGCCAAGCGTATTCAGGTATTCGTTGATCTCGGGATCGTCTACAAAGCTCGGCTCGCCGGCGCGGATCTCGCGCATGACGCTTTCGCCCAGCTTGCGCTCCATCATCGGGGACAGCACGCTCGAGGACGCGTCACCCAGGTCGGGCAGGGCATTCTGACCCCAGGCCCGGGGCGCCGCCGACGCCATCACGGCAATCAGGCACAGGAGAAAACGCATGCGGGTATGATACCTTGCGCCCTCGCCGAGTTCCCGCGCTCGCCGAGTTCCCGCGCGAATTCCAATCACAGCCGCGCGAACCCACCGCGGCACGCCAGTGGAAAGTGCCACCCAGATGAAGCCCCGCAGTCCCCGCAAAACCGCCGCATCCGCAACCAAAGCCGCAGCCTCGCTCACCCATTTCGACCGCCGCGGCCAGGCGCATATGGTCGACGTCGGCGCCAAGGACGAAACCCATCGCGTCGCCACCGCCGGCGGGCGCATCGAGATGCAGGCCGCCACGCTGGACCTCATCCTCAAAGGCGGCGCGCGCAAGGGCGACGTGCTGGGCGTGGCGCGCATTGCGTCGATCCAGGGCGCCAAGCACGCCTCCGACCTGATCCCGCTGGCGCATCCCCTCCAGATCACGCGCATTGCGGTGGAATTCGAGCCCGACCATGCCAGGCCCGCCATCAGCGTGCGCGCGACGGTCGAGTGCCGCGGCCGGACCGGGGTCGAAATGGAAGCCCTGGCCGCGGTCAGCGCCGGACTGCTGACGATCTACGACATGTGCAAGGCCGTCGATCGCGGCATGGTGCTGCAGGAAGTCCGCTTGCTGGAGAAACGCGGCGGCAAGTCGGGCACCTTTTTGCACCGCGTCAGGAAAACGCCGCACCCGAAACCGCGCCGCCGGGCGTAACGCCCGCAGGGTCGGCCGGGCCGGAGACGGATTTCGGCAGCGCTGCCCTTCAGTCGGGCCACTTTTCGCGGTACGCCGCGAGTGCCGCATGCCATCGCGGCGAACCGAAGCGTCCCAGGCTGGTGTGCGTGATCGCGATCGGCCAGGTGCCCATGCGTAGTCCCGCGACCTCGGCGCTGCGGCAGAAGTCCAGGTCGTAGAAATCGAACTCGAAGCGCTCGTCGAAACGAACACCGCGCTCAAGGAGCGTTGCGCATCGCGCTGCGAGGAACACGCCATCCAGCGTGAGGCATTGCAACCCGGGTGGACCGTAGCGCGACGGCTTTCCCCAGGGCTGCTCGCTATCGGCGACGATGCCGCTGAGGTAGCGGCGATCCTCCGGCGTGAACGGGGTTTCGGTCGAAAACCCCCAGGCGGGCTGGCGCGGAAGCCGACGCGTGTTGCCGGCCAGGCCGACCACGTCGAAAGCCTCAAGCGCCTCCTTGACACGGTCGTAGACGAAGCAATCGTCCAGCCACACGTCGTCGTGGACGAACAGCAGCATCTTGTCGCGGTTTTCCTCGATGATCTGCCGGTTGTAGACCGCGGAAAGGCCGTCGCGGTTGTTGAAGGCCGGGCGTGCCTCGAGGCGGCGATCGTACGACAGGCGGCGCAGCGAGCGGCCCAGCGGCATCGATTCCATGAAAGGATTGGACGCTTCGCGGGTCGCGGCGACGATCAGCAGCTTCTGCTTTAGCATGCGAATGCGCTCAACAAAGGATTGATTGTACCGAGAGGAGAAACGCGCGCAGTTATTCCCGTTGCGCAGGACTGCGAACCATGGCCGACACGTTCATCCACCAGATCTGTTACTCCGCGCAGAGCCGCGCCGCGCTCGATCCGGGCTTCATCGCAATGGACAACCTGCGCAATGAGCGGCCGGACTGGCGCGAATACTGGCCGATCCGCCGCTTCCTTCTCTGCACGGCATTGCAGGAGGACGCCTACTATGGGTTCTTCTCGCCCAAGTTCGGCGCCAAGACGGGCCTCGCGGCCGGGGACGTGTTCGCTTTCGTGGCCGCGCAGGGTGGCACGGCCGACGTGGTGCTTTTCTCGCCCTTCTTCGACCAGATCGCCTATCCACTCAACATATTCGAGCAGGGCGCAATGCAACATGCCGACACCATGCGCATTTTCAGGGAAGCAGCCCTCTGCGCCGCCCCCGGCATCGACTTCGATGCGCTGGTGATGGATTCCACCAACACGGTATTCTGCAATTTCTTCGTCGCCAAGCCCCGGTTCTGGCGCGAGTGGCTGGAAAAATGCGAAACGCTCTACGCGGTCGCCGAAGGATCCCCGACGCCACTCGCCGCGCGCCTCAATGCGAGCACCATCCACGACGGTGGCGGCGTCCCGGCCAAGGTGTTCGTGATCGAGCGCATTGCTTCGCTCATGCTGGCCACCGGCAC
The DNA here is from genome assembly GCA_038319115.1 of Burkholderiales bacterium. Classification (GTDB taxonomy): domain Bacteria; phylum Pseudomonadota; class Gammaproteobacteria; order Burkholderiales; family SG8-39; genus SZAS-79. The sequence continues at coordinate 348 of JBBQCV010000212.1, read as the reverse complement.
GGGATGGAAGGCCAAGGCCTTCAATGCGGAGTCGCTGCCGTGGTCGGGCTCGCCCCTTGGCCAGTTCAGGCTGGAGATGAGCTTTCTCGATGCACTGAAGATCGCCTACGCACGCGAGGGCCATGCGCATTATCTCGCGGCCTTCCACAACCTGCGCCGATGGGTGGGCGAAGCGCTGCAGCCGCCGCGGCCGTGACTCGGCCGCGACTGCTCGCCCGCGTCGCGGATTCTCCCGCAGGATGATCCGGCCCCTGTCCGCGTACGGCAGCCATGTGCTCGCGCCGGCTCGCATGCTCGCAGCTTCTGCGGCGGCATCGGCGGCCCTCCTCGCTTACTTCCTTTGCGCCA
>JBBQCV010000211.1:0-6358 GCA_038319115.1 Burkholderiales bacterium | reverse complement strand
GGCCACCACGCCGGACCTGTCGAGCCTGGTGACCAAGCTGCGCCGCGCGCGCGCCGACGTGATCCTGCACACCGGCTACAACCCGGACATCACCCTGTTCTGGCGCCAGGCGAAGGAGCAGGGCCTCAAGTGGTCTGCCCTCATCGGCCACGGCGCGGGCTACGGCCAGTACGACAAGCTGCGCGAAGCATTCGGCAAGGACGCCGACTACATCTACAACGTCGACCCGGTCGCCGCGCAGCTGCTCGACCCCAAGACGCTCAAGCCGGGTCTGGGCGACATCACCAAGGAGATGGTCAAGCGCTACACGGCCGAGGTGAAGGACCGCAAGGTCGACGAGATCCCGCCGCACGTGTCGATGGGGTTCAACCAGTCGTGGATCCTGTTCACCGACGTGATCCCGCGCGCGATCAAGAAGTACGGCGGAATCGACGCTGAGGCGCTGCGCAAGGCCGCGCTCGATACCGACATCCCGGTCGGCGGCACGATCCAGGGCTACGGGGTCAAGTTCTTTCCGCCCGGCACGCCCATGTCGGGGCAGAACGAACGCTCCTCGCCGGTGGTGATGCAGTACATCGGCGGCAACACCAAGATCGTCTGGCCGGCCGCGATCAAGACCGCCGAGCCGGTGTTGCCACTGCCCAAGGGCTCGACCCACTCGCCGCAGTAGGCCGGCGGGACGAGGGCGGTGCTCTCGATCAACGGCCTCACCAAGAACTTCGGGGGATTCACCGCCGTCGGCGGGGTGTCCTTCGAAGTCGCGGAGAGCGAAATCCTCGGGCTCATCGGGCCGAACGGCTCGGGCAAGAGCACGACGTTCAACCTGGTTGCCGGGGCGCTGGCGCCCACTGCGGGCTCGATCCGCTTTTGCGGGCGCGAGATCGCCGGGACCCACGCGAGCAAGGTCGCGCACCTGGGCATCGCGCGCACCTACCAGATCCCGCGTCCGTTTCGCAAACTCTCGATCATGGAGAACGTCGCGCTGGCGGCGTTCTACGGCCAGTCTGAACGCCCGTCGCGCGACAAGGCCTGGGTGCAGGCGCGCGAGGCCCTTGCGCTGGTCGGGCTGCCTATTGAGGAGAGCGCGCGTGTCGAGGGCCTGGGCGCGGCGGGCCTCAAGAAGCTCGAGCTCGCGCGCGCGCTGGCCACCCAGCCGCGCCTGTTGCTGGCCGACGAAAGCCTGGGCGGGCTCGATGAGGCGGAGATGAACCAGGCCGCCGACATGCTTGCCCGCATCCGCGCCGAGCGCGGCATCACCATCATCTGGGTCGAGCACATCATGGGCGTGCTCATGCGCGTGGTCGACCGCTGCGTGGTGCTCGACCATGGCGAGGTCATCGCCGAGGGCAAGCCCGAGGTGGTGGCGCACGACCCCAAAGTGATCGAGGTTTACCTCGGCACCGACGCCGAGGAAGTGCAGCAGGCCGTGGCGGCGCGCACCCCCTGATGGGCACGCCCATGCTCATGGTCGATTCGGTTTCGGCCGGCTACGACAGCTTCCAGGCATTGTTCGGGGTGAGCCTCGAAGTGCACGCCGGTGAGGCTGTAGCCGTGATCGGCCCCAATGGCGCGGGCAAGACGACGCTGTTACGCGCGATCTCCAAACTCATCGACGCGACCGGCGGCGACATCGCGATGGAAGGCCGCTCGCTCAAGGCGGTGCCGGCGCACGAGGTCATCGGCTATGGCATCGCGCAGGTGCCCGAGAACCGGCGCCTGTTCCCGCGCCTCACGGTCGAGGACAACCTCAAGATGGGCGGTTTCCTGCCCGCCGCGCGGCCGCGCTACGCCGAGCGCCTCGCCTACGTGTATTCGCTCTTTCCGCGCATGAAGGAAAGGCGCCACCAGGCCGCCGGCACGTTGTCGGGCGGCGAGCAGCAGATGTGCGCCATCGGCCGCGCGCTCATGTCTGCACCGCGCCTGCTGCTGCTCGATGAGCCCTCGGCGGGCCTCGCGCCGGTGGTGGTGCAGTCGATCTTCGAGATGGTGAAACGCATCTGCTCGGAGGGCTACACGGTGCTCATCGTGGAGCAGAACATCCGCCAGGTGCTCAAAGTGGTGGACCGGGCGTACCTGCTCGAAACCGGGCGCATCAAGCAAAGCGGCCCTGCCGCCGAATTGCTTGCCTCGGCCGAAATCCGCAAGGCTTACCTGGGGATCTGATGCGCGACCATCCACAAGCCCGCACCCGCCGGGAGGCCCCATGAGCCAGGTGTTCGACATTTTCCTGCTCGAGTCGGTGTTGAACGGCCTGCTGCTCGGCGGGCTGCTCGCGCTCTTGTCGCTCGGCCTCAACCTCGTCTTCGGCGTCATCGACGTGGTCTGGATCTGCTATGCCGAGCTCATCATGGTGGGCATGTACGCGGTGTATTACTTTCACGTTTCGTTCGGCTGGCCTCTCATCCTCGCCATGGCCGCCGGCGTGGCCATCGTGTCGCTCTCGGGCGCGGCGCTGCATTACTTCGTGATCCGCCCAGTGCTCGGCGCCGAGCCGATCAACCAGTTGCTGGTCACCGGGGGCGTGCTGTTCTTCCTGCAGGCCGCCGCCACGCTCGCGTTCGGCATCGAGTTCAAGAACCTCGGCGTGACCTTCCCGCCCATCGTGGTGGGCGAGATCTCGTTTTCGATGCCGCGCCTGATTGCCTTCGGCGTGGCGCTGGCGGGAATGCTCGGCGTGTACCTGCTGCTCACGCGCACCTACATCGGCACCGCGATCCGCGCCATCAGCCAGGACCGCGCCATCATGCCGCTCATGGGCGTGAACCCGGGCCGCATCTTCATCATCACCTCGGCCATCGGCGGGGCGCTCGCGGGGCTGGGCTCGTGCCTGCTGGTGCTGCAATACGACATTCACCCGGGCATTGGCCTGTCGTTCGGGCCGATCACCTTCCTCATCTGCGTGCTGGGGGGCCTGGGAAACATGGCCGGCGGCTTCATCGCCGCGTTCATCTTCGCCCAGTTCATCTCGGTGGGCGGCTTCTTATTCGCGGTGGAGTGGGGCTACGTGATCGCGTTCCTGTTCTTCATCGCGATGATGTTCTGGCGCCCGCAGGGCATCCTGGGGGGCAAGTAACATGGCCTCGGGCGGCGTCATGCGCTACCTGCCGTGGGCCGGCCTCGCCTTCCTCGCAGTGGTCCCGCTGCTGGGGCTGGGTAACTACCCGCTGCACCTGCTCATCATGGTGCTGCTGTGGGGCTACGTGTACACGAGCTGGTCGATCATGGGGCGCCTGGGAATGGTGAGCTTCGGCCATGGCGCTTTCCTGGGCATCGGCGCCTACGTGGTGGTCATGGGCTGGAACCACTATGGTTTGAGCCCGTGGATCGGCACGCCGATCGCGCTGGTGCTCACCGCGGTGGTCGCGTTCCTCATTGGCTACCCGTGCTTTCGCTACAAGATCGTCGGGCACTACTTCGCGCTGGTCACCCTCGCATTGTCGGAAGTCACGCGCCTGCTCATCGTGGCGCTGCGCGACCAGACCGGCGGGTCGCTCGGCGTGACGCCCAAGACCGCGCTCGCCGACACCTCGTGGTCGATCGGGGCGCTGCAGTTCTCCGACAAGCTGGTGTGGTTCTACGTGGTGCTCGCGGTCTGGCTCATCGGGCTGTGGATCTGGGGGAAGGTCGACCGCAGCATGGGACGCCTTGCGCTCGAGGCCATCAGCCAGGAGGAGGACGCCTCGGCGTCGATCGGCATCAACGTCACCCGCCTCAAGCTCGGCGTGACCATGATCTCGGCGCTCATGACCTGCATGGGCGGCGTGCTCTACGCGCAGTACCAGCTGTACGTGAACCCGGAAACCGTCTCGGGCATCGGCATCAGCCTGCAGATGGTGTTCGGCGTGATCGCCGGCGGCATGTACGTGCGCCTTGGGCCCACGGTGGGCGCCGCGTTCACGCTGCTCCTGGCCGAGGGCCTGCGCCTGGCATTCGGCAACCGTTTCCACGCGCTCGACACGACCCTGTACGGGCTCATGCTGGTGCTGTTCATCATCTACATGCCCAAGGGGATCCTGGGCGCGGCGGCGGAGAAATTCGGCGCGCGCCCTACTTCATCAGGCTGGGCAGGTACAGCGAGATCGCCGGAAAAGCCACCAGGATCGCGAGGCGGATGATGTCGGCGATCACAAAAGGCGTGACACCGCGAAACACGGTGCGCGTGGGAACGCCGGGGATCAGCGTGGAAAGCACGAAGAGATTCATCCCCACCGGCGGGCTGATGAGGCCGATCTCGACCACCACCACGATCAGCACACCGAACCAGACCGGGTCGAAACCGAGCTGCACGATGATGGGGAAGAACACCGGCAGCGTGAGCAGGATCATCGACAGCTCTTCCATCGCGGTGCCGAGCACTACGTAGATCACCATGATCGCGGCCACCACCGCTATGGGGTGCAGCTCGAAGCGCGACACGAACCGGGTCAGGTCGCCCGGCATGGTGGTGATGTTGACGAACTCGGCGAACATGAGGGCGCCGATGAGGATCATGAAGATCATCGCGGTAGTGCGTGCGCTCTCCACCAGCGAGGCGTACAGCGATTTCCACGTGAGCACCCGGCGCACCATGGCGAAGAACATCGCCCCGACCGCGCCGATGGCGGCGCCCTCGGTGGCGGTGAACACGCCGAAATAGATGCCGCCCATGACCAGCGCGAACAGGGCCACCACGGCATACACGCCCTTGAAGGCGGACCAGCGCTCCCGCCATGTGGCGCGCTCGCCGGGCGGGCCGGCCTTGGGGTCGCGCCAGGTGGTCCAGGCGACCGCGAGGCACAAGAGGAGCGTGGCGAGGATGCCCGGCAGGATGCCGGCGGCAAACAGCCGGCCGATGTTGGTCTCGGTGATGATCCCGTAGATCACCATGATGGTGGAGGGCGGGATCAGGATGCCGAGCGTGCCGCCGGCGGCGATCGAGCCGGTGGACAGCGCGTCGGAATACCCCAGCTTCTTCATCGAGGGATAGGCGACCTTGGCCATGGTGGCCGCGGTGGCGATCGAGGAGCCGCAGATGGCGCCGAACCCCGCGCACGCCATCACCGTGGCCATCGCGAGGCCCCCCTTCAGGTGGCCGATGAAAGCGTAGGCCGCGCGGAACAACTCCTGCGACATGCCCGCGCGCGTGACGAAACTGCCCATGAGGATGAACAGGGGCACCACCGACAGGGTGTAGTTGCGGCCGGTCTCGTACACCTTGGTCTGCGCGGTGGCGAAGGCCACGGCCCAGTTCCAGTCGCGCATGTAGGCATAGCCCACGATGCCCACGATGCCCATCGCCAGCGCGATCGGCACGCGCACGAAGGCGAGCAGCATCATGGCCGCGAGGCCGAGCAGCGCCTCCGTCACAGGAGGTCGCGCATCAGGTGGTGGCGCCGCCCTGGGATGTACCGGGCGGCACGCCGGGCGAAAAGATCTTCCAGAGGTGGATCAGCCCCGAGACGCCGATCATGATGGCCATGAAATATACGAACGGCCCGACTTTGATGCGCAGCACGTCGGTGGTGTCGCCGTAGGAGGCGATCTTGCCGGCCTTGAGCCACACCAGCCAAGCGAGGAATAGGAATGTGGCTGCGCACACCACGTGCGAGACCGCCACCAGCACTGCGCGGGTGCGCGGGCCGATCATCTGGTCGATGAAATCCATCGTCACGTGCTCGTCGGCGTGCGACACCAGCGGCAGGCCGGCGAAGATCAGCACCAGCAGCATGAGCTCGGTGCCCTCGAATGCGCCGCGCAAGGGGTGGTTGAACACATACCGCCCGATCACGTCGACGAACGTGAGCAGCATGAGCAGGAACAGGATCACCGAGGCGGCAAAGCCGAGCGCCGCGTCGAAGCGGCGCTCCCATGCCGTCGGCTGCGCAGGCTTGCGCTCCTGCGCGGCCCCCCGGCCGGTCATTTGCCCGCGGCGACCTTCTTGAGCTCTTCGTGGAACTCCTTGAGCACCTTGGCGGCGTCCACGCCCTTGGCGTTGGCGTTCTTGATCCATTCGGCAGTGATCGGCGCCGAGCGGGTCTGGACTTCCTTCACGAGGGCGGGGCTGGCCTCGACGATCTTGACGTTGTTCTTCTTGAGCGCCTCGTAGCCGATCTTGTCGGCCACATCCCACGACTTGCCGGCGTGCCGGGCCAGCGCCTCACCGGAAAGCTTGGTGATCGCGTCCTGGTCCTGCTTGGGCAGCTTGTTCCATTTGTCTTCGTTCATGAAGAAACCGAAGGCCGAGCTGTACATGCCGCCGGGAAACACGGTGGCCTGCCCGATCACCGACTCGAGCTTGAACGAGACGATCGACTCGAACGGGAAGAACACCCCGTCGGCCACGCCCGCGTTGAGCAGTTCGTAGGATTCCGGCGCCGGT
>JBBQCV010000210.1:0-6386 GCA_038319115.1 Burkholderiales bacterium | reverse complement strand
GCCGGATGGCCGCGCAAGAACACCAGGCTCAGGCTTTCGGCATCAGCCATCGGGGCGAGCGCCCAGCAGCTCGATCGGCTCGTCGTTGTACACGCTCCCGGGAATCACCACCCGCCCCTCCTTGGTCTCGAGCAGCAGTGAGGTCACGCTCACGTTGAGGATGCGGCCCTCGAAGCCGGCGACGCGCACGCGCTGGCCGACCTGGAAGGCATTACGCAGGTAGTGCGCGCCGATGAGGTTGGCGACGTAGCTGCGCGCGCCCAGGCTGGCGGCGATGGTCACCCCGCCGAGCAGCGAGGCGATGACGAGCGCCGACAGGATCGCGATCCAGGTGACTTTGATGCCCATCTGGTCGGCGCCCACGAGGATCGCCGCGACGAGGGTCCCGCCCTGCGCCACGCGCGCAAGCGCGTCGCGCTGCGCCGGCTGCAGCCGGGTGCTCGTGGCGCGCACGAGGTCGGCGGTGAAGCGCGAGAGCACATACCCGGCCACGATGATCAATACACCCGCCGCTAGGGTGGGGAGGTATTCGAGCAGGCGCGCGAGCCACTGGGTGAAAGTCTGCAGGCCGAGCTCGTGCGTGGCTGCGGCCACGAAGAACAACAGCACCACCCAGTAAACGATGGCGCCGAGGACGTGTGCGGAACGCGCCACTCGGACGCGCGCCGAGCCGGCCAGGCGGGCGAGCAGGGTATCGGCGAGCTGGACGCCGCGCACCGCCAGCACCCGCAGCACGCGCGCAAGAAGCCAGCCCGCGATGAGCAACAGCACCGCGCCGATCACGCTCGGAAGGTGCGCCTCGAGGCGCACCAGCAGCGCGGCCCCTACGTTGGAGAGCGATTCGCCCAGACGGTCCATGCCCCGATGTTACCCCGTGCGCGCCGGGCCGCCTGCGGCGAAGGCCTTGCGCAACTCGAACTTCTGCACCTTGCCGGTGCTGTTGCGCGGAAGCACGGCGAGAAAGCGCACGTGCTTGGGCTTCTTGTAGCCGGCGATGCGGTCGCGGCAGTGCGCGACGATCTCCCCGGCGCTCGCCTGCATGCCGGGCCGCAGTTCGACAAAAGCCGCCACCGACTCGCCATACACCGCATCGGGCACGCCGATCACCGCCGCATCCTGCACGGCGGGGTGCTGCTGCAGCACCAGCTCGACTTCCTTGGAATAGATGTTGTAGCCGCCCGAGAGCACCATGTCCTTCTTGCGGTCCATGATGTAGAGGTGGCCGTCGGGCTCCATGCGCGCCATGTCGCCGGTGGCGACCCAGCCGTCGCGGATCGTCTCGGCGGTTTCCTTTGGCTTGTTGAAGTAGCACCGCATGGTGAGGTAGCGGCCGGGTTCGCCGGTGCGCACCCACATCTCGCCGACCTCGCCGGGCGAGACCTCCTTGCCTGCGGCATCCACGAGGCGCACCTCGGCGCCGGGGTTGAGCCGCCCCAATGAAGCCGGGTGGGTGAACTGCTCCTCGGGCCCGAGCAGCGTGAGGCCGCCGACCTCGGTCATCGCGAAAAACGAATACAGCCGCACATGCGGCAGTGCTGCATGGATACGCTGCTTCACTTCGAGCGGGAAAGCCTCGCCCGTGACCAGCATCACGTTGACGCTGGAAAAATCCTGCGGCCGCGCCTCGATCTCGGGCAACAGCATGCGGCCCACCGTCGGCACCATGCCAACCACGGAGATGCGCTCCTCCTTGACCAGCCGCGCCGCGCCGGCCGCGTCGAAGCGCGGCATCACCACCAACGTTGAGCCGTGCAGGATCATGTTGGCCATGCGCGCGAAGCCGGTGCGATGCGCAAGCGGCGTGGTGACGAGCTGGCGGTCGCGCTCCGAAATCCCGTACTGGATGGCGTTGAGGTAGCCGTTGGGGATGATCGAATTGGCCTGGGTGAGGATCGCGCCCTTGGGCTTGCCGGTGGTGCCCGAGGTGTAGACGATCAAGTTGTCGTCGAATTCACTGGGCACCACCGGCGTGCCAGGGGCGCCGGCGTCGATCAGCGCCGCGATCGAGCGCTCGCCCGCCGCGGCCGCGCCTGCCGCGATCCGGATCACCCCAGCAGCCTCGGCCGCGGCGCGCTCGTAGACTTCGCGCGTCTCGTCCGAGATGAACACCGCCTTGGGCGCGCTGTCGGCGAGGATGTAGGCGATCTCGGCCGGGGCCAGGCGCGTGTTGACCGGCACCGCGATGCCGCCCGCCTTGGTGATCGCGAGGAAAGCGCGCACAAACTCCACCGTGTTCTGCAACTGGATCGCCACGCGGTCGCCCACCCCAACGCCCTCGCTGCGCAGCGCGTTGGCCAGGCGGTCGGTGGTGGCGTCGAGCTGGCCGAAAGTCAGCCGCTCGGGGCCGCAGATGACGGCATCCCGGTCCGGCGTGGCACGCGCGTGGGTGGCGAGAAAGGAGGCGAGCTTCATCGGGCGTGCGCAGCGCCTACTCGGGCTTGATCCCCGCCTCGCGCAGGACCTTGGACCACTTGGCGATGTCGCTGCGGATCAGCGTGCCGAACTCTTCCGGCGTGCCCGGCGTGAGGTCGATGGCCGACAGGCCGAACTTTTCCTGCAGCGCCGGCTGGCGCAGGATGCGGTTGATTTCCTGCGAGAGCTTCTGCGTGATGGCGGGCGGCGTGCCGGCGGTGGTCACGAGGCCGAACCAGATCACCGACTCGTACCCCGGCACGCCGGACTCGGACACGGTGGGCAGGTCGGGCATCTGCGAAAACCGCTTCAGGCCGGTCACGGCCAGCGCGCGCAGCTTGCCTGATTTGACATGCGGCAGCGTGGATGAACCCGGGTCGAAGCTCATGTTCACCTGCCCGGCGATCACGTCGGCGATGCCGGGGGCCGAACCCTTGTACGGGATGGCCGTCATCTCGGTGCCGGTCATCACCTTGAACAACTCCCCCGCCATGTGGGTCGAGCCGCCGTTGCCGGTGGTCGAGAACGTGTACTTGCCCGGGTTGGCCTTGAGCAGCGCGATCAGCTCCTTGACGTTGGTGGCCGGCACGGTGTTCGGGTTCACCACCAGGAACATCGGCATCGTCATGCCCAGCGAAATCGGCGCGAAGTCCTTGACCGGGTCGTACTGGATGGCCTTCTGCGTGTAGACGTTCATCGCCAGGCTGGTGATGCTGCCTACGTACAGCGTGTAGCCGTCGGCCGGCGCCTTGGCCACCACCATCGCGCCGACCATCTGGCTCGCGCCGGGCTTGTTCTCGACCAGGAACGGCTGGCCGAGGGTTTCCTGCAGGTTGTGCGCAAGCACGCGCGAGAACAGGTCCGTCACCCCACCGGGGGAGTACGGCACGATGATCCGAACGGGCTTGGTCGGATACGCCTGGCCGAGCGCGGCGCCGGACAGCAGGGTGATCGATGCGGCGAGCGCCGCGGACAGGATGGGAAGGAATCGCATTGGAAGTCTCCTTGGGTTTTGTGCCGGGCTCACAGCCCCAGCATCGATTTGGCAATGATGTTGCGCTGGATCTCGTTCGAGCCGCCGTAAATCGTCATCTTGCGCAGGTTGAGGAACCGCGGCGCGAGCGCCGCCGCGAAGCGCTCGACCGCATCGAACTCCCCGTCGAGGCTGGTGCGCGGCTGCGCGCGCGGGCCGGCGGCCTGCACGAACAGTTCGCCCAGCGCCTGGTGGATTTCGGTGCCCTTGATCTTCAGGATCGACACTTCCGCGCCGGGGGGGCGGCCGGTGCGCCGCATCTGGTCGAGCATGCGCAGGTTGGTGAGTTCCAACGCCATGAGCTCGATCTCGATGCGCGCCACGCGGTCGCGAAAGCGCACGTCGTCCACGAGGTTGCGGCCGTCCTTTTGCACCAGCGTGGCGTAATCCTTGAGCCGCGCCAAGGTGCGCTTGGCAATGCCGATGCGTCCCTGGTTGAGCCGCTCATAGCCGAGCAAATACTTGGCCACGGTCCAGCCCTTGCCTTCCTCGTGCACGAGGTTGGCCGCGGGCACCCGCACGCGGTCGAGGAACACCTCGTTGACCTCGTGGCTGCCGTCCATGAGCATCAGCGGCCGGATGGTGATGCCCGGCGACTTCATGTCGATGAGCAGGAAGGAAATGCCCTCCTGCTGTTTCGGGCTGTCGCTGCCGGTGCGCACAAGGCAGAACATCCAGTCGGCCCAGTGCGCGTGGGTGGTCCAGGTTTTCTGGCCGGTCACCACGTACGCGTCACCTTCGCGCACCGCACGGGTCTTGAGCGCCGACAGGTCCGAACCCGCGCCAGGCTCGGAATAGCCCTGGCACCACGATTCGCTGCCGTCGTGGATGCGCGGCAGGAAGCGCTCCTTCTGGGCCTCGGTGCCGTAGTGGATCAGTACCGGCGCACACATCGCGAGCGACAACGCCGGGAGTTGCGGCGCCCCTGCGTAGCCGCACTCCTCCTCGAAGATGTAGCGCTGCACCACATTCCATCCCGTGCCGCCCCACTCGGGCGGCCACGCCGGCGCCACCCATCCCTTGTCCGACAGGATGCGGTGCCAGCGTTGCGTGTCGTCCTTGCCGAGCACCTCGAAGGAGGCGACCTTGTCTTTCAGGTCGGCCGGCAGGCTGGCATCCAGCCACGCGCGCACCTCGTCGCGGAATGCCTGCTCCTCGGCAGAATAATTGAGGTCCATGGGCTCGCCTCGACCGGCTCAGGGGCCGGACGCGAAGTCGCGGCGCAATTCGAACTTGAGGACCTTGCCGGTGCTGTTCCTCGGCAGCGCGTCGACGAAGCGCACATGGCGCGGCTTCTTGTAGCCCGAGATGCGCTCGCGGCAATGCGCGATCACCGCATCGGCCTCGAGCGTCTGGCCCGGCCGCCGCTCGATGAACGCAGCCACCGCTTCGCCATAGGTGGCATCGGGCACGCCCACCACCGCCACGTCCTGCACCGCGGACAACTCGAGGATCGCGGTCTCGACTTCCTTGGAATAGATGTTGTAGCCGCCCGAGAGCACCATGTCCTTCTTGCGGTCGACGATGTAGAGATACCCGTCCGCGTCAAGCCGGCCGAGGTCGCCGGTACGGAACCACCCGTCGACGAAGGCCTCGGCGGTGGCCTGCGGGTTGTTGAAGTAAGCGCGCATGGTGAGAAACGCGCCCGGCGGACCGGCGCGCACGAGGATCTCGCCGGTCTCGCCGGTGGCCACGCGCCCGCCGTTGTCGTCGACGAGTTTCACTTCCACACCGGGCGTCACGCGACCAACTGAGGCGCCCTTGGCGAACTGCTCGGCGGGCCCGAGGTTGGTTATTGCGCCGGCTTCGGTCATGGCGAAGAAGGAATGCAGCTCCAGGTTCGGCAGCGCCGCCAGCAGGCGCCGCTTGAGCTCCACCGGGAAGGCCTCGCCCGTGACCACGGCTGCGCGCAGCGAGCGGAATCGCGCCGGGGCCGCCTCGATCTCGGGCAGCAGCAGGCGCCCCACCGTGGGCACCATGCCCATCAGCGTGATGCGCTCGGCCTCGATGAGGCGCGCGGCCTGCGCCGCGTCGAAGCGCGACATCACCACCAGGCTTGCGCCCGCGCACACCATGTTGAGCATGCGCTGGAAAGCCGAGCGGTGCGCGAGCGGCGTGGTGGCGAGGATGCGATCGGCCGGGGTGAGTTTCCAGTTCACGCCGTTGAAGAAGGCCGCCAGCACGATGTAGTTGGCCTGCGTGATCACCGCGCCCTTGGGCTTGCCCGTGGTGCCCGAGGTGTACGAGATCATGCAGTCGTCGAATTCGGGCGGAATCTCCGGCAGGTCGAGCCCGCCTTGCCGCACCAGCGCGTCGAAAGCGAGTTCGCCCGCGCCGGGCGTGCCGCCCACGATGATGCGGAGCGGCGGGACGAGGCGCGCCCCACCCGTGCCCGAAATTTCGGCGCCTGCGCGCTCGAGCACCGCGCGCGTTTCGTCCTCGAAAATCACCGCCTTGGGGGTTGCATCGGCGAGGATATAGCCCACCTCGGCGGGCGCGAGCTTCGGGTTGAGCGTAATGGCGATCGCGCCAGCCTTGACGACGCCCATGAACGCGACAACGAACTCTGCGCGGTTGGCAAGATGAATCGCAATGCGGTCGCCCACCGCCATACCGCGCGCCGCCAGCGCGCTGGCCAGGCGCGTTGACTGCTCGTCCACCTGGCCGAAAGTGAGGCGCGTGCCTTCGCAGGCCACCGCTTCGCGTGCCGGCGTGGCCAGCGCGTGGGCGGCCAGGAATGCGGCGAGCTTCACCGGCCCGGGGCGCGCCGCGAGCGGCGGGCCAGCGCTCGCCTCACTCTTGGGTCACTCCGGCTCGAAGGCGGGATAGTTGATGTCCTCGGACAACTTTTCCCAGCACAGCTTGACCGGCATGCCGATCTTCACGTTCTCGGCCTTGACGTTCATGAGGTTGCACAGGATGCGCACGCCCTCCTTGAGCT
>JBBQCV010000209.1:0-6391 GCA_038319115.1 Burkholderiales bacterium | reverse complement strand
GGTGTGCCGCGCGCCACGATGGATGCGCTGTACGCAAAGGCGCACGCGTTCTTCGACCTGCCGCTGGAGGAAAAGCAGCGCGTCGCGCCCCCCCGCCCCGACTACCCGCGCGGCTACAAGGCGGTGGGCTTCGAGGCCCTTGCCGCAGGCAATACACCATCGGCCGCAGGGAATGCCGCAGGTGATGCACCGGCGACCCCGCCGGACCTGAAGGAGTACTACCACTTCGGCCGTCCCGAAATCCCTGCCGACCCGTATTACACCGGCCCGGAGGGGCGCAAGCATTTCTTCGCCAACCAGTGGCCGGCCGCGCCGGCTGGGTTCGCCGAGGCTGCCGACGCGTACTACCGCGCAATGGAAGGCCTGTCGGTCACGCTGTGCCGCGTCTCGGCGCTGGCCCTCGGCCTGCCCGAGCAATTCTTCGACACCAGAATCGACCGCCACATCACCGCCGCGCGCATCAACTATTACCCGCGCCAGGACGCCCCGCCCGCCGCAGGCCAATTGCGCGCCGGCGCGCACACCGACTACGGCATGCTCACCATCCTCTCGGGCGAGAGCGCACCCGGGTTGCAGGTGCTGACGCGCTCCGGGGCTTGGGTCGATGTGGCCACCGACAAGTACCGCTTCGTGTGCAACATCGGCGACCTGCTCATGCGCTGGACCAACGACCGCTGGGTGTCCAACACCCATCGCGTGATAAATCCACAACGCGACGAGACGGCGCTCGTCGCGAGCCCGTCCCGCGAAATGGCTCACGCCAGTGGCCGCATGTCGATCGCGTTCTTCCATCACCCCAACTACGACGCGAAGATCGAGTGCATCCCGGGCTGCGCGGGTGATGCGCCGCCCCGCTACGAGCCCGTGCTTTCGGGCGATTTCCGCGACCAGAAATACACCGTGACGCGGGCGGCCCCGGCCGACCGCTCGCGCGCCGCCTGAGCCTCCCAATGAATGCTTTCCTGCGTTTTTCCGCCGGCGTCGACCGCATGAACCAGTGGTTCGGCTATATCGCCACCGTCTGCGTTCTGGCGGCATGCCTCGTGAGTGCCGGCAATGCCGGCCTGCGTTATGCGTTCAGCCTCGGCTCCAACGCCTGGCTCGAGATGCAGTGGTACCTGTTCGCCTACCTCGTCATGTTCGGCGCGTCCTACGTGCTCAAGGTCAATGAACACGTGCGGGTCGACCTCGTCTACGGGATGCTTTCGGTGCGCGGCAAGCTGTGGGTGGACATCCTCGGCCTCATCGTATTCATGCTGCCGGCCACCATCTACATGCTGATCCTGTCGTGGCCGCCCGCGCTGGATGCGTGGCAGTCGGGCGAGATCTCGCCCAATGCAGGCGGCCTCGTGCGCTGGCCGGCACGCTTCGCGCTGCCCATAGGCTTCGCGCTGCTCACGCTGCAGGGATTCTCCGAGCTCATCAAGCGCATCGCCATGATCACCGGCCGCATCACCGCCGAGACGCACTACGAAAGGCCGCTGCAATGACGCTTACCGCCGAGGCGATGGCGCCGCTCATGTTCGCGGGCATGTTCATCTTCCTGTTGTTCGGCTACCCGGTTACGTTCTCGCTCGCGGCCCTCGGCCTGGGATTTGGGGTGCTCGGGGTGCACATGGGATTCTTCGCGCCCGAGTTCCTGGCCAACCTGCCGCTGCGCATCTTCGGGATCCTGTCCAACGACCTGCTGCTCGCGATCCCGTTCTTCACCTTCATGGGGGCGCTGCTGGAGCGCTGCGGCCTGGCCGAAGACCTGCTGGAAAGCATGGGCCAGATGTTCGGCGGCCTGCCCGGGGGCCTTGGCTACGCGGTGATCATCGTGGGTGCAGTGCTGGGCGCGATCACCGGCACGGTGGCGGGCTCGGTGATCGCGATGGGCGTCATCGCGCTGCCGACGATGCTGCGCTATGGCTACGACGCGCGCATCGCCACCGGCGTGATCGCGGCCTCGGGCACGATCACCCAGCTCATCCCGCCCTCCCTCGTGCTCATCGTGCTCGCCGACCAGCTCGGCCGATCGGTCGGCGACATGTATGCCGGGGCGATCGGGCCGTCCATCGTGCAGACGCTCCTGTTCCTCGCGTTCATGTGGGCGGTCTCGGTGCTGAGCCCCGCGCGGGTCCCGCCGCTGCCGCCCGAGGCGCGCACCTTGCACGGCTGGGCGCTGTGGAGCCGGGTGCTGTGGGGCATCGTCCCTTCGCTGGGTCTCATGTTCCTTGTGCTCGGCACGATCTTCATGGGAGTGGCCACCCCGACCGAGGCCGGCGCGATGGGCGTGATGGGCGCCCTGTTACTGGCCGGCGTCCGCGGCCGGCTCACCTGGCGGCTGGTTTGGCAAGGCATGGAGTCGACCATGCGCATCACCGCGATGGTGATCTTCATCCTGTTCGGCGCGAGCGTGTTCTCGCTCGTGTTCCAGGGCTTCGACGGCGGGCTGCTGATCGAACACCTGCTCTCCGACCTTCCCGGCGGCAGGACCGGCTTTCTCGTGATGACCATGGTGGCGGTCTTCTTACTCGCCTTCTTCCTCGATTTCTTCGAGATCGCGTTCATCGTCGTGCCCCTTCTCGCGCCGGTGGCGCAGAAGCTGGGCATCGACCTGGTGTGGTTCGGGGTGCTGCTGTGCGTGAACCTGCAGACTTCCTACATGCACCCGCCTTTCGGCTACGCGTTGTTTTACCTGCGCGGCGTGGCGCCCAAGGAAGTAAAAAGCAAGGACATCTACATGGGGGCGATCCCCTGGGTCGGCCTGCAGGTGCTCATGATCGGGCTGGTGATCGCCTTCCCGAACCAGATCACCTACTTCCTCGATAAGACCGAGGTGATCGACACCGACAAGGTCAAGATCGAGCTGGAGGCGCCCATGGGCACCCCCGGCGCGGTCGGCTCGCAGGAAGATCTGCAGAAGCAGTTCGAGCGCTCGTCCACACCGGGCGCGAAAAAGTAGGGGGAGTTCATCCCAGGCAGGTTGCTTACCGCCGGCCCGGCCGGCATATCCAAGGAGAATGCAATGAAGAGACGCGAGTTTCTCACCAAGGCAGGGGCGGGAGCGGCCCTCGGCGCGATGGCAGCGCCGGCAATCGCCCAGTCGGCGCCGTCGGTGAAGTGGCGCCTGCAAACCAGTTGGCCCAAGAGCCTGGACACCACCCACGGTGGCGTGGAGGCGATGGCCAAGCGGATCGCCGCGATGACCGAGGGCAAGTTCGACATCCGCGTCATGACCGCGGGCGAGATCGTGCCGGGCAACCAGGTGTTCGACGCGGTCGAGAAAGGCACCATGGAGGCGACCCACACGCTGTCGTCGTTCTTCATCGGCAAGAACCCGGCATTCGCTTTCGACGCCGGCATCCCCTTCGGGCTCAACGCGCGCCAGCAGGCGGCGTGGTTCAACTGGGGTGGCGGTGGCGAACTGCTGCGCGACGTGTTCAAGCAGTACGGCATGATGAACATCCCGTGCGGCAACACCGGCGTGCAGATGGGCGGCTGGTACCGGAAGGAGATCAAGTCGGTCGCCGACCTCAAGGGCCTCAAGATGCGCATCGGCGGCATCGGCGGCACCATCCTGGCCAAGCTCGGCGTCACGCCGCAGCAGATCCCGCCGGGCGACATCTACCCGTCGCTCGAGAAAGGCACCATCGACGCGGCCGAATTCATCGGGCCGCACGACGACGAGAAGCTCGGGCTCAACAAGGTGGCCAAGTTCTATTACTACCCGGGCTGGTGGGAAGGCAGCGCGCAGAACACGATGCTGGTCAACCTCAAGGCATGGGATGCGCTGCCCAAGGCGTTCCAGGAAGCGCTGATCTGCGCCGCGCGCGAGCAGGACACGGTCATGACGGCCGATTACGACGCCAAGAACCCGGTGGCGCTCAAGCGCCTGGTCGGCGCGGGCACGCAGCTTCGCGCTTTCCCCAAGCCGGTCATGGATGCCGCGTACAAGGCCACCCAGGAAGTCATGGCCGACCTCGCCGGCAAGAGCCCGGAGTTCAAGAAGATCTACGACCAGTGGTCCAAGTTCCGCGACGAGCAGAACCTGTGGTTCAAGGTTGCCGAGTACACCCTCGACAACTACCGCTTCTACGGCATCCCGAAGTAAGCAAGGTGGGAAGCAGGGGGGCCGGAGGGCTCCCCTGCCGTAACTGGAGGAAGGTATGGAAGAAAAGCTGCATGGCAAACCCGGCCAGGGCATAGGCGCGCGCGTCCCCCGCAAGGAAGACTCGCGCCACCTGCACGGTCGCGGCCAGTATGTTTCGGACACCGTCATCTCAGGCCAGCGCGAAGTCGCTTTCCTGAGGAGCCCGGTGGCCCACGGCATCATTCGCGCGATCCGCAAGCCGCCGAATTCAGAGGGCCGGGTGTTCGTGCGCGAAGACCTCGTCGAGGCGAAAGACATCGTGGCCTCCTCGACCCTTCCAAGCTACAAGCTCTCGGCCCAGCCGCCCCTCGCGCACGGCAAGGTGCGCTTCGTGGGCGAGCCGGTGGTCATGTGCGTGGCACGCACGCGCGCCGAGGCCGAGGACCTGTGCGAGCAGGTCGAACTCGACATCGAGGAGCTGCCCGCGTTGGTGGATTCCGAAACCGCGCGGCTGGAAAAGTCCGTGCGTGTGCACGAAGAATGGGACGACAACCTGTTTCTCACGCTGACGGTGGAAAATGGCTTCGAGGCGCTGTCGAAGAAGGCCACCGTGGTGGTGAACCGTGAAGTGGAGCTTTCCCGCCAGGCCATGGTGCCCATGGAAGGCAAGGCCGTGGTTGCGTACTGGGACGAGCGCGCCGACCAGCTCATCATGTATTACTCCACCCAGACGCCGCACATCGTGCGCACCGGCATCGCGCAGTTCCTCGGCCTGGACGAAGGCCAGGTGCGCATCATCGCCCCGGACGTCGGGGGCGGCTTCGGCTACAAGGTCATCGTGCACCCGGAAGAGCTCTCGGTGGCGTGGCTCGCGATGAAGTACCGCAAGCCCTTCCGCTGGATCGAGGATCGCCGCGAGCACCTCGTCTCGGGAGCCAACGCGCGCCAGCACAAGTACCGGCTCACGGCGTATGCCGACGACAAGGGCCGGCTCCTTGCGCTGGATGCAGAGATCACCATCGATGGCGGCGCGTATTCGAACTGGCCGTTCACGATCGGCCTCGAGCCGGGACAGGCCATGGGCAATCTGCCGGGTCCGTACGATTTCCAGGGCTATCGCTGCAAGACGTACTGCGTGGCGACCAACAAGCCCGGCTTCATGCCGTATCGCGGCGTTGCGCGCACCGGCGTGTGCTTCGCAATGGAGCTGCTCATGGACGCGGTGGCGCGAGCGGTGGACCGCGATCCGTTTGATGTGCGCATGGAAAACCTCGTGCGGCCCGAGCAGATGCCTTACGACAACGTGGTCAAGAAGCACTACGACAGCGGCAACTACCCGGCCGCGCTCGCCCTGGTGCGGGAGAAGTTCGACCACCAGAAGTGGATCGACCGGCAGAAGAAGGGCGAGCCCGACGGGCGCAAGATCGGGATCGGCTTCGCGAGCTATTGCGAGCAGTCGGCGCACGGCACCAGCGTGTTCGCGACCTGGGGCCTGCCGCTCGTGCCGGGGTACGACCAGTCGGCGGTCAAGCTCACGCCCGACGGCGGGCTGGAAGTGCGCGTGGGCGTGCACTCGCACGGCCAGGGCATGGAAACCACCTTCGCCCAGCTCGCGCACGAGATCCTCGGCATCGACGTGCAGAAGATCAAGCTCACGCACGGCGACACCGGCACCACGCCGTACTCGACCGGGACCTACGCGTCGCGCTCGATCGTGATGGCCGGCGGCGCCACGCTCAAGGCGTGCGAAGAGCTGATCCCCCGCATCGTGCGCATCGGCGCGCACCTCGTCGGCTGCAAGGAAGAAGAGGCGAAATTCGACAAGCAGCGCGGCGTGGTCGGGCCCGACGGCAAGTCGGTCGAGCTGAAGGAGATCTGCAGCGTCTGGTACCTGCGGCCTGACCGCGCGCCGCTCGACGTCGACCGGCGCGGGCTTGAGGTGAGCGTGAGCTACAAGCCCGACCGCGACACCGGCGCGTTCAGCTACGCCTCGCACGCGGTGGCGGTCGCGGTGGACACCGGCACCGGGCAGGTGGAGATCCTCGATTACGTGATCGCGGAAGACTGCGGCACGCTGGTGAACCCGATGGTGGTCGAAGGCCAGACGCTGGGGGGCGTGGCGCAGGGCATCGGTACGGCGATGTACGAGGAGATCCAGTACGACGCCAACGGCCAGCCCAACGCCTCGACCCTCGCCGACTACCTGCTGCCCGGGCCAACCGAGATTCCCGACATGCGCATCTTCCACATGGAAACGCCTTCGCCGTACACGATGTACGGCATCAAGGGCATGGGCGAAGGCGGCGCCATCGCGCC
>JBBQCV010000208.1:0-6393 GCA_038319115.1 Burkholderiales bacterium | reverse complement strand
GGTTTTTCCCGACAAGGTGCGCGAACTCAGGATCGAGGTCGAGCTCACGGCCGAACTCTCGGTGATCAACCCGTTCGATTTCTTCCTCGAGCCGATCGCCGAGAAGATCCCCTTCCGCTACGACGAGGCGCAGATGCACGAACTGGCGCCCTACATGGTCAAGGCGCAGCCCGGTCCCCTGTTCGAGAAGTATCTCGCCTCCATCCCGCGCACGCCCACGCCTTCGGTCGACTTCCTGGTTGCGCTCATCCAGCGCCTGCAGAAGGACATCCGTTACCTCATCCGCATGGAGCCCGGCGTGCAGACGCCCGAGGTCACCCTCGCCGATGCAAGCGGCTCGTGCCGCGACACCGGCTGGCTGCTGGTGCAGCTCCTGCGGCACCTCGGCCTCGCGGCGCGCTTCGTGTCGGGCTACCTGATCCAGCTCAAGGCCGACGTCAAATCGCTCGACGGCCCCTCGGGGGCGGCGGAGGACTTCGCCGACCTGCACGCATGGTGCGAGGTTTACCTGCCCGGGGCCGGCTGGATCGGTCTCGACGCGACATCCGGGCTGTTCGCGGGCGAAGGGCACATCCCGCTTGCTTGCTCGCCCGAGCCGGGCAGTGCCGCGCCGATCACGGGCCTCACCGAGAAGGCGGAAACGCAGTTCACCCACGCCATGCAGGTGGAGCGCGTGTGGGAGTCGCCGCGCGTCACCAAGCCCTACACCGAGGCGCAGTGGCAGGAGATCGATGCCCTGGGCAGCCGCATCGACGCCGACCTTGCGGCCGAGGACGTGCGCCT
Source organism: Burkholderiales bacterium (assembly GCA_038319115.1). GTDB lineage: Bacteria > Pseudomonadota > Gammaproteobacteria > Burkholderiales > SG8-39 > SZAS-79. Next base: position 5,610 of record JBBQCV010000208.1, on the reverse strand, counting down.
CACCATGGGGGGCGAACCGACGTTCGTATCGGTGGACGACCGCGACGGCGCCGAATGGAACACGACGGCGGATTCGCCCCGCGCAAAGCCGGCCAAGCGGCGCCTGGGCGCGGCGCTGCTGGCGAAGATGAAGCAGCGCTACGCGCCCAATGGGCTGCTGCATTACGGGCAGGGCAAGTGGTATCCGGGGGAGCCGTTGCCGCGCTGGTCGCTGTCGCTCTTTTGGCGCAAGGACGGCGAGCCGGTCTGGCAGGACGCGGCGCTGTTCGCCGAAGAGGGACGCAATTACGGCGCCGACGACAAGCGCGCAGACGAGTTTCTCGCCCGGTTGGCGGGGCGGCTGGCGCTCGACCCGCGGTACGTGTTCCCCGCGTTCGAAGATGCCCTCTATTACGTATGGAGGGAGCGCAAGCTGCCGGTCAACGTGGACCCGTTCGACTCCAAGCTGGCCGACCCGCTCGAGCGCGAAAGGCTTGCGGCGGTGTTTTCGCAGGGCCTCGACAAGGTCGTGGGCCACGTGCTGCCGGTGCAGCGCAGCGGCTCGGCGGGCCTGGACTGGGTGAGCGGGCCGTGGTTCCTGCGCGCACCGCGCTGCTACCTCGTGCCGGGTGATTCGGCGATGGGCCTGCGCCTGCCGCTCGATTCGCAACCATGGGTGGCCGAAGCCGACTACCCGTGGATCCATGCGATCGACCCGACGCAGGCTTTCGCGCCGTTGGCGGCGTGGAAAAAGCTCGCCGCGCTGCGTGGCAACCCTGCCGGCAAAGCGCAGACCTCGCCAGACACACCGCCGGCGCGGCTCAAGTCCGCCGGTTGGATCACGCGCACCGCGATCTGCGCCGAGCCGAGGAACGGTGTGCTCTACATCTTCATGCCGCCGCTGGAGGATCTGGGGCATTACTTCGAGCTGGTGGCGGCGCTCGAAGCCGTAGCGGCCGACATGAAACTGCCGATCTTGCTGGAAGGCTACGAACCGCCGCGCGACCCGCGGCTCGAGACCCTGCGCATCACGCCCGACCCAGGCGTGCTCGAAGTCAACGTGCAGCCGGCGCGCAACTGGCGCGAGCTGGCCGACAACACCGAATTCCTGTACGAGACCGCGCACCAGCTGCGCCTGACCACCGACAAGTTCATGCTCGACGGGCGCCACTCCGGCACCGGCGGCGGCAACCATTTCGTGCTTGGCGCGGCCACCACGCCCGATTCGCCTTTCCTGCGCCGGCCGGACCTGCTCGCGAGCCTGATCGGGTACTGGCACAACCACCCGTCGCTCTCGTACCTGTTCTCGGGCCTGTTCGTCGGCCCGACCAGCCAGGCGCCGCGCATCGACGAGGCGAGGAACGATTCGGTCTACGAGATCGAGATCGCGTTCCGCGAGATCAACCGGCTCGAAGGCGAGGGCGCCTCGCTGCCGTGGCTGGTCGATCGCATCCTCAGGAACCTGCTCATCGACTCCTCGGGCAATACCCATCGCGCCGAGTTCTGCATCGACAAGCTCTACTCGCCCGATTCCGCCACCGGGCGGCTGGGACTGCTCGAGATGCGCGCGTTCGAGATGCCACCGCATGCGCGCATGTCGCTCACCCAGCAGCTCCTGCTGCGCGCGCTGGTGGCGCGCTTCTGGCGCCAGCCCTACCGCGCCCAGCGGCTCAAGCGCTGGGGCACCGAGCTGCACGACCGCTTCATGCTGCCGCACTTCATCTGGGAGGATTTCAAGGACGTCCTCGCCCAGACCAAGGAGGCGGGCTTTGCGTTGCGCCCCGAATGGTTCGCGCCGCACTTGGAGTTCCGCTTCCCGCGCTACGGCGAATTCACCGCCGCCGGCGCGACCGTCGAGCTGCGCTTCGCGCTCGAGCCCTGGCACGTCATGGGCGAACAGGGGGGCGCCGGCGGCACGGTGCGCTACGTCGATTCTTCGGTGGAGCGCGTGCAGGTGCGGGCCACCGGCCTGGTTGCCGATCGCCACGCGCTCACCTGCAACGGGCGGCTGGTGCCGCTCGCTCCCACCGGCGAAGCCGATGTGCAGGTCGGCGGCGTGCGCTACCGCGCGTGGAGCGCGCCCGCGGCGCTGCATCCCACCATAGGCGTGCACGCGCCGCTGGTTTTCGACCTTGTCGACACATGGATGGGGCGCAGCATCGGCGGCTGCCAATACCATGTGGCGCATCCGGGCGGGCGCAATTTCAACGCGTTCCCGGTGAATGCGTACGAGGCCGAAGGCCGCCGCCTGGCGCGCTTCTTCCGCATGGGGCACACCCCTGGACCGATCAGCGTGAAGGAAGAACCGCGCAACCCGAACTTCCCGTTCACTCTGGACCTGCGCCGCTAACTCCGGCGCTCGCCCACGCCACGCGCGCCGCTTCTTTTGCGCGGCGCAGGTGCGGGTGCTAACCTCGGCCCAACTTTCAGACACCCACCGGCTCCATGCCCAGGCAGCTCCTTTCCGCCTATCCGCCGGCCTCGGCCCGTTACGACGAGATGCTCGACGCGGGCCGCGTGCCGCGCGAGCACTGGCACACCATGTTCGACCAGCTTGCGGCGGCGCCGCCGGAGCTCATGCGCGAACGCCTGCAGGCCGTGAAGCGGCAGGTGAGCGAGAACGGCATCACCTACAACGTCTACGCCGACGCGCAGGGCGCCGACCGGCCGTGGGACCTCGACGTGCTGCCGCTCATCCTGCCGCACGAGGAGTGGCGCTCGATCGAGCGCGCAGTGACGCAACGTGCGACGCTGCTCAACCGCATCCTGCTCGACGTGTACGGCAGCCAGTACCTGCTGCAACAGGGCCTGCTGCCCCCCGCGCTGGTGTACGGCCACGCCGGGTTCCTGCGCCCGGCGCACGGCGTGCCGGCGCAGGGCGGCACGATGCTGCATCACTACGCCGCCGACCTCGCCCGCTCGCCCGACGGGCGCTGGTGGGTGGTGGCCGACCGCACCCAGGCGCCTTCGGGCGCGGGCTACGCGCTCGAGAATCGCCTGGTCATCTCGCGCGTGTTCCCCGACCTGTTCCGCGACCTCAAGGTGCAGCACCTCGCGAGCTTTTTCGCCGCGCTGCGCGACAGCCTCGCGCACTGGGCGCCGCACGGCGGCGAGGCGCCGCTCATCGTGCTGCTCACGCCGGGCCCGTACAACGAGACCTACTTCGAGCACGCCTACCTCGCGCGCTACCTCGGCTTCCCGCTGGTCGAGGGCCATGACCTGACCGTGCGCGGCAGCTGCGTGTGGCTCAAGACACTGTCGGGGCTGCAGCGCGTGCACGCCATCCTGCGCCGCCTCGACGACGATTCCTGCGACCCGCTCGAGCTGACCGGCGGCTCGACCCTCGGGGTTGCGGGCCTCGCCGACGCGGCGCGCCGCGGCAACGTGCTGCTGGCCAACGCGCTGGGCTCCAACCTGCTCGAGTCCGGCGCGCTGCTCGGCTTCCTGCCGCTCCTGTCGAGGAAACTGCTGGGCGAGGAGTTGCAGATGCCCTCGGTCGGCACCTGGTGGTGCGGCGAGAAGCCCGCGCTCGAGCAGGTGATCGAGCGGCTCGACACACTGGTGATCAAGCCGGCATTCCCGCAGCTGCGGCGCGATGCGGTGTTCGGCGATGACCTGGACGATGCCGCGCGCGCCGCGCTGGTCGCCCGCATGCGCGCCAAGCCGCAGGACTACGTTGCGCAGGAGATGGTGCAGCTTTCGCAGGCACCGGTGTGGGACCGCCAGCACCCGCGCAGGCTGCTCGCGCGCGCCATCGGCATGCGGGTCTTTGTCTGCGCTACGCCGAACGGATACGTGGTGATGCCCGGCGGCCTTACGCGCGTGGCCACCGGGCCGAACGCGCGCGTCATCTCGATGCAGCGCGGGGGCGCGTCCAAGGACACCTGGGTGCTCGCGCCGGGCCCGGTCAATACGTTCAGCCTCCTGCGCCGCGCCACCGGTGCGCAGGACCTCGTGAGGAGCGGCGCCAACCTGAGCAGCCGGGTGGTCGAGAACCTGTACTGGTTCGGCCGCTATTGCGAGCGATGCGACAACACCGCGCGGCTGCTGCGCCTGGCCCTCGATCGCATGATCGAGCGCGTCCCCAGCGGCAGCGACGCGGGGTGGGCGGGCATCACCGCCATGCTGCGCCGCGCCGAGATCCTCGAGGAGGAGGACGCCCTCGACGATGTCGCGCTGGTGCGGGCGTTGCGCGCGGCCATCGTCGACGACGAGCATGCCGGGCTGGCCGGCAACCTGCGCCAGCTCTTCCGGGTCGCCTCGCAGTTGCGCGAGCGGCTGTCGCTCGACAACTGGCGCACGGTCAACCGGCTGGTGCAGGATTTTTCCGAGCGCAAGAACCAGCCGCTCGCGCTGTCCGACGCGCTGGCCGAGATCGACCGCACGGTGGTGGCGCTCATGACCCTGGCCGGCTTTGCGCTCGACGGCATGACGCGCGACCACGGCTGGCGTTTCCTTTCGGTCGGGCGCCGCATCGAGCGCATGCAGTTCCAGTGCGCAGCCCTCGGGGAGGCCCTGTCGATGCCGGCCACCGACGGCCATCCCGACCTCGACTGGCTGCTGGCCCTCGCCGACAGCACCATCACCTACCGTTCGCGCTACATGGCGCGGCCCGAATGGATGCCGGCGCTCGACCTGCTCGTGCGCGACGAAAGCAACCCGCGCTCGGTTGCCTTCCAGCTCAAGGGCCTGCACGACTACCTCGTCAAGCTGGGCGGCACCCTGGGCGATTGCGGCGCGGACGCGCTGGCGCCTTCGATCGCGGACCTGCAATCGCTGGATGCCGCGCGCGACCTGAACCCGGGCAGCGCCCGGCTGGCGGCGCTGATCTCCGGCCTGCTGGAGGTGAGCTACGCACTGTCCGAGCGACTGGGCCTGCGCTTCTTCAGCCACTCGATGCTGCGCCAGACCTATGCCACCTGACGTTCCCTCGATGCCGCAACCCGTCCCGGCCAGCGGCTTATGAGCCACGCGCGCTATCACATCGTGCACGAGACCTGTTACGAGTACGAAAGCCGGGTGGCCGTCGCACAGCAGATCCTGCATCTCACGCCGCGCGACCTCGCCTGGCAAAAGCGCATCGCGCACTCCATCGTGTTCGACCCGGTGCCCAGCGAGATCACCGAGCACGAGGACTACTTTGGCAACCTCGTGCGCCGCGCCGTGCTCGATTCGCCCCACGATCTCCTCACCGTGCGGGCTGAGTCGGAGGTCAGCGTAGGGCGCCGCAGCGGCGGGCGCGTGCCACGGGGTTCGCCTGCGTGGGAAGCTGTGCGAGAGCGCGTGCGCGCCGCGCGTGAGGCCAGCGTCCTCGACGCAGCCGAATTCCTGTTCGAGTCTCCCCACGTCGAATTCAGCCCGGCGCTGGCGGCGTTCGCTGCCGCATGCTTTCCTGACCGCCGGCCGTTCCTCGATGGCGTCTGGGCGCTCAACCGTGCCATCCATACCGGATTCAGCTTCGATGACAGCGCCACCAGCGTGTCGACGCCATTGTCCGAGGTGCTCGAGCTGCGCCGCGGCGTGTGCCAGGATTTCGCCCACCTCATGACCGGGTGCCTGCGCGTGCTCGGGCTGCCGGCGCGCTATGTGAGCGGCTATATCCTGACATCGCCACCGCCGGGCCACGTGAAG
>JBBQCV010000207.1:0-6425 GCA_038319115.1 Burkholderiales bacterium | reverse complement strand
CCTCCGCAGGTTGCCCGTTGTTCGGCGGCTTCTTCGGTACTATGGGCATATCCGACTTCTCGACAGCGTCAGGGGAAGGATTGCGGTACTTGACCTTCCCCGCCCCCTCCCGGCCCAACCGCTCCGGGTGCCGCCGAGACCTCCCAGCTTCCGTGCAGATCGCTTCCCAGCATGCGCAGGGTCTTCGACCGCGCGGGATCAGAGCATGACTTGCGATTGTCGCCACGCTCCATGTTGCCTTCCGAGTTCAGTAACGTCGTCGGCATCCCGATTCCGTGATTTCGCGGCTCAATGGCTGGCCTGCTGGTGTCCCCTGTCAACGCTTCGCTAAACACCTCTCGATGTGCAACGCATGACTCGGGGTCAGAGTGATTTGCCATTTCTTCTCTGTATTGAACTTTCATCAACTACGATCTGCCAGCTTGGCTGGCGCACTACTGGTACCGATACACGGATTGACGGGAGAGTGGCTCCTGGAGCCGATCTTTAAAATGTAATCTTCCGAAATCCCTGCGTCACGGCCGACCCGGCCAGCCGACCGATCAATAGTGATAACGGCACTGATGGATGGTGACACCGCTCTTGTCCACGCAGTACACCAGCCGGTGTTCGCCGTCGATACGCCTGGACCAGCATCCCTGCAGCAGATGCTTCAGCGCTTCAGGCTTGCCCAGCCCTTCGAATGGCGTGCGCAGAATGTCGGCGAGCAATAAATTGATGCGCTTCGCGTTTCTGCGATTCTCCCCGGCCCACCAGGTGTAGTCCTCCCACCCCTGGGGCGTGAACTTCAGCAGCACTACTTCAGGTCGGCGAGTTTGCGCACCCGGGCCTTGCCTTTTTTCGCGCCGGCCAGCGAAGCGAGAAGGCGTTTCGCGTTGGCGGGGCTGCTCAGCAGGTGCAGCGTTTCCTGCCAGGATTCATAGTCCTCGAGCGACATCAGGACCGCTGACGAGCCGTTCTGCCGCGTGATGATGATCCCGTCGCGGTCGCGGTTCACCTGGTCCATGATCTTGGCGAAGCGGGCGCGGGCATTGCTGTAGGAAATCGCTTCCATGGCGTCTTGTCCAAATAATCGGATGAGTACAAATAATTGTACGCCAACGCGCGGCGAAAGGCTGGCCGGAGCGCTGGAGGATTGCGATCGATCACCAGTTATGCGGCATCATTCGCGCCGGAGTAGACTGCTTTCCGATATGCGAACCGAGGAGGTCCTATGGGCCAAAAGCTGACCATGGTGTACTGGAAAGGCGAACGCTTCTGGCTCGGAAAGCTGCTCGAGCATCCCGAAATCATGACTCAAGGCGCAACCATCGCGGATCTCGAGGAGAACCTCAAGGACGCTTTTCGGTCGATGGCCATGGACGACGTGCCGCGGGACTACAAGACCAAATCAATTGCGCTGTGAAGCGCGGCGAACTGATCCGCGAGCTGGAGCGCCAAGGTTGTGTTCTTCTGCGCCATGGCGGGCGCCACGATATCTATCACAATCCGTCGACAGGACAGAAGCAACCGGTCCCGCGTCACAACGAGATCGACAACGTTCTCGCCAGGCACATCAAGAAACACCTTGGCTTGACGGCGTGAATGGCGTGCGCGGCGACCTCGAGATCGATGGTGCGAATGGGGACGCCATCGAAGTCGATGGTCACCGCGTGCGGCTGCAACGACTCGTGGGTTTCCCCGCAGGCGTTGAACATCAGGTCGACCACGAAGGCATCGGCTACACGAATGGTTTCGCCTTCGACGAACCATTGCGGGATCAGTCCCTCGGCGACTTTGTCGGGCAGCAGTAGAAGCGCGCTTCTGACCCGCTCCCCCTGTTCCAGAGTGGGCCGAAGCACGACGTCGATGTCGACGGTCCCGCGCTGGTAACCCAACGCATACAACGCGTAGCCGCCGATCAGGAGATATTCGACGCCATGAGCATGGAACGCCCCTAGCAGCAGTTTCAGATCGTCGACGCTGGCCGGCCGGGCAGTCTTGTTGTCCGGCCCGGCCATCCCGACTACTTGACGGTGCGGGCGCGCCGCCGGAGGTTGGCCGAGATAGCCTTCGAAATCGCCTCGTCGCTGTGGCGGTTCATCTGTTCGTGCGTGGCAAATCGGTAGATGCCTTTGGTAATCCCGGTCGTGACGGCGGCAGCCAAAGCCTCGCCGGTGCGCTGATGGATTGCCGCAAGCGCAAGGTTCGATCCCGAGGGGATCAACTTCGGCTGGGCGGGCGTCCTTTGTCCGATACGGCGCATAGACCAAATTATGCGGCCATCGGGACGATTTTCCAATCCTGCATCGGGGCCGGCCCACGTCCTGCTGAGCATCGAGGATTACCGGCGAATCGCCGGAGGGCGCCGCAAGATTGCCGATCTTCTGGCCATGCCCGGGGTCGCGGAGATGGATTTCGAGGCCGCGCCGATGCGGGATCGCGGCAGGCCCGCGAAACTGGCCTGATGTTCATCCTCGACACCAACGTGGTGTCCGAGTTGCGCAAGGTTCGCTTCGGCAAGGCCAATAAGCACGTTGCAAGGTGGGCCGACAGCGTCGATGCCGATGACCTTTATCTGTGCGCGATCACGATTCAGGAACTCGAGTTGGGCGTGCTGCTCGCCGAGCGTCGCGACCCCGCGCAAGGGGCGGTGTTCCGAGTTTGGATGGACGATCATGTCCTGCCCGCGTTCGAAGGCCGGATCCTGCCCATCGATACCGTGGTCGCGCGACGCAGCGCAAGGCTGCATGTGCCCGACCCCCGTCCGGTTCGCGACGCGCTGATCGCGGCCACCGCGCTCGTGCATGGGATGGCAGTTGCTACCCGTAACGTGGCTGATTTTGCACCGACCGGCGTGCAGACCTTCAATCCCTGGACCGGTGCCTGATATAGGCGCTCCTGCATTGGGCCATGACCGACGGATCGTCATTGACCCCCCGGAGGCATCAGCCTAGAGTTTCGCGATACATGGCGTGGCTCTTCCGGAGGCGACGCGTGACAGGAAAGCCGTTCACCGAGATACCGATAGCTGACAAGCTGGACGAGGCCGAGCGGTCGCTGGCCGAGTCGCGCGAGCAGCAGGCGGCGACGGCGGAGATTCTCAAAGTCATCGCAAGTTCGCCATCCGACGTGCAGCCTGTGTTCGACGCAATCGTCAGGAGCGCGCAGAGATTGATCGGTTCGTTCGCGGCAAGCGTGACCCAGGTCGTCGGCGATTCGATCCATCTTGGGGCATATTCTTCCACCACCGAGCCGGGCAACAGGTCGCTGCGAACGGTCTACCCGATGTCGCTCGCCAATGAAGGCAGCCCGGTGGTCATGGCCATCCGCACCCGGGCGCCTTTTCAGATCAGCGATATCGAGACCGATCCGCGGGTGACCCCAAGCGAGCGGGAACTTGCCCGGGCCCGGGGTTACCGCGCCATCATGGCGGTGCCCTTGCTGCGCGAGTGGAAGGCGATCGGCACGATCACCGTATCCCGTCGAGAGCCCGGACCGTTCACCGATCGCATGATCAATCTCATCGAGACCTTCGCCGACCAGGCGGTGATCGCGATCCATAACGTGCGCCTGGCCGCGGAGCTTGCCGACTGGAGCCGCACGCTCGAGCGCCGCGTCGAAGATCAAGTGGCGCAGGTCGAGCAGCTGGGGCGGCTCAAGCGCTTCTTCTCGCCGCAGCTTGCCGAGCTGATCGTGAGCGGCGGCGCGGAGGATCCCCTTCTTCGCACCCACCGGCGCGAGGTGACCGTCGTCTTCCTCGATCTGCGCGGCTTCACGGCGTTTGCGGAAACGGTCGGGCCCGAGGAACTCATGGGCGTGCTGCGCGAATACCACGGCGCAATGGGTGAGCTCATTGTCGAGCACGAGGGCACCCTCGAGCGGTTCACCAGCGACGGCATGATGATCTTCTTCAACGATCCCGTGGAAGTCCCGGACCACGCGCTGCGGGCCGTGCGCATGGCGGTGGCGATGCGCGAGCGCGTCGCAGCCCTGGTTTCAAAATGGAAGGAACACGGCTGGGACCTCGAGCTCGGCATCGGCATCGGCATCGGCATCGCGCAGGGCTACGCGACCATCGGCGCGATCGGCTTCGAGGGCCGCTGGGACTACGGCGCGATCGGCACCGTGACCAACCTCGCCGCGCGGCTGTGCGGCGAAGCGCAGGGCGGCCAGATCCTCGTGAGCTCGCGCACCGCAGCCGCGGTGGAAGACCTGGTCGAAGCCGAGCAAGTCGGCACGCTCACGCTCAAAGGGATGCAGAAGCCGGTGCCGGCGATCAACGTCGTGGGGCTCAAAACCGGCGTCTGAAATGTGTCGGTACCGATACACCAGCTGCCCGCAGAGCCAATGCCGGCGCGGCTCTCTGGAAATAAAAGTTCGAGAATTGGGCCCCGGCTACGCGCTCATCTTGCACATCGCCATCACCGACGGATCGTCGTCCAGCGCCTTGATGGCGAGGCCCATGTTCTTGTTCTCCTTGCCCACCACCTTGCGCAGGTACATGTCCTGCACCGGGTTGTGCGCCTTCGACAGGTGCCAGGGCCCGCGCGGGCTGTCGATCTTGGCCGTGCGCATGGCCGCGATCATTTCCTTCCTCTTGGTGACATCGCCCTTGACCGCACCGAGGCCCGCGCACAGCAAGAGGCCCGCGTCGTAACCCTGCACGCAGAACACGTCGGGCTGCAGCTTGAAGGTCTTGGCGTAGTTGAGGCGGAACTCGTTGTCGCGCTTGGTGTTCAGGCCATCGGCGTAATGCAGCACCGTCTCGATGCCCTCGGCCGCGCCGCCGGCGGCTTCGAGCAGCCCCTCGGTCAGGAACCCCGGGCCGATCAGCGGGATGTTCTTCGACAGCCCCGCCTGCACGTAATCCTTCATGTACTTGGCGCCCGCCGCGCCGGCGATGAACGAATAGACCGCATCGGGCTTCATCGACGCGACCTCGGTGAGCAGCGGCTGGAACTCGACGTTCGGGAAGGGCAGCCAGAGTTCCTTGCCGATCTTGCCGCCGCCCTTGAGGAAACCGTCCTTGAAGCCCTTGACCGACTCCTCGCCCGCGGCGTAGCGCCATGACAGCGTGACGACGTTCTTCGCCTGCGGCCGCTTGGCCATCACCGCGCCCATGCCGTAGCCCGCTTGCCAGTTGGAGAACGAGGTGCGGAAGATGTTGGGCGCGCACAGCGCACCCGTGGCCTGCGCGAGGCCGGCGTTGGGGATGATGTGCAGCACCCCCGACTCCTTGGTGATGCGCAGCATGCCCGCGGCCACGCCCGAGTGCACCGTGCCGATCACTACGTCGACCTTGTCGCGCGTGACCAGGCGGTTGGTGTTGTCGGTGGCCTTCGACGGGTCGGATTCGTCGTCGAGGCGGATGTACTCGATCTCGCGCCCGCCGAGCGCCTTGGCGTTGTCCTGCATGGCGAGCGTGAACGCGTTGGTGATGCTCTCTCCGTAGATCGCGAACGTGCCGCTGTAGGGCAGCATCAGGCCGATGCGGATCTTTTTCGACTGGGCGCGCACGATGGCCGGAAATCCGAGCGCGCCAGCTGCGGCGCCCGCGGCAATGCCCTTGAGCACCTTGCGGCGCGTGAAATTGTTTTCCTGAGTCATGAGTCCCTCCTCCGATGAATGATTGGCGTCCCTGCGAAACCCGGCGCATCTTGTGCGATGCAATGCGCGCCCCGTCCGCAGAATGCATGCACTCTGAATACAAATATTGGTTTTCGCAACCACCTTTTGAAGGCGGCGCAAGGCGCGACCGGCGCGCCGCCGGCCGGGATTCAGGCGAGGCGAATCAGGCGGCGGCGACGGCCACTGAAGCGCGCGACTGCTTGCGGCGCTCGTGCTCCTGCAGCCAGCGCTTCCTGATGCGGATCGACTTGGGTGTGACCTCCACCAGCTCGTCGTCGGCAATGAACTCCACCGCCGACTCGAGGGTCAGGCGGATCGGCGGGGTCAGCAGGATCGCGTCGTCCTTGCCCGAGGAACGCACGTTGGTCAGGTGCTTTTCCTTCACCGGGTTGATCACGAGGTCGTTGTCGCGCGTGTGGATCCCCATCACCATGCCTTCGTACACCGGGTCGCCTGGGCTCACGAACATGCGGCCGCGCTCCTGCAGTTTCCACAGGGCGTAGGCCACCGCCACGCCGTCGTCGCCCGAGATCAGCGCGCCCGCGCGCCGGTCGGAGCTTTCGCCCTTGGCCGGCGCGTATTCGTCGAACACGTGGGACAGCACGCCGGTGCCGCGCGTCATGGTCATGAACTCGGTCTGGAAGCCGATGAGGCCGCGCGCCGGGATGCGGTAATCGAGGCGCACGCGGCCGCGGTCGTCCTGCGACATGTCGAGCATCTCGCCGCGACGGCCGTTCAGCGCCGCGATCACCGGGCCCTGGTTGGCCTCTTCCACGTCGACCGTGAGCATCTCGTAAGGCTCGCAGGTCACGCCG
>JBBQCV010000206.1:0-6464 GCA_038319115.1 Burkholderiales bacterium | reverse complement strand
GTTCCTGCGCTGGTCCTACACCGGCAAGACCATGCGGGCCACCGCCCAGGATGCGCAGGTCGCCTCGCTCATGGGCATCGACACCGACCGCATCTACGCGCTCACCTGGGCGGTCGGCATCGTGTGCGTCGGTGCGGCCGGCGTGCTTCTCGCGCCGATCTACCCTGTGTATCCCACGGCCGGCCTGCAGTTCGTGCTGATCGCCTACATCGCGGTGGTGCTGGGGGGCCTTGGCAACATGGCCGGGGCGCTGATCGCGGCCGTCATCATTGCCGCGGTCGAGGTGATCGCCTCGTACACCATAGGCACGGCGTGGAAGGAAGTGCTGTACCTCGTGCTGTTCATCTTCGTGCTGGTGGTGCGCCCGGCGGGGCTGTTTGGGCAGCGCGGCGCGGAGTCGCTCGGCGCATGAAGCGGTACCTGCCGGCGATCCTGTACTTTGCCGTGGCGGGCCTCGCGCCTTTCGTCGTCAAGGATGCATATTTCCTCGACGCGCTGGTGCTGATCCTCATCTGGGGTGCCGCGGCGGCGGCCTGGAACATCGCCGGCGGGTACGCCGGACAGATCTCGCTCGGGCACGCCGCGTTTTTCGGCCTGGGTGCGTACGGCGCCGCGATGGCGGTCACCCGGTGGGGTTTCTTGCCGTGGACCGGCATCCTGATCGGCGCCGGCCTTGCCGCGGTCACGGGCGTGATCATCGGGTTCCTTTCCAACCGGCTGAAGGGGCCGTACTTCGTGATCGCGACGATCGCCCTGTCGCAGGTGATGCTGATCGCCGCGAGCCGCCTCAAGGGATTCACCGCCGGCTCCGAGGGGATCCCGGTGCCGTTCCGCCCCGGCTTCTGGACGCTGGGCATCGCCGACAAGAGCGTGTGGGTCTGGATCGTCCTCGTGCTCGCCATCGTCGTGTACCTGGTGCAGGTGTACCTGGAGCGCTCCCGGCGCGGGTTCCAGCTCGCCGCGGTGCGCGAGGACGAAGATGCCGCGCGTTCCCTCGGCGTGCCGGCGCTGCACCTCAAGGTGGCCGCGATTGCGGTCAGCGCCGCATTCACCGCGGCCTGCGGCGGTTTGTGGGCGCAGTACATCGGTTTCGTCGATCCGGCTTACGTGTTCTCGCTCGACATCTCGATCAAGTTCGCGCTCGCCTCGATGATCGGCGGCCTGGGTACCGCGCTCGGGCCCTTCCTCGGCGCGGCGTTGGTCACCACGCTCGAGACTTCGCTGCGCGCCCATTTCGGCGGCATCGGTGCGCAGTTCATCGGGACGTACCTGATCCTCTACGGCCTCGCGCTCATCCTGATCGTGCGCTTCGTACCGCGCGGCCTGGTCGGGTGGATTTCCGAAAGATGGCGCCGCCGCGCCTCGAATCCCGCATGAATTCCCGCATGAATCCCCGCGTTTATCTCCGATGAGCCTGCTTTCCGTCTCCGGCATCACCAAGCGCTTCGGCGGCGTCACCGCCAACAAGGGCATCTCGATCGAGGTGGGCGAGGGCGAGCTCGTCGGCATCATCGGGCCGAACGGCGCCGGCAAGTCGACGCTGTTCGAATGCATCAGCGGGTTCTACAAGCCCGATGCCGGCGAAGTGAAGCTCGACGGCAGACGCATCACCGGCCTCGCGCCGGATGTCGTGTGCCGCGCCGGCATCGCGCGCACTTTCCAGAAGCTGCGCCCGTTCCAGGGCATGACGGTGCTCGAGAACGTCATGGTCGGCGCCCTCACGCGCACCAAGGACGTGAAGCACGCGCGCGAAGTCGCGCGGGAGTGGCTGTCGCGCGTGGGCTTGAGCGAGAAGGTCGATGCTTTTGCGCGCACGCTCTCCACCGGGCAGAGAAAGCGCCTCGAGCTCGCGCGCGCGCTCGCCACCGAGCCGCGCGTGGTGCTGCTCGACGAAGTCACCGGTGGCGTCGACCAGCGCTCGATTCCGGGCCTCGTGCAACTGGTGAAGGAACTGCACGGTCGCGGCCTCACGCTCCTCGTGATCGAGCACAACATGCGCGTGATCACCGCGGTCGCCCAGCGCATCGTCGCCCTGTACCTGGGCGAAGTGATCGCCGACGGCCCGCCGCAGGAGGTCGCGCGGGACCGCCGCGTGGTCGAGGCGTACCTGGGCCAGGCGTACGTGCAATGAACGACGCGACCGCAGCGCCGACGACACCGCCGGCGACACCGCCTACGCCGCCGACGACACCGCCGACGACACCGCACGACGGCTTCCAGCTCGAGGTCAGGGACCTCGATGTCGCCTACGGGGACTTCCAGGTGCTCTGGCAGGCCGGGCTGAACGTGCGCAGGGGCGAGATCGTGGCCCTGCTGGGACCCAACGGCGCGGGCAAGTCGACGCTGATGAACACGATCTCCGGTCTTAACAAGCCCGCGGCCGGCAGCGTGACTTTCGAAGGCAGACGCATCGACGGGTTGCCCGCGCACAAAACGGTGGGCGAAGGCATCTCGCACGTGCTCGAGCGGCGGCGCCTGTTCCCCTTCATGACGGTCGAGGACAACGTGCTGCTCGGCGCGCACAATCCGCGTGCCCGCGCACAGCGCGACGAAACACGGGCGAGCGTCGAGGCGCTGTTTCCGCTCCTCAAGGCGCGCAGCACCCAGCTCGCCAATTCGCTCTCGGGCGGCGAGCAGCAAATGGTGGCGATCGCTCGCGGCCTCATGGCGCGCCCCAAGCTGCTCATGATCGACGAGCCCTTCCTCGGCCTCGCGCCGATGATGGTGGAACAGATCGGCACCCTCATGAAGCGGGTGCGCGACGAGCAGGGCATCAGCGTGGTCTTCATCGAGCAGAACGTGGAGCTCGCGCTCGGCCTGGCCGACCGCGGATTCATCCTCGAGTCCGGGCGCACGATCCTGGAGGGCCCCTCCAGCGAGCTGCTCGGTTCGGCCGAGGTGAAGCGGATTTTTCTGGGCGATTTCGCCTACTGACGGGGCCGCACATGGCCGGGTTCGCCGAATACGAGCGCTACGACGCGCTGGGACTGGCCGCGCTGGTGAAGAAGCGCGAGGTCAGCGCCGCGGAATTGCTCGACGCCGCGCTCGAGCGCCTCGCGGCGCGCAATCCCATGGTCAACGCAGTCACGTTGCCGCTGGAAGATTACGCGCGCAGCGCCATCGCAGACGGGCTGCCTTCAGGCCCGTTCGAGGGCGTGCCGTTCCTGCTCAAGGACCTGACTGCCTCGGTGAAGGGCGTGCGCATGACGCGCACCTCGCGTTTTTTCGCCGACACCCCGCCTGCCACCGCCGACAGCGAACATGTGGCGCGGCTCAAGCGCGCCGGCCTGGTGTTCTTCGGCCGCACCAATACCTGCGAGCTCGGCCTGAGCCTCACCTGCGAGCCGCAACTCACCGGGCCCACGCGCAACCCATGGGACACCACGCGCATCTCGGGCGGCTCGAGCGGCGGCGCTGCGGCCGCCACCGCGGCACGCATCGTGCCGATGGCGCACGGTACCGATGGGTTCGGCTCCATCCGCGCGCCGGCCGCGTGCTGCGGCCTGGTCGGCCTCAAGCCCACGCGCGGGCGCAACACCCAGGCGCCGTTCGCGGGCGAGGCGCTCGCCGGTCTCGCAGCGGAGCACGCAGTCACGCTGAGCGTGCGCGACTGTGCGGCGTTGCTCGACGCGACCTCAGGTGCGGGCGCGGGCGACCCCTACGCCGCACCGGCGCCGGCGCGGCCGTTCCTCGAGGAAATCGGCGCCGCACCGGGCCGACTGCGCATCGCGTTCACGCGCAAGGCACCGAATGGCGCCGCGGTGGGCGCCGACACCCTGCGCGAACTCGAAGCGGTCACGCGCCTGTGCGCCGACCTCGGCCACCACGTGGAAGGGGCCGATCCGGTCGTCGAGGACGAAGCGATCGTGCCCACGTTCCTCACCCTGAGCGCCGCCAACACGGTGGTGAACCTCGGCACGCACCCGGTGAAAGGCGCGCCGGTGCGCGAGGAGCTCGAGAACGTCACGTGGGCGATGTATGAGCGCGGCCTGCGCATCGCCGGCGCGGACTACATCCGCGCGGTGAACACCGCGCACCGGCTCGGCCGGCAGATGGCGGCCTTCCACGCCGGTTACGACGTGCTGGTGACACCCGGCCTCGCCGGTCCCGCCGTGAAGCTCGGCTGGCTCGACATGATGCTGGAGGATGCCGACGAGTACTGGCGACGCGTGTTCGACTTCTCGCCGTTCACGCTGCTGTTCAATCTCACCGGCCAGCCGGCGATCATGCTGCCGCTGGGCACGAGTGCCGAGGGCTTGCCGCTGGGCACGCAGTTCGTCGGACGCTTCGGCGACGAGGCGACGCTGTTTCGGCTCGCGGCACAGCTCGAGGCGGCGCGACCGTGGTTCGAGCGCAGGCCGGCGATGGCTGACCCGGTCGCCCAGGCGGCCGGACCGCCGCGCGGGACGTTTGGCAGTATTTCGCCCGGAAAGCCAAGCGCGGCGCGGGGTCAGTCCGAAAATTGGCAGTATTAGCAGCCCGACCTCGCTGCTCGCCTCACCCCGCCCACCGGCAGCCCCAACCAGTCCGCCTCACCCCGAGGTTCCCGCCTTGGCGAGCACCGCGTGCAGCAGCAGGTTGGCCGCGGCGGCGAGATCCTCCGGGGTGGAGTACTCGCGCTCGTTGTGGCTGATGCCTTCGGCGCGCGACGGCGCGAAGATCATCGCGGTGGGGCACAGAGCGTTCATCGATACCGCGTCGTGGCCGGCCACGGTCAGGATGTCGCGCCACCGGTAGCCCAGCTTGCCGGCGGTCTCGCGCAGCAGCCCGAGCATGCCGGCGTCGAAGTGGATCGGGCCGAACTGGTAGTACGTGTCGATATCGATGCCAAAGCCGGTTTCCGTGGCCAGGCGCGCGGCGGTCGCGCGCAGCTCGGCCTCCATCGCCGCGACCGTGGCAACGTCCGAATGGCGCACGTCGCACGAGAGCTTCACCTCGGAGGGGATCACCCCGCGCACGTTCGGGTACACATTGATGTGCGGCGCGTTGGAGCGTCCGTCCGGGCCGTAGCTGCGCCCAATGCGGTCGATCTCGAGCACCAGCCGCGCGGTGCCCACGAGCGCATCCTTGCGGCGCTCCATCGGCGTCGGCCCCACGTGCGCCGCATCACCGTGGATGGTGGCGACAAAATAGCGCGCGAAAAACGAGCCGGTGACGATGCCGACTTCGAAACCCGCTTCGCCGAGGATCGGGCCCTGCTCGTTGTGGACTTCGAAGTAACAGGCCACCGGGCGCGCCTGCGCGGGCACGGTGCCGAGGTAGCCGGTGCGCACCAGTTCGTCCTTCACGCTGATGGTGCTGGCCGGGTTGGTGATCTCGGTGCACGCATAGGCCTCTTCTAGCGGGAGCTGCCCCGCGAACACCATCGAGCCCATCGTGAACGGCGAAAAGCGCGAGCCCTCCTCGTTCATCCACACGACCAGCTCCACCGGCGCCTCGGTTTCGAGCCCGGCGTCGTTGAGCGTGCGGATCAGCTCGACGCCCGCCAGCACGCCTGCCACGCCGTCGAACTTGCCGCCGGTGGGCACCGTGTCGAGGTGGCTGCCCACCATCACCGGCGGCAGGGCGTCGTTGCGGCCTTTGCGCCGGCTGAAGATATTGCCGATCTGGTCGACCGTGACTTCGCAACCGGTATCGCGCATCCATGTGCAGAACAGGTCGCGCCCGGCCTTGTCTTCATCCGACAGCGCGAGGCGCCGCGAGCCGCCGCCGGGCGTGGCGCCGATCCTGCCCATGGTCATCATGCTGGCCCACAGGCGGGCCGGATCGATTCTCAGGGCGTTGATTTTCGGTTCGGGCATGGCGGAGCTCGATGCTGTGCGGAGCCTGATTATTCCATGGGAGCAAATGCGGCAACCGGGTGCGATCTGGGCTATCAGCGCGGCGACGCAGTGTCGAACCTGCGTCAGCGGCCTTCGGCAGAATCCAAAGAAAATGCGCTGGCGAAGCCCCTACTCATCCCGCTCGTCGGGCGGCTCAAAACCTAGTGGTAAGTCACCCTGCGGCGTTGGCTCATGCGCCACTAGCCCTGATATTGCCCTCGTGACCATTTGAGTGACCTCTTTGCTTGCATGAATGGGGATTAACTCAATTTCCGGGTGACGTTGGGCGAAGACGCGAAATATTTCATCTGCGAATGCCTGTCCGACATCAGCAACTCCGGCAAAGTCGAATACCACTGTTTTGAACAGCTCTACCCTGGCCAGGAGACGTTTGGCCTGCGATCTGGACACCAGGTTTTCATTTCCGTACCGAGCCAGTTTTACCGGCACAACTGTTTTTGTGAATTGGTAGTCGCCTTCTCCGGCGAATTGGTCGAATATTTTTTTGGGAGTTCTCGAGGTGTGGTTGTTTAACTTCATCCAGACGAGTGTGCCTTCCTGACGCGTTTCCACTTCCGAAATCCAATCCCGTTCATCTCCAAAATCGTGGGAGAAAAAAACTCCGCCTGAAAGAATGTCGAA
>JBBQCV010000205.1:0-6502 GCA_038319115.1 Burkholderiales bacterium | reverse complement strand
GATTTTTTGGTGCGCGCGAGCAGGAACATGTGCGTCGCGTCGTCGAGGAACGTGGTCCACGTCTTGTGGCCGTTGATTACGTACTCGTCGCCATCGAGTTCGGCCGTGGTGCGCAGGCTTGCAAGGTCAGAGCCCGCATTGGGCTCCGAATACCCTTGCGACCAGCGATGCTCCCCGGAACGGATCTTTGGCAGGTATTCGCGTTTCTGCTCCTCGGTGCCGTGGCGGATGAGGATCGGGCCGAGCATGAACAGTCCCATGTCGTAGAGGCGCGGCACGCCCCAGCGCTCGAGTTCTTCGACGAAGATGATGAGCTTGGAGGCGTCGAGCCCCATGCCGCCGTGGGCCGTCGGCCAATTGGGTGCAATCCAGCCCTTGGCCGAAAGTGCCTCGAACCAGTCGCGCGTCGTTTCCCAGCGCGGGATGCGGCGTGGATGGTTGCGCAGGTGCGCGGGGCAGTGCTGCTCGATGAAGGTGCGGACTTCAGCCCGGAAGGCTTCGTCGCCCAGCCCGTTCCAGTCTGTGTTCGAGTCCATTCCTAGGCGGACTCGACCATGCAAGGATCGAGCGCAGCGTGACGCCGCCGGTGCCAAACCGCGCCGCCGAGCCACGCCGAGAGCACCAGCACGCGCTTCACATACAGGCCCAGCTCGTATTCGTCGCTGAACCCGATCGCGCCATGCATCTGGATGCCTTCCTTGGCGATGCGCGCGGCCGAGTCCGCGGTGCGCGCCTTTGCGCGGCTGGCGTACCCGGCCAGCGTCGCCGCGTCCACGCGATGCCCTACCGCGTCCACCGCTTCGCCCAGCAGGAAGCGCGCGATCTGGGCATGGTTGTAGAGGTCGACCGTGCGGTGCTGCAGCGCCTGGAATGAGCCGAGCTTCCGGCCGAACTGCTCGCGCGTGCCCAGGTACTCGAGCGTTATCGTGAGGATGCGCGACTGCAAGCCGTGCAGCACGCCTGCAATCGCAAGGTTCGTGACGTCGAGCGCATGCTCCAGCGCACGCAGGACCTGGCCCCCCTGCGCCAGGACCGCCGAGCGGTCCACGATCGTATCGAATTCGACTTCGGACCAGGCCGAGCCATCGGCCAGTCGCTTGTGCTTCACTTTCGCCTTGGATGTGGGAATCGAAAAAATACCCGCGCTCCCCTCGATCGCCGCCAGCACGAGCAGCCGGGTGCTGGCGCGCGCCCCCATGACGAAGCGTTTCGTGCCGCGAATGCGAAAGCCTGCGCCCTCGGGGGCGGCTTGCGTCTCGATCGCATCGGGCGAAGGCAGGGCGAACCCGCTTTCCTGCCACGCGACACACGCGATCTCGGTCTCCGCGATCGGCGGCGCACCAAGGGCCTGCAAAAGGGCGGAGGGAAAGACGACGTTTTCCAGGAAGGGTTCGCGCGCCAGCGACCAGCCCAGCCGTTCGCCGACAAGCGCCGCGACGCCGGGCGCAAAGCCGGCGCCGCCGAGCGCCTCCGGCAGGAAGGCGTGGGTCAGCCCGAGCCTGGCGAGTCCGCGATAGGCGGCAATCTCGGATTCGCGCTCGTCGGTGCCTGGCGCCCGCCGGTGGCGCTGTGGCCCCGATGCCGAAGCGAGGTAGCGGTCGACGGCGTCGATGGATGCTGCAATGTCCGGCTCACGCGCAACCGAGCTCGCATCCTTCAGCGAATACAAGGCCGCAATCTCATTCGGTCCGGATGCCGGCTTCCTTGACCACACGGCCGATCGACTCGTACTGCGTGTCGAGGAACCTGCGCAGCTCGTCCACGCTCGATCCGGCGACGATCACGCCGAGGCCCTGAAGGCGCTTCTCCACCTCTGGCGTGCGCACCGCCTTGACGAACTCGGCGTTGAGTTTCTGCACGATGGGCGCGGGCGTCCCGTTCGGCGCGGTGACCGCATACCAGTTGGCCGCGTCGTAGCCCGGGTATCCCTGCTCGGCGATGGTCTGTACGTCCGGGAGCATCGGTGAGCGCATGGCCGTTGTCACCGCGAGCGGACGCACGCGCCCGCCAGTGATGAACGGCGTGGCCGTGGTGATCGAGTCGAAAATGAACGCGAGGCTGCCCGCGAGCAGGTCCTGGTTGGCCGCCGAGCCCTTGTAGGGAATGTGGGTGGCCTTCGCCTTGGCGTTGTACAGGAACAACTCGGTCGCCATGTGGTTCGACGTCCCGACGCCGGGTGTGCCGAAGCTGAGCTTGCCGGGGGTTGCCTTCATCGCGTTGGCCACATCGGCGAGCGTCTTGTAGGGTGAGTTCGCAGGCACGATGACCACGAGCGGGACGATCCCGATCAGCGTCACCGGGGCGAGGTCCTTGAAAGCGTAGGGCATCGCCTTGTTGAGGTGGTGGTTGATCACCGCCGAGCCGGGCGCAGCCCAGTGCAGCGAGTAGCCGTCCGGCGCCGCCTTGGCCGCGGCGTCGCCCGCAATATTTCCGCCTGCCCCGGGGCGGTTCTCCACCACCACCGGTTGGCCGATGTTCTTCGAGACCTCGGCCGCCACAATGCGCGCGACGACGTCGATGCCTGTCCCCGGCGTGAATCCGACATACAGGCGGATCGGCCGGTTCGGGAACTCCTGGGCGAGCCCTGCGGCCGAGGTAGCCACGGCGCAAGCAGCCAGGGCGGCCGCCAGCAGGCGTGAAGTGAAGGAGTGCTTCTTCATGTTTTTGTCGCCGCCAGCATCTTTTTCAGCCGCTCGAGGAAAAAAGGCGCGCATTTCATCATGCGCGTGTCCATCTGCAGGATCAGCGGATGGATCTTCGGGCGGTAGGACTGCCATTCCGGGTCGGCGAACAATGCGGTCCGGCAACGCTCGCGCTGGTTGAGGTCGTCGTAGGCCCACATGTGGACCACCATGTTCTGCGGCCCGATCTCGGGTGTGTAGTAGCCGAGCATGTGCGGCTGGTGGCGAAGCTGAACCGCCATGCCGTGTGCTTCGTAATGATGGAAATATTCCGGCACCTTGCCCGGACGCAGCTGGTACATGCGCTCTTCGATGTACATCAGGGTTCTCCTGTTAGTCGAGCTTGATGCCGGCCTCGGCGACGATGCGCTTCCACTTGGCGGCATCGCGCTGCACCGTCGCCGCGAGCTGCGCCGGCGTCATGCTTTGCGGCTCGAGGCTCATGGCGATGACCTTTTCCTTCACGTCCGGCAGGTTCAGGGCGCGCCCGAATTCGCGCGACAGCAGCGCGACGGTGTCGGTGGCCATTCCAGCCGGGCCGATGAAGGCATGCCAGGTCCCCGCATCGAATCCGGGCAGGCCGGACTCGGCCACCGTGGGCAGGTCCGGCAGCACCGCCGAGCGCGCGCCGCCGGCCGTGGCAATCAGGCGCAGCTTGCCGCCCCTGGCAGGGGCCATGAAAACCGAAATCGAATTGAACATGAGGTCGACCTGGCCCGCGATCAGGTCCGCGGTCGCGGGTGCGGCGCCCTTGTAAGGCACATGCGTCATCTTCGTGCCGGCGATGGAGTTGAACAGCTCGCCCGTGAGGTGCGAAACAGAACCGGTGCCGAATGAGGCCATGTTCAGCCCGCCGGGTTTCGTTTTCGCAAGCGCGATGAGCTCGCGCACGTTGGTGGCTTTCACCGACGGATGCACGGCGAGGCCCATCGGCTCGAGGGCGATGAGGCCGATCGGCGAGAAATCCTTCACCGGGTCGAAGGCCACCTTGCTTACGGCCGGGTTTGCGGCAAGCGAACTGGCTGTGGCGATCGCGAGGGTGTAGCCGTCTGGTGCGGAGCGCGCGACATGGGCGAGGCCGATCGCGCCGGTGGCGCCAGCCTTGTTATCGACCACGACCGGCTGCTTTACGGCTTCGGACAGCTTCTGCCCGAGCATGCGCGCGAGGATGTCGGTGGCGCCCCCGGGCGGGAAGGGCACGATGATCGTGATCGGCTTGTCGGGGTACTCCGCCCTCGAAGAAGCCGGGGCGAGCGCGGCGACGAGCGCGAACACGCCCGCAGCCGCCAGGGCGAGCCGACGCAGTTCGAGCGCCTTCATCATTCGACCTTGAGGTTGGCGGCCCGGATGACCTTGGTCCACTTCTCCGTTTCGGCGGCGAAGTGCCTGGCGGCGAACTCCGTGCTGCCGCCGACTGCGTTCATGCCGAGATCCTTGAGCTTGGCCTGAACTTCGGGCATCGCCAGCACCGCATTGAAGTCGGCATTGAGCTTCTGCACGATGGGGGCCGGCACTTTCGACGAGGTCGCCACCGTGAACCATGAGGTGGATTCGTAGCCCGACACGCCGGACTCGGCGATGGTCGGCACGTTCGGCAATGCCGGCACACGGGTCTTGCTGGTGACCCCCAGCGGTCGCAGGCGGCCCGACTGGATCTGCGGCAGGATCGTCGGCAACTGCTCGAACATGGCCTGCGTCTGCCCGCCCATGACGTCCTGCACCGCGGGCATGCTGCCTTTGTAAGGGATATGCGTCAGGTTGACGCCCGCCATGAGCTTGAACAGTTCCCCGGTCATGTGGGTCGAGGATCCCGAGCCGGCCGAGCCGAAATTTATTTCGCCCGGCTTCGCCTTGGCCATCGCGATGAATTCCTGCACCGTTTTGGCTGGGAATGACGGAGTCACCACGAGGGCGAGCGGGAGGTCGACCGCGATGACGATGGGCTGGAGATCCTTCGCCGGGTCGTACGGGAGTTTCGGATAAAGCGCGTGCGCGGCGTGAACGCCGATCGTGCCGAGAAGCAGCGTGTGTCCGTCAGGGGGCGCTTTGGCGACGAATTCCGCTCCCAGGTGGGCACCCGCGCCCGGCTTGTTCTCGACGATGACGGGCTGGGTGTACCGGGGTCCCAGGTATTGCGCCAGAAGGCGCGCGAGGATCGAAGTGGAGCCGGCCGGCGTGAACGGCACGATGATGTGGACCGGCTTTTCCGGAAAGTTCTGCGCCGCTGCGGCGCCTGGAAACGCCAGGGCGCAGCCAACGGCGGCGGCCTGTAGAACCCTGCAAAGATGAATTGCCTTGGTGTGGATTTTCATCGCTCGCCCCCTGGATAGCTTTTATGGATGTATCATAATTTGATACATATACGTGCCATCTGTATCTTAAACAGGGGTCGGCGGCAGCGTCAACTCCCGTTCGTCATGCGATACCTATGCCGAGTTCCGGGCGACCACGGGATCCCATTTCTTCATCCAGCCGAAGCTGGCGAGGGTGCTTTTCGAGGGCTCGTAGTCGCAGCCGATCCAGCCCTTGTAGCCGGCGGCCTCGATGACGCCGAGCACGTGGTCGTAGTTGATCTCGCCAGTCCCCGGTTCCGCGCGACTGGGAACGTCCGCGACCTGCATGTGCCAGATCAGCGGCATGGTCTTGCGGATCGTGTTCGTCAGGTCGCCTTCCATCAGCTGCGCCTGGTAGACGTCGTATTCGATCCCGAGGTTGTCGGCGCCGACGTCCTTGATGATCTCGACCGCCTGGTCGGTGCGGGTGAGGAACACGCCCGGCGAGTTATAAGTGTTCACCGGCTCGATCACGAGGCGCATGTCGTGCTTTTTCAGCTCGCCGGCCGCGTAGCGCAGGTTTTCCACGAAAAGCTTGCGGATCTCTTTACGGTCCGACCCCGCGGGCGGGATTCCGCCGAGCAGGTTGATGAGCTTGCAGCCCAGGGCCTGCGCGTAGTCAATGGTGGTCGCGACGCCTTCGCGCAACTCCTTCTCACGTCCCGGCAGGCAGCCGAGGCCGCGCTCGCCGCCGGCCCAGTTCCCCGAGGGCATGTTGAACAGGACCGGCTTCAGCCCGCTGTCCTTCACTGCCGCGACCACGTCTTCCTTCTTGCAGGCGAACGGGTCCTTGAACTCCGCGCCCTTGAAGCCGGCCTTGGCGGCGAGCGCGAACCGCTCGAGGAAGCCAACCTCGTTGAAGAGCATGGTGAGGTTGGCGGTGAATTGCAGCATGGCGGGCGCTCCGGTGGATGGAAGGCGCCGAGTCTGCCCTTGCGCGCACCGGCGATGCAAGCGCGCAAGGCGAGTGTTTCACCGGGTCGGCCGCAATCCCGGTCAGAATGCCGGACAATTGACGACACACTCAGGGGGAACCGAAATGATCCGAACATCCATCCGCCGCTGGTTGCGCGCGGGAAGCTTCTGCGCGCTGGGGTTCTTTAGTTGCCTCGCCCAGGCGCAGGACTGGCCCACCAAGCCCGTCAGGCTGGTCGTTGCGTATTCACCCGGTGGGCCGGTGGACATCGTCGCGCGATTGCTTGCCAAGGAGTTCGACGCCGCGCTGAACGCAAACTTCATCGTCGAGAGCCGCACCGGCGCGGCCGGCATGGTGGGCACCGACGCGGTCGCCAAGGCGGCGCCCGACGGCTACACGCTGATCGTCACCAGCTCGGCAGCGCACGCGGTCGGCCCCGGCATCTGGCCGGTCGTTCCCTTCGACCCGATCAGGGACTTCACCCATATCAGCCTGCTTTCGCGCGGGCCGACGGGCTTTTATGTTTCGGCCGAATCGCCCTACAAGACCTTTGCCGAATTCCTCGCCGCGGC
>JBBQCV010000204.1:0-6524 GCA_038319115.1 Burkholderiales bacterium | reverse complement strand
TCAGGTGAGTTCGCCGCCGCGGTGGAGAAAATGAATGCCCAGGCTCCGCGCGCCAAGGTCGGCCTCACGCTGATGGCGATGGGTCGCACGAGCGTCGATGTGGCCGTCAGCGCCGAGTTGCTGGCCGCCGCCGAGCGCAAGGACGCCGCGCTCTACCTGGCCGCGTTCGAGAACAAGCTGACGAGCCAGGTCGTGGCCGGGGAAAACAAGGGCAAGACCCTGCCGCACGATTTCGTGGTGCGCGAATGGATCGGTCCGCTCACGTTCGACGCCGACTTGCGCGTGGCGGACAAACGCACGTTGCCGCTGCTGCCCAACGCCAACCCGCGCCAGTCGGGGGTGGCGGCCTTCGTGCAGAACCGCGCCACGGGGGACGTGCTGCAGGCCCTCATGCTGCCCGCTTGCGGTAGCTGAATGTACTGGTATCGGTAAAAAATATCCCTGCGACCTGCGCCAATACTGGGGTTTGGAAATAAAAGTGCGTGAATTGCATCGAACGTCGAGGTGGTATCGGCGGATGCGATAGCGGCAGTCATACGGCGCCTTCCTGGGTGAGTTTCTCGATCGCGGGAGTGTCGTAACCCAGCTCGGCGAGGATGGCATGGGTGTGCTCGCCCAAGCCCGGCACTGGGCCGATGGACGGCTCCAGCCCGGCGATGTTCAGCGGCGGCAGCAGTGCATCGACCTTGCCACCGGGAGAGTCGACCTCGCGCCAGCGCTCGCGCGCAGCGAGCTGCGGGTGGCCCCAGAACTCCTGCATGCTGTTCAGGCGCGCATTGGCGATGCCCGCCGACTCGAGGCGCGCGGTGATCTCCGCCACGGTGGAGGTGGCGAAGATCGATTCGATCAGCGCGTTCATCTCGGCGCGGTTCGCGTTGCGAGCCGTGCTCGAGGAAAAGCGCGGGTCCCGCGCCAGTTCGGGCCGCAGCAGCACTTGCTCGCACAGGCGCGCGAATTCGCGCTCGTTCTGCACGCCGAGGAACACCGTATTGCCGTCCCCGGCCTTGAACGGGCCGTAAGGGACGATGGTGGCGTGGGCGGCCCCGGTGCGCGGCGGCGATGTGCCGCCGTACGCGGTGAAATACGCGGGGAACCCGAGCCATTCACCCAGCGACTCGAACATCGAGATGTCGAGCGTGGCGCCTTCATTGGTCTCCTTGCGCCGGTACAGCGCGGCGAGGATGCCGGAAAACGCATACATGCCGGCCGCGATGTCGGCGATGGGAATGCCGGCTTTCGACGGGACTTCCGGTGTGCCGGTCACCGAGAGCATGCCGGTCTCGCACTGAACGAGGAGGTCGTAGGCGCGCTTGGCGCTGTACGGGCCGTTCTCGCCATACCCGGAGATGCCGCACCAGATGAGCGAAGGATGCCTTGCGCGCAACTCCTCCGCACCAAGGCCCAGCCGACCCGAGGCGCCCGGCGCGAGGTTCTGGATGAAAACGTCGGCTCCTGCCACGAGGCGCGCCAGGATGGCTCTCGCCTCCGGGTGTTTGGCATCGAGTGTGATGCTTTCCTTCGAGCGGTTGACCCACACGAAATGGGAAGACTGCCCATGAACAGTAGTGTCATAGCCGCGCGCCGCGTCGCCGGCGCCGGGGCGCTCGATCTTGATGACGCGCGCACCGAGCTCGGCGAGCTGCCGGGTCGCAAATGGCGCGGCGATGACCTGCTCGAGCGCTACCACCGTGATCCCCGCTAGCGGCAGGGCTTGCGCGGGGCGGACTTGTTCGGATGCCGGGCGCGCGGATCCCTCCGCAGCATTATTCAAAATGGATCTCCATGCCGGAAAGGGGCCCGCCGGTGAAGCGGGTTGACCATGTTTCGCCCGCGTCCACTGGCGCGGCGTCGGTAAGGGTGCCGGTGCTGATGATCTCGCCCGCCGCCAGCGGCGCGAAATCGGGCAGCGCGGCGAGAAGCTCCACCAGGTGGGCCAACGCGAGCAGCGGGCTGTCGAGCGCGTTGGCGCCCACCCCGCGATCGACGACGGTGTCGCCCCTGCAAAGGGTCACCTCCAGCGCAGGCAGGCGGGTGGCGGCATCGGCGAAATCGGCGGCCGCCACTTTTTGCCCCACGACCAGCGCTCCGTGCAGGCCGTTGGCGGCGGTGCTGTCACCGACCTGCATCTGCCAGCCGGGCCAGCTGCACTGCACGATCTCGATCGAGTGCGCGATCCAGTCGATCGCGGCAAGCATCTCTGCCGGATCCTTCGAAAGCGGCGGCGGCCCCTTGAGCCCGAAACAGATCTCCGGCTCGATGCGCGGCTGCGCCAGGCCCGCAAGGCTCACCGTAGCGTGGCCTTTCGCAGCGAACATGAGCGTGCGGTCGTAGACGAAACCGAAGATCGGCTGGAACACGCCGTAGCGCGGCCAGATGCCGCGGTTGGTGAACCCGATCTTGCGCCCCACGGGGCGCCAGCCGGTGGACAAGCGTTGCTGGTGCAGGGCGTGGGCGATGCTGTACCCGGCTTCGGCGGATTCGATGTGTGGTTGCATGCGGTCATTTTAACGGGCGTCCGGTAACCAGTCGCGCCGCGGGTTGCCCGCTCCAAGCCAGTAGCCCGCTGCAGGTTGCACCCGGCGCCGCTGCGGGGGACACTACGCCCCGCCATGGAACCTTTTCTCGTCTGGCTGCTGCTCGGATTCGGCCTGGTCATCGTCGAACTCGTGAGCGGCACCTTCTACCTCCTCATGCTAGGCGTGGCCGCATTCGGTGCGGCTGCGGTGGCGTATGCGGGCCGCGGTTTCGAGTTCCAGGTAATCGTCGCCGCGCTGCTGGCGGCCGCCGGATGCTACGGCGTGCACGTGTATCGCGCCAAAAGTTCCAAGGACCAGATGGTGTCGGTCGACGCTGGC
Source organism: Burkholderiales bacterium (assembly GCA_038319115.1). Lineage (GTDB taxonomy): Bacteria > Pseudomonadota > Gammaproteobacteria > Burkholderiales > SG8-39 > SZAS-79. Next base: position 3,669 of record JBBQCV010000204.1, on the reverse strand, counting down.
CAGCCGGCCAATTTCGAGCGCTGGATCGACGAAGGCGGCGGCCTTGCGCGGGTGCGATATCGGGGGGCTTCGTGGGATGCTCACGTGGCCGATACAGGGACCGCCGACGGGGGGCTGCAGTCGGGTGCCCTGCTGTACGTGTTGCGCATAGAAGGCCACCGGCTGGAAGTAAGCCGGCAGCGTCCGGCCTGAGCCGGCGCGGCGGGGGCATCGGGTTCGGGCATCAAACGTCGCGGCATCAACCGGTCGGGCAGTACCGGTCCTGCAGCAAATGTTCCTGCAACGAATGTGCTTGCAGCAAATTTTCGGGGGAAAACCATGTTTCCAAAACTGATTGCCGCGGTGATCGTCACCGTGCTTGCCGCCGCTTATGAGCCGACGCGTTCGTACGCGGTCTGGATCTTCTTCATTGCGGTGATCGTGGTGTTCGTCATCGAAGCGGTGCGCATCGTGCCGCAGCAGCAGGCGTGGGTGGTGGAGCGGCTGGGCAAGTTCAACGAGACCCTCCAGCCGGGACTCAACCTCATCATCCCGTTCTTCGAGCGCGTGGCGTACACGCACAGCCTGAAGGAAGTGCCGCTCGACGTGCCCGAGCAGGTCTGCATCACGCGCGACAACACCCAGCTCGGCGTCGACGGGATTCTCTACTACCAAGTCATGGATCCGCGTCTCGCCTCGTACGGCTCGTCCAACTACATCACCGCCATCGTGCAGCTTGCGCAGACCACATTGCGAAGCGAGATCGGCAAGATGGAGCTCGACAAGACCTTCGAGTCGCGCGAGGTGATCAACGCGCAGATCGTGGCGGCGCTCGACGAGGCCGGGCGCAACTGGGGCATCAAGGTGCTGCGCTACGAGATCAAGAGCCTCACCCCGCCCGAGGCGATCCTGCGCTCGATGCAGCAGCAGATCACGGCTGAGCGCGAAAAGCGCGCCCTAATCGCCAAGTCCGAGGGCGAGCGCCAGCAGGAGATCAACATCGCCGACGGCGAGAAGCAGGCCGCGGTGCTCAAGTCCGAAGGCGACAAGACCGCCGCCATCAACCGCGCGCAGGGCGAGGCCACGGCGCTGCGCCTGATTGCGGAAGCCAACGCGGCGGCAGTGCATGCGGTTGGCGAGGCGATTGCGGGCAAAGGGGGCCTCGACGCCGCCAACCTCAAGGTCGCGCAGGAGTACATCATCGCGTTCGGCGCCCTCGCCAAGCAGAGCAACACCATGATCATTCCGGCCAACGCGGGCGACATCGCGGCGATGGTCACCACCGCGATGTCGGTGCTCGAGAAAACGCGGGGCGCGCAAGTGCAGGCGAAATCCTAGGAGACACAGGCATGGCCGTATCGGCAATGAATCACTTCACCATTCCGGCGGAAGCGGCGCCGGCGGAGTGACGCGCGCGACCGTTTCACCATGAAGTGGCAGCTCACCACCGGCCGCGCCCGCATCATCGCGCCGCCGGCGCTGGTCTGGCTGTGGGTCGCGGAACCGCGCGGCTGGCCCGCGTGGAACCCCAAGGTCGAGGATGTCGTGCCGATGACCACCGACGCGCCCGGCCCCGGCTGGCGCTTTCGCATCGCCTACCGGCTGCGCAAGTCCAGGCACCTGGCCGATGCCGAGCTGGTGGAATTCATCCCCGGCCGCAAGCTAGTCTGCCGCACGGTGGGCGGCGACCTCAACCCGGGCGGCTGGATTCTCGAGACCTACGATCTCGTGGCCGAAGACGAGACCACGGTGCTGACCCACACCGTCGACCTGTCCAACTCGAAGATGCCGTATTACGGCCGCACCGCGGTGATCGTGCTCAACGGCCTGTTCAACTCAGGCGGCAGCCTCGGCCACGTGCGCAACCTGAAGGCACTGATGGAAGACGGCGTCCCCCCGCCCGATCCCGAGGCGAAACGCTGACTATTCCAGAGTTGAGCCCGCTTCGCCCGCACTACGCTGGCGGCGCTGATCGGAATCTTTAGGCATTCAGGAGGCGATCCCGGGACCGGGCAAGTTCGTCAATTCCCTTTTTTGTCGCTTCGATGGAACGGCGCCCGGATTCCGGGGTTGCGGTATCGCGCTCGGTTGCCATGTTCGGTTGCCATTAGAGATAAGAACAATTATCATTTGACTTGCTTTGCAGAGCAGCCAGCCACCTCCCGGCAGCCAGCCCGCCTGCGGCACTACGTCACTTCAATCGAATGCCGGGAGGGTTTATGCATCAAGTGAAATACCGTCCGTTGGTGGTCGCCCTTGCGGCGTGTTTTGGGTCGACGATGCCTGCGCTTGTGCGCGCCGATACCACCCTGCGCGAAGTCAAAGTCGAGGCCCAGGCCGAGAGCGCGGATGGCCCCGTGCATGGCTATCGCGCGACGCGCTCGGCGACTGCCACCAAGACCGATACCTCGCTGCACGAAGTCCCCGCCTCGCTCACCGTCGTGCCCGCGCAACTCATGCAGGACACGGCCATGCAGGGCATTGGCGATGCGGCCCGCTATGTGCCGGGGGTGCTCATGCACCAGGGCGAAGGCAATCGCGACCAGGTGGTCATCCGCGGCAACAGCACCACCGCCGACTTTTACGTGAACGGCGTGCGCGACGACGCGCAGGTCTTCCGTGGCCTCTACAACCTCGAGCGGGTCGAGTTCCTCAAGGGGCCGGCCGGGATGATCTTCGGGCGCGGCGGCGCGGGCGGGGTGGTGAACCTTGTGACCAGGAAACCGGTGTTCGAACGCATCCTGGACGGCACCGTCACGTTGGGCAGCTACGGGCAGGTGCGCAGCACCGTTGACACCGGCAACAAGTGGGGCGAATCCGCTGCTTTCCGGCTCAATGCGATGGTCGAGGGCGCCGACAGTTTTCGCAACGGCGCAGAGCTCTCACGTTACGCGATCAACCCTACCGTGATGGTTGCGCCGAACGCGAACTCTGCGCTGACGTTCAGTTACGAGCGCATCCATGACGACCGCACCGCGGATCGCGGCTTCCCGTCCCAATCGGGCCGGCCATTCAACGCCGACCCATCGACTTTCTTCGGCAACGCAAGCCAGAGCCGCTCGCTGCAGGACACCGACCGCGCCTCGATGGTGGTCGACTACACCCTGGGGAACGGCTGGCAGCTCAAGAACACGCTGCAGGCCGCCCATTACGACAAGTACTACCAGAATGTGTACCCCGGCAGTGCGGTGAGCGGCGCCGGCACGCTGGCGCTTTCGGCCTACAACAACCACAACTGGCGCACCAACGTGTTCAACCAGACCGATCTCACGAAAAAGTTCGTGGCCGGTGGAATCGAGCATTCGGTCCTCGCCGGCTTGGAGATCGGCCGCCAGGACAGTACCAACCTGCGCAACACCGGGTTCTTCGGCGCGGGCACGAGCGTCACCGTGCCGGCGAGCAACCCCATGGCAACGGCAACGCGCTTTGCGGCCAACGGCACCGACGCCGACAACAACGTCAAGGCCACCGTGGGCGCGCTCTACGTGCAGGACCAGGTCGCGCTGTCGCCGCACTGGAAAGCCATCGCCGGACTTCGCTATGACCGGTTCAGCGTCAACTTCGACGACCGGCGCACATTGGTGCCGCCCGCGGACCTGAAACGCACCGACGCAGGTTTGAGTCCGCGGGCGGGCCTCATCTGGGTTCCCACGCCCGCCTCGTCGTACTACGTGAGCTACAGCTCGGCGA
>JBBQCV010000203.1:0-6580 GCA_038319115.1 Burkholderiales bacterium | reverse complement strand
CATCGCGGTATGGCGCGGGTTCCTCGCCAAGGCCGCCGCGCTGGTGGTGAAGTACGGCGGGTCGCTCTCGGGCGAGCACGGCGACGGGCAGGCGAAGGCCGAATTCCTGCCGGCAATGTACGGCGAGGAACTCATGGGCGTTCTGCGCGAGTTCAAGGCGATCTGGGATCCGCTCAACCGCATGAACCCCGGCAAGCTCGTCAACGCCGAAGGCCCGGTATTCGCGGCGGACCAGAACCTGCGCCAGGGCCCGGCCTACAAGCCGGTCACCTTCGCCACGCGCTTCGCTTTCCGCAGCGACGTGGGCAACGGGTTCACCCGCGCCACCGAGCATTGCGTGGGCATGGGCAAGTGCCGCGCGGCTTCGGGCGGGACCATGTGCCCGAGTTACCGCGCCACCGGCGAGGAGCGCTATTCCACCCGTGGCCGGGCGAGGCTGCTGTTCGAGATGCTGCAGGGCGAAGTCATCAAGGACGGATGGCAAAGCGAGGAGGTCAAGGAAGCCCTCGACTGGTGCCTTGCGTGCAAGGGATGCAAAAGCGACTGCCCCACCCATACGGATATGGCGACTTACAAGGCCGAGTTCCTGTCGCACTACTACGAGAAGCACCGCCGGCCGCGGCAGGCGGTTTCGATGGGACGCATCGGCGAGTGGGCGCCGTGGGCGGCGCGGTTTCCGCGCATCGCCAATTTCTTCACCCAGTCGGCCGTGTTCGCGCCGCTGGCCAAGCGCGTGTGCGGCATTGCCGAGGAGCGTTCGTTGCCAGCGCTGGCGCACGACACGTTCCGCGACCGCTATGAAGCCGGCGATTCGTCCCGCCGCGATGCGGCGCAGGGGCGCGGTCCGCAACAGGGAGCGCCGGTGATCCTCTGGGTGGACACTTTCAACAATCACTTCCGTCCCGAGACCGGGCTCGCGGCGGTGCGGGTCCTCGAAGCGGCCGGCTGCAAGCTGGAACTGCCGGCAGAGCGGCTTTGCTGCGGCCGGCCCTACTACGATTTCGGCATGCTGGATGCGGCCCGCGAGTCGCTCGCGAAAATCCTGCAATCGCTTGCTCCGTCGATCGACGCCGGGATCCCCGTAGTGGGGCTGGAGCCGAGCTGCGTGGCGGTGTTCCGCGATGAGATGGTCAACCTGTTTCCCGACGACGCGCGCGCCGCGCGGCTGGCAAAACAGACTTTCACGCTGGCCGAATACCTCGAGCGCATCGAATGGCAGCCACCGGCTTCGGCGACCAAAGGGCGGCGCGCGCTGGTGCACGGCCATTGCCACCAGAAGGCGGTGCTCGGCATGCAGCCCGGAATGCGGCTGCTGGCGGCGGCCGGCTACGAGGTGGACGCACCCGATACGGGGTGCTGCGGCATGGCGGGCTCGTTCGGCTTCAAGCCAGAACACTATGCCGCATCGGTGCGCGTGGGCGAGAGCGTGCTGCTGCCGGCGGTGCGCGCGGCAGCGGATGCCACCGCTATCGTCGCCGAGGGTTTTTCATGCCGCGAGCAGATCGAGCAGTTGAGTGGCCGCAAGACGCTGCATCTGGCGGAACTGCTCGCCAACTCGCTCGATGGGCGCTAAGCGTATCGTGCGCGCGCTGCTCTTTTTCGTGTGGATCCTGCTCTCGAGCGCTGCGTCGGCGCAGACCCCGGTGCCCACCCTCGAAGAAAGGCTGTTCAACGCCATCGACGAAGGCAAGGAACTGGTGGCCGAAGGCGTGCTGTACAGCGCGCGGGTCAACCTCGACGCGCGCAACGCCGCCGGCGAAACGCCGCTGCATCGCGCGGTCGAAAAAGGCATGCGGGAGCTTGCGCGCGCGCTGGTCGCGGCTGGTGCCAGCCTGAGGGCCCGCTCGGCCAGCGGCGAATCGGTGCTGCACCTCGCCGCGCTGCACGCCGATCCCGCCGTGACCGAAATGCTGCTCCGAGCCGGGGCCGACCCCAAGGCGCGCAATGACGCGGGCGAGACGGCATTGCAGTGGGCGGCGTTGTCGGGGAACCCTCGCGTTGCGGCGTTGCTGATCGAGCGCGGCGCAGACCCGGACCTTGCCGACCTCAAGGGCAACCGCGCCCTGCACGCTGCGGCGGATTCGGGAAGCATCGAAACGGTGAGACTGCTCATCACGAGGATCGCCGACCCCAAGGCCAAAAACCGCGCCGGGTTCAGCGCGGAGGACGTCGCGACCGAGCGCGCCCGGCCCGACATCGCGGCGCTCATCGCCAAGGCCGTGGCGCGCCCGGCATCGGCTTCGGGCGCGTCCAACTACGGCACGATCGACGTCGACCTGCAGCCGAAGGAACGGTCCTTAAGCCCGTAGTCCCACGGTTCGCCCTGACCTTCTTGCGGGTTCACGGTGAGTCATCTAAGATGACCAACTCGATCTTTCTCGGACGGTCATCATGTCCAAATTCAATATCGCCGAGGCGAAGAGCCGTTTTTCCGAACTTGTCCAGAAGGCCATGCTCGGCGAAGAAGTCATCATCGCCAAGGACAACAAGCCGGTGCTCAAGTTGGTGCCCCTGGACAAGCCGAAGAAGCCAAGGAAGGCCGGTTCGGGCAAAGGACAGGTTCTCTATGTCGCGCCAGACTTCGACGCCACTCCGGAGGGGTTCAAGGATTACGTTTAGTGCGCGTCATTATCGATACGCACGTCTTTCTCTGGTGGGTTGATGGAGCCCGCGTTCTGCCGGTCAAGGCCCGCGCGGCGCTTGCCGATCCCGACAACGAATGTCTGCTTAGCCTTGCCAGCGCCTGGGAGATGGCAATCAAGGCAGGCTTGGGCAAACTGAAACTCTCCCTGCCGGTCAGGCGTTTCGTGGTCGAGAACGTTGCCGCCAATGGTTTTCGAATGTTTGACATAGGCATCGCACATGTCGGGCGGATCGAAACCCTTCCCCAGCATCATGGGGACCCGTTCGATCGCCTTCTGATTGCGCAGGCACTCGAAGAGGACCTCGCGATCGTGACCGCCGACCCGGTGTTCCGAAAATACGGCGTGAAGCGGATTTGGTAGAAACTTTGGGCTGCACGTAGCAGCTTAATTGCTCGCAACAAATCCCGGTTTTAAAGCAAACCCCGTTCCGCGAACGAAAGCGTGGCCCGCCCGGCCACGATAAAGTGGTCGAGCACCTTCACATCCACCATCGCCAGGGACTCCTTGAGTTGCCGCGTCAACAGTTCGTCGGCCTGGCTGGGTTCGGCGACGCCTGACGGGTGGTTGTGCGCGAAGATCACCGCGGCGGCATTGGCCTTGAGGGCCGCCTTGACGATTTCACGCGGGTACACGCTGGTCTGCGTGAGCGTGCCGCGAAACAGCTCGTCGGCCGAGATCACGCGGTGCTGCGCATCGAGGAACAGCACGATGAAGACTTCGTGCTGTCGGCCGCCGAGCACGAGGCGCAGGTAGTCGCGCACGGCCTGGGGCGAGGTCAGCGCGCTGCGCGAACGCAATTCCTCGCCCAGCGTGCGGCGTGCGAGCTCGAGCACCGCAAGCAGTTGCGCGAGCTTCGCGCTGCCCAGGCCCTTCACCTTGCGTAGCGCCGCGGGCTCGGCGGCAAACAGCCCGCCCAGGCCGCCGAACGCCCCCAGCAACTCGCGCGCGAGGTCGACCGCACTTTTTCCGGCGATGCCGGTGCGCAGCAAAAGGGCAATCAATTCGGCGTCCGAAAGCACGCCCGCACCGAGCGCAATGAGGCGTTCGCGCGGCCTTTCGGCGGCCGGCCAGTTTGAAATCGCCATGCCGAATGCTTTCCCGTAGAATGCCCGTCCCGTATAAACGCGCGGTGCGCTGGGATGGATGACAGCGCTTCGGGCGGGCCCACGGCGGCAAACATCGCAGCGAGGACGGCACCGACAATGGCAGCGAGCATGGCGAACGGCGGCGCACCGGCCAGGCAGAGGCGGATCCTGCTGGGGCTGACGGGCGGGGTCGCGGCCTACAAGAGCGCGTACCTCGTGCGCCAGTTGGTGAAGGATGGCTTCGACGTGCGCGTGGTGATGACCGAGAGCGCCTGCCGCTTCATCACCCCGGTCACCATGCAAGCCCTGTCCGGGCAGACTGTCTGGACCGACCTCTGGGACGCACGCGTGCCCGACAACATGGGCCACATCGAGCTGTCGCGCGACCGCGAGCTCATCGTAGTCGCGCCGGCGTCGGCTAATTTCATGGCCAAGGTGGTGCATGGCCTGGCCGACGACCTGCTTTCCACGCTGTGCCTTGCGCGGGATTGCGCGCTGATGCTCGCGCCCGCGATGAACCGCCAAATGTGGGACAACGCGGCGACGCAGCGCAACGCCGCCCAGCTTCGCGCCGACGGCGTGCTGCTCGCAGGCCCGGCCGCTGGTGACCAGGCCTGTGGCGAGACCGGCATGGGACGCATGCTGGAGCCGGAGGAAATCGCGGCTGAAATCGAGGCTTTCTTCCAGCCGAAAGTGCTCGCCGGAAAGCGCGTGCTTGTCACGGCGGGACCGACCAGCGAAGCGATCGACCCGGTGCGCGCGATCACCAATTCGAGTTCCGGCAAGATGGGCTATGCGGTGGCGCGCGCGGCGCACGAAGCCGGGGCCAGCGTCACGCTGGTCAGCGGGCCCACGGCCCTTGCGGCCCCGGTCGGGGTGGCGAGGATCGACGTGCGCAGCGCGCAGGAAATGCTCGATGCGGTGAAGAAGGCCTGCAAGGGCGCCGATGTCTTTGTCGCTGTCGCCGCGGTGTCGGACTACCGCGTCGAGAACGTCGCCAAGCAAAAGATTAAGAAAGGCAACGGCAAGGGGCTCTCGCTGGACTTGGTGGAGAACCCCGACATCCTCGCCTACGTCGCCGGCCTGCCCGATGCGCCTTTCTGCGTGGGGTTCGCGGCCGAAACCGAGAAATTGTCTGCGCATGCGAAGGAGAAGCGCGCGCGCAAGAAAATCCCGCTGCTCGCGGCCAACCTGGCGCAGCAGGCGCTGGGGGCCGACGACAACGAGATCGTGCTGTTCGACGACGCGGGCGAGCATCCGCTGGGCCGCGGCCCCAAGCTCGGGCAGGCGCGCAAGCTGGTCGGGCACATCGCCGCGATGCTCGCGGCGCGGAAGCGCGCGAAGTGAGGCGGCTCGACGTTCGCATCCTCGACGAGCGGCTGCGCGATAACCTGCCGGCGTACGGCACGCCGGGCGCGGCGGGCCTCGACCTGCGCGCGTGCATTGATTCGCCGCTGGTGCTCGAGCCCGGCGACAGCCAGCTCGTACCGGCGGGAATAGCGATTCACATCGGTGATGCGGGCTATGCGGCGGTCATCCTGCCGCGCTCGGGGCTCGGGGCCAAGCACGGCATCGTGCTGGGCAACCTCACCGGCCTGATCGACTCCGATTACCAGGGCCAGGTGTTCATCTCGCTGTGGAACCGGGGCAAGGCGGCCTTCACCGTCGCGCCCATGGAGCGCATCGCGCAACTGGTGGTCGTCCCTGTCGCGCAAGTCGAGTGGAACGTGGTCGAGGATTTCACCGCCTCATCCCGCGGCGCCGGCGGTTTCGGCAGCACCGGCAAGACATAGAAACCCGCAACCGCGGGAGTGCCCTTGGGCTTTACCCCAACGCATCCATCCAGATATTCCTCGACCATGCATCCGCGTAGGCTTTCTCCAGCTCGCTACGCGCTGCCGAAACGCCACCGGCGCCGGCCACCGGCAGGATCGTCTTCTTGTCGGCGTCGTAGCGGTGCACTGAAGTGACGTGCATCGCCTCCCTGTCGCTCACGTAGCTGTAGCAGGCGTTCGCGATCACCGGCTGCGGGTTGACCTGCTGGCCGGTGAGCAAGGCCACGATCGCACCTGCGGCGATCTTGGCGTGGTTGTTCGCCATGCTCGCCGACTTCGGCATCGCCGAGGCCGACAGCGTTGCATCGCCGAGCACATGCACGCCGGGGGCGACCTTCGATTCCATCGTCAGCCAGTCGACGTCGCACCAGCGGTTGTTGGTGGTGATCAGCCCGGCGCGCGCGGCGATGGCGGCCGCGCGCTGCGGCGGGATGACGTTCAATACATCGCCCTTGAAAGATTCGAAGTCGGTCTTCACCGTTCCTGCGCCGGCCACGACTTCCTTGACCTCGTGGTTGGGCATGTACTGGATCAGGCCCTTGTACATGTCGTTCCAGGCAGCGAGAAACAGGCCCTTCTTGGACACGATGTCCTCGTTGCCATCGAGCACGAGGATCTTCGACTTCGGCTTGGCCTGCTTCAGGTAGGAAGCGATTTGCGAAGCGCGCTCATAAGGCCCGGGCGGGCAGCGGAAGGGCGCCTTGGGGATTGCGAGAACCACCACCCCGCCATCGCGCATCGCTTCGAGTTGCGCGCGCAGCGCCACCGTTTCCGGCCCGGCCTTCCAAGCGTGCAGCACGGTGCGCTGCGCCGCGGCGTCGTAACCCGCGATCTGGTCGTGCATGAAGTCGATGCCGGGCGACACGACCAGCCGGTCATAGGCGAGCTCCGGGGTCTTCGAAAGCGAAATCCTGCGCCTTGCCGCGTCGATAGCGGTGACTTCGTCGTGCACGACGATCACGCCTTCGTCGCGCAGCCTGGAATAGCTTCGCGTCAGTTCGTCGATGCGCCGCGA
>JBBQCV010000202.1:0-6593 GCA_038319115.1 Burkholderiales bacterium | reverse complement strand
GCGGTCATCTCAACGTCGTTCACGATCGGCGTGGCCGCCTGCAGGGCTTTGAGCAGGCTCGCTTCCATCACGTACTTGCGCAGCATGATGGTCTCGCGGCCCACGCCGTTGATGGCGAAGTACAGCGGGTCGTTGCGGTGGGCCACCGCGCTGACCTCGAAAATCGGCGCATCGCCCTCGGGCGACAGGTACCCGACGAATTCGCCGAACGGGCCTTCGCGCACCGTCTGCCCGGGCAGCAGCACACCTTCGAGCACGATCTCGGTCTCGGCCGGGTAGAGCAGGTCCTGGCTCACGCCCTTGACCACCGGCAGCGGCTCGCCGCGCAGCCCACCTGCGATGGCGAGTTCGTCGGCCGACTCCGGCATCTGCGCCCCCATGGTGGCGGCGGTGTAGTGGACGGCAAGGTCGGTGCCGATGCAGACCGCGATCGGCAGCGGCTTGCCCAGCTTTTGGGCGCGTTCGTAGGCCGCGCGCAGGTGGCGGCCGAAGTCGAGCTTGATCGCGGTGCGTTTCGCCCCGATGAGCTGCAGGCGATGGTAGGAGGCGTTGTAGACGCCGGTCTCCGGGTCCTTCACCACCACGATGCCGGCGGTGATGAAGCGGCCGCTGTCGCCATCGGTGTGGCGCAGGATCGGCAGCATCTTGCCGAGGTCGAACTCGCGGTGCACGTTCTCGTGCACTGGGGCCTTGGAGACCACCACGGGTGCCACGGGGTTGCCTAGGGCGCGCGCGACGAACTGGCGGATGCCGAGGTAGTCCACGCCGAACGCGGCCTCGCAGTTCTCGCGGCACGAGAGCATGTTGCCCAGCACCGGCATGGTGTGGCCCTTGACGCGTGGGAACAGCAGCGCCGGCCCGCCGTCGAGCTTTTTCATCATGCCGGCGACCTGGTACTCGGGGTCGGCTTCGTTCTTGTAGGTGTCGATGCGCCCGGCCTGCTGCATGCGTCGCAGCGCCGAGCGGAAACTGGTGTCGATCACGACCTGGTTGCTGGCGTCCATACAGGAGTCCTTGGAGATGCTGGAAAGTGGGTGCCCGGCGTTCGACGCCGGGCCGGGATTATTGTTCGACCTTGATGCCTGTCGACTTGACGAAGTTACCCCACTTCTGCATCTCGGAGGCGACGAAGGCGCGAAACTGTTCCGGCGTGTCGCCCACTGGCGTCGCGCCCATGTCTTCCATGCGCTTGCGCAACGCGGGATCGCGGAACCCCTGCTGCACCGCGAGGGCGACGCGGTTGACGATCTCCGGCGGCGTGCCGGCAGGGGCAAACAACCCGTTCCACGAATCCACTGCGTAGCCGGGGATGCCTCCCTCGGCGATGGTGGGCACCTCCGGCGACTGCGGAAAACGCTTGGCACTGGTGATGCCCAGCGCGCGCAGCTTGCCCGCGCGGATCTGTGGCAGCGCGTCGGAGTAGTTGGCGAAAGTCAGCTGGGTATCCCCGGCCACGGCCGCGGCGGTGGCGGGTGCGCCGCCTTTGTACGGCACGTACACGATGTCGGTGCCCGACATGTACTTGAAGATCTCGCCGCTGAACTGGGTGAGGCCGCCCGCGCCGGCAAAGTTGAGCTTGCCCGGCTGCGCCTTGGCCAAAGCGATCAACTCGCGCACGTTCTGCACTGGAAGCGACGGGTGGGTCATCAGCACCAGCGGGTTGGTGTTGATGAGGGTGACCGGGGCGAAGTCCTTGAGGCCGTCGTACCCCAGCTTCTGGATGTACTGGTTGAGCGTCTGCGGCGCGGCCGAGCCCATCAGGAGGGTGTAGCCATCGGGGGCGCTCTTGGCCACGTACTCGGTGGCGATCGCCCCGCCGTTGCCGACCTTGTTCTCGACAATGACGGTCTGGCCGATGGCTTCCTGGATCTTGGGCGCGGTGAGGCGCGTCACGGTGTCGGTGATCCCGCCCGGGGCATAGGGCACCACGATGCGCACCGGCTTGGTGGGCCAGGCCTGCGCGCAGGCCGTCGTCGCAAATACTGCGGAGAGCACCAGCGTGGTCAGCGCTGGCAGGAGGGAGGAGGTCAGGGTCGGCTTCATTGGCATGGTTGGCTTTAAAAGAAAGCTTGTTGACAAAGGTAATTTACGGGGCTAACTTAACCGGTTGCAGAAACCGCTGTCAAGCACACCCCGATGCCATCCAGGAAAACCAGCGCATCCCCTTCCCGCCGCAAGGCCGTGTCGCGCATAAATGCGGCCACCGTATCCAAGCCCGAGCTCCTCGTGGCCGGGTCGGATTCAGAGTTCCGCGGGCTGGTGCACGACCTCATGGCGTTCGCCCACCACATCGAGGCGTGCCGCGACGGATTCGGTTCCATCGTCGGCCTGACCGGCGTGCAGTACGAGATCTTCATGGCGGTGAAGCGCTTCCAGCAGGTCGAAGGCGCCGCCGCTGCCGGCATCAGCGTCGGGCAGGTGGCCGAAAGGCTGCACCGCTCGGGTGCGTTCATCACGCTCGAAGTGAACAAGCTGGTCGCCAAGGGCGTGCTCGCCAAGGCGGGCGACCCGGCCGATGGACGGCGCGTGCTGTTGTCGATCAGCAAGGCCGGCGAATCGCTCGCGCGTACCCTGGCCCCGGTGCAGCAACAGGTCAATGACGTGCTGTTTGCGTGCCTCGATCGCCGGCGGTTCGCGGCGCTGCGCGGCCTCGCAGGCGAACTCGTCGGCTGCGGCGACCGCGCTACCGCCCTCATCGACTATCTCGCATCCCACTACCCGGCCGGAATCGACAGCCGCGCCGCCTGAAACCGCAATTCCGCCTCTACACACCGCAACGGAGACCGCCATGGCCCTAGCTCCAAAGCAGCACCTCGAATTCGTCGGCGTCGACATGAAGAACGGCTGGGAAGTGCCGCCCGGCTACCCGCCCGGCTTCACCCAGAAGGTGCTCGCCACCGACCTCGACGAGACCGCCAAGCGCGGCAGCCGCACGCGCCTGCTCAAGCTCGACCCGGGCGCGTTTTCCACCGTGCCCTTCGTGCACGACCACTGGGAAGAGGTGTTCCTCGTGCAGGGCGACCTCATCGTGGGCAACGACGACAAGGGCAAGGGCGGCGAGACGTCCAACGCCTTCACCTATGCCTGCCGCCCGCCCGGCGTGGACCACGGCCCGTTCTCGTCGAAGAACGGCTGCCTGATGTATGAAATTCATTACTACGAAAGGGGATGAAGACCCCCTCCCACCCCTCCCCCCGAGGGGGAGGGTCAGAATTAGCCGCGCGAAAGGCGCGCGGAATGAGATGAGGAACACGCTATGTTGAAAACCGGCAAGGAACACCTCGAGCAGTTGCGCGACGGGCGTACTGTGTACATCGGCGCGGAGAAAGTCACCGACGTCACCACCCACCCGGCGTTTCGCAATGCCGCGCACTCGATCGCGTCGATCTACGACCTCAAGTGCGCGCCGGAGAACCGCGACGCCATGAGCTACGAGGACGGCGGCCAGCGCTACAGCGCGTACTTCCTTCCCGCGCGCAGCAAGGCCGACCTCGAGAAGCGCACCCACCTGCATCGCGCGATCGCCAATTTGAGCTACGGGCACCTGGGCCGCTCGCCCGACCACGTGTCGAGCTTCGTCACCGGCATGGCCACCAATGCCGAAGTGTTCGGCAAGTACGCCGACAACCTGCTGCGCTACTACCAGCACATGCGCGAGAACGACACCTACGCCTGCTACGCGGTGATCCCGCCGCAGGCCGCGCGCAATCCCGAGTTCTACGTCAAGCAGAACCTGCCGATCCCGACCTTGCGCGTGGTGCGTGAGGACGACGACGGCGTGGTCATCTCGGGCATGAAGATGCTCGCCACCGGCGCGGTGTTCTCCAACGAGATCTGGGTCGGCAACCTGATCCCGCTCGCGCCCACGCAGCTGGCCGAGTCGATCACCTGCGCGGTGCCGGTGAACGCCAAAGGGCTCACGCTGTGGTCGAGAAAGCCGTTCGAGCGCGATGCCAAAGTCGAGTTCGAGAACCCGCTTACCTACCGCTTCGACGAGACCGACAGCATGGTCATGTGCGACGAGGTCAAGGTGCCGTGGGAGAAAGTGTTCGTGCACAACGACGCCGTGCTCGCGCGCGAGATCTACATCAAGACCCCCGCGCATTGCTACGGCAATCACCAGTCCAACGTGCGCTTCCACGCCAAGATGCAGCTCATCGTGGGCGTGGCCTCGCGCGTGGCGCAGGCCTCGGGCGCCGACCAGATTCCCGCGGTGAGGGAGACGCTCGGCCGCCTCAGCGCGCTCGAGGCGACCCTGGGCGGCATGATCGCCGGCCAGATCCAGGATGCCGAAGACTGGCCCGCCGGCTACAAGACGTACAACCGGCGTTACATGTACGCGGCGCTCAACTGGTGCACCGAGGGGCACTCCGCGATCATCGACATCCTGCGCGAATTGTGCGGCGGGTCGGTGTTCCAGATGCCCGCCGACATCACGGTGATGGCCGACCCGGCGATGCGCGAGGAGTTCGAAACGTACTGGCAGACGCCGCAGTTGCCGGCGGTGGAGCGCATGAAGCTGTTCAAGCTCGCCTGGGACCTCGTGGGCTCGGAGTTCGCGGGGCGGCATGCGCAGTACGAAAAATTCTACGCTGGCGCTTCGTTCATCATCCGCAACCACAATTTCCGCGAAGCACCGTGGGATCACTACCACGCGGTGGTGGACGGCCTCATGGCAGGCTATGGAATTCCGGCCGATGCAGCGGGCGCGGCCAAGGCGGCATCGCCGGCCCCCAAGGCGGCGTGATCGACGGTGCCCCAGGCGGGGGCGAGCGAAGGCGCCCCAGGCGGGGCGATCGCGGTCCGGGGCGGGCGCTTCTGGCTTAAGATCGATCCCCTTCAGCGCAACCCACTTCGATCGGATTCCCATGAGCGGACACGCAGCCCCCCCCAAAGCAGCGCCGGCGGCGCTCGAGACGCACTCGGTCGGCCGGCCGGTGCGCGACCTCGCGGCCGAGATCTATGTGCAGCTCATTGCGAAGGTGCCCGATCCGGGCAAGGCGGGCAGCATGGCGAAACTGAGCTTCAAGCTCGCCGAAGCCTTCGAAGAGGAAGACGCCGCGCGCATCCACGCCGCCAAGCCGGTGGCCGCCGATTTCAATGCCGAGTTCTTCGACCAGAAGTAGGCCGCCGCCCGGCCGGGCCGCGCTCGAGGAGCTTTCCCGACTGCGCGGCGGCAAATTACTGCAGCGTGACCCCGCCGGTCTTGATGATCCTCGCCCACTTGGGGATCTCGGTTTCGATAAACGCGCGGAACTCCTGCGGCGTGCCGCCCGCGACAAGGAATCCCTGCCGCGCAAACGATTCGCGGAAATCCTCGCTCGACAGGGCCTTGAGGGTCTCCGCGTTCAGCTTCGCCACGATTTCCGGCGGCGTGCCCGCGGGGGCGAACAGGCCCTGCCACGACAGCGCCTCGAACCCCGGATAGCCCGACTCGGCCACGGTGGCCACGTCGGGCAGCAGCGGATGGCGCCGGGCCGAGGTGACCGCGAGCGCCTTGATGCGGCCCGCCTTGACCTGCGGCAGCACGACGAGGAAATCGCCGAACATCGACTGCACCTGGCCGCCGATCAGGTCGTTGACCGCACCCGCGCTGCCTTTGTAGGGCACGTGCAGGAGCTTGGTCCCTGCAGCCTGGTTGAACATCTCGCCGGTGAGGTGCATTGATGTGCCGTTGCCGGGCGAGGAGTGCGTCACCTGCTCGGGGCGGGTTTTCGCATACGCAATATATTCCGCCAGCGTGGTGGCGGGGAACGCGGGCCCCACCACGATCACCAGTGGCGCCGACACGATGGAGGTGATCGGCACGAAATCCCTGAGCGGGTGGTAAGGCAGCTTCGGGTTGAGGGTCACGCTGATGCCGTGCGAGCCGGTCACGCCCACCAGCAGGGTGTAGCCGTCAGGAGCCGACTTGGCGACGAAGTCCGAACCCACCGCGCCACCCGCGCCGGGCTTGTTCTCGACGATGACCGACTGGCCCATGGAGGCCTGCAACTTCTCGGCGAGTTTCCTCGCCAGCAGGTCGGTGCTGCCGCCGGGCGGGAAAGGCACCACGATGCGCACCAGCTTGCTGGGGTAACCCTGCGCATGTGCGCCGGCCGCGGCTGCTAAAAGCAGCGCCGAAAGTGCGAGTCTCAAGATCTTTTTCATGCGGGCTCCTGGAATTGGTAGCGTGAATCCGTTTGTTCGGTACTTCGGTGCTTCGCTCGTTCGGTGGTTCGTCGGTGCGCGGCACGGTGCGATGCACTTCAACGCGCCGTCGATCGACTCAGAACCTGTCGGCCCGGAACGGCGCGAGGTCGACCTGCGGCGTGCGCCCCGCAACGAGGTTGGCGATCTCGCGGCCTGTCGTGGCGCCGCCGCACATTCCAACGTGGCCGTGGCCAAAGGCAAGCCACGCATTGTCCGTGCCAGGGGCCGGACCGATCACCGGCAGGCTGTCGGGCAGGCAAGGACGGTGCCCCATCCACTCGGAGGTGCGGCTCGTGTCGAGGTGGGGAAAAAGCTCGCGCCCCTTGGCGAGCAGCACGCCGGCACGCGCGTAGTTGGGCGCGGCCTTGAGGCCGGCGAACTCCACCGACCCGGCAAGGCGC